>CANLBD010000052.1 GCA_947488215.1 Myxococcales bacterium | reverse complement strand
GATGGGACGATGGCCACCGGTCGAGGCATCTTCTCGATTGGCGCGGCTGCCCCTGCACCACCGACTCAGGCGCCCACGGCGGCACCCACCCAGGCACCCTCAGCGCCCGGGAGCGGAGCGCCGAGCGCGCCCGAACCGCCGGCACCGACGGGCGTAGACGTCGTGACCCGTGCGAGCCCCGGCTACGGTGCTCAGGGCGAGCAGGTCAATCTCTGGATTGTGGGCCGAACCTTCGTCGATGGCGCGCGCGTCGAGTTCAGCCAAGCGGGCCTCGGTCCCGCCCAGGCGGAGGGCGTCGGTGAGCTGCCGCTCAAGATCGTCCGCAACGTCCCCGCCGAGAACGGCAAGTCAGACGGCATTCAATACTACTTGCAGATCGGGCAGGACACGCCCGTCGGGCGGGTCGACATCACGGTCATCGGCCCCGATGGGTCACGGGCGACAGGCGCCGGCCTCTTCGAGGTCGTGGCGCCCGGGGCAGTGCCACCCGACCCGGGCATGGGAAATGTCGACGTCGTGACTGGGGCCTCGCCCCCTGCGTTTCGTGCCGGCAGGGACGTGTCGCTCTGGGTGTGGGGCAGGGGCATCGCGACCGGAGCGCAGCTTGAGTTCTCTCGGCCGGGCATTACCCCTTACGCGCCGTACGAGGCCGTTGCGCAAGCGGGCAACTACCCCGGCTTCGATGGGCTCCGAGCGTTCTTGCTCGTCGAGGCGAACGTGCCTGCTGGGCCCGTCGACGTGACGGTTGTGAACCCGAATGGCACACGCGCGACCGGCGCGGGCCTCTTGACCGTGGTCGCGCCCGGGGAGCCGCTGCCGGGGGCGGGCGAGGCGGTGGAGGAGGTCGGCACGTGCTTGCCTCCAGAGACCACCGTCGAGGAGATTACGCGGGTGGTGCCGAAGCAGGTGCTGCCCGGCTCACCGCTGCCGCTTGCGATATTCGGTCGTGGCTTCGCCTGCGGCGCATCGGTCCTGATTGCGGGCGGCGGGCTGCAGGCTTCGGCGGGGACAGCGCCGCGCATCACGCGTTCAGTCGAAGACCCGATGGCGACGACGCTCCGCTGGGACCTTGAGGTGCTGCCTGACGCGCGACTCGGCCCCCGCGACGTGACGGTCGTGAACCCCAATAACTCAAGCAAGCGGGTCGTGGGCGCGTTCGAGGTCGTCGAGGTCATCACCGAGACAGGGCTCGACGCGGGCATCGATCGCGTCGATACCCGCAACGGAGGCGTGCGCGCGTGCTCGGCGCGGCCCGGTGGCGCCTCGTCTGAAGCATGGGGCCTGACCGTCGCGCTCGCAGGGCTCGTCGCGGTGCGGTCGCGCCGTCGACCAGCGCGCCGGAGGGCGTGACCCCCCAGCATCGGGCGTTCGTCGGTCTATGCCTTGCGCTGGGCGCCTGTGCCCCGCTGGGCGTGACGCGGTCGCCACCACCGTCCGAAGGTGTGGCTTGGCCGACGGCGGCGGGTCCGCTGAAGACCGCTACGCGCCCCGCCCTGGTTCTTTCGGGGACTATCGCGGCGGTCGGTGGAGCAGAGCGCGCGCCCGGGCCATCGGGCGACTGGGGGACGAGCCGACTGCTGTGGGGCACATGGCCTTCGCCGACGCCGGGTGACCCGAGCTGGGCCGAGGCGTGGGGGCTCGCGCTCGAGACGCGCTTTGTCTATTCGATCGAGGCGCCCGCTGGGCGAAGCGCGCTGCGGTCCTTCGCCCAGTCGAATCCCTGTCAAGGCGCGGCAGTCGCTCAAGGCGCGCGCCAGACCCTGTGGCTTGAGCCTGTGCCGAACGTGCAGCGTTTCGTTGAGGCGTTGCGTTGGTGGCTTGCGGGTCGAGGCTGGTCTGCAGTCGCGGACGACTCCGCCGATGCGGCTCGAGCGGGCCGACTCGCGACGCTGACCGATCCAGCGTCGGAGACCCGCGCGTGGGTCGAGGCCCGCGGCGGTGGGATTGTTCTGCGACTGGGGAGTGCAGAAGCCCTCGAGCTCCGCGTGCCGGCGTCGCCGAGGGGCCTCGACGCGCTCGCGAGAGCGCCCGACCACGCGAGGGTCAGGGCGCAGATAGACCTGCCCGCGCTCGCGGCGCTCGAGGCCGCGCTGCAGGCGTCTGCAGTCGCGCGTGTGTGCGATGCGCTGCGGGATGAGACCATCCGCGTCCGGGACGAAGTGATCGCGGCGCAGCTCGACGTGGCGGCTGCCTGTGTCCGAAGCTGGGCCTCGCTGGCGGAGATTGCGAGCGCGGTCGAGGTGGGCTGGAGTGCTGAGGGCCCGCTCTCCGTCGAGGGCACTTTGACCCCGCTCGGTCAGCGCGCTTGGTGGTCAGCCACGCGGCCCGTCGCTCTGTCCGCAGCCTCCGGTCAGGCGTGGGGTCAGCTCGCGTGGGCCGCCGAGCGCCAAGCCTTTATACGTTCGGGCGAATCGCTGTCTGAACTGCCATCGACTTGGACGGAGCTGGTCGAGACCTCGGCTGCTTGCGCCCTCGATGCCACGGCGACACGCGCGCTCACCGCTCTGGTTGCGGCACCGGCTCTGCTCCCCGGCGCGGCCGGTGATGTCCTCAGCGCCTTCGGCGGGGTCGATGGCGTCGAGGTCTCGCAGCTCTCCCTCAGCACAGCGTTTGGCGCAAGCGCGCATGAGGACCGCGCGGTGGCGGTCGTCAAGTCCAACCGGCCGTTCGTCCCAAACGCGCTCTGGGGGAGTGCGGAGACACGTGACGCAACCGTGCGCGTCGGCGATGACACCCTCACCGCGCGTGAGCGCGTCGCCGCCGATGGTGTTTGGACCGCCCTCGCGTCGGGAGAGCCGCTGGGGGCCGTGGGTCTGGCGCAAGAGACCGTCGACGCTGCCCCCCTTGACCCGCCCGATGTGACCCGCTGGTTCGTGCTGTTTCTGGCGCCGGGAGAGTTGGCGCGCGCTGCTCAGCGGCGGGGCTTTGGCGCCGTGTTCCCCGAGCTCACGCGCGCTGCCGCGCACTCGCACAACATCACAGTGAGCGCGATGCGCGGCGATGGTCGAATCGTGTACCGTCTCGGGTGGAATCGGTCGAGCAGCGCGGGGAACGAGCGATGACGCAAGCAGTCGATGGCGCGAAGCGAGTTCAGGAGGACGCAGCGCTCCTCCTGCGGACAGTTCGAGACGAGACCGCAGCGGGGCGTCGCCCGTGGCGAGCCGACATCTCGCGCTTGGTGGCGACGGCGCTCGCCGTGGAGTTCGGAGAGCTCGTGCGCTTTCTCGAGCGCTACGGCTACCTTGCGACCGAGCGCAAAGCCGACCTCTTGGAGGTCACGCACGCCGGGCGGCAGGTCGCCGACGGCGCCTCTGAGCGAGCGCGCGCGCTTGAGGCAGATGCGCGTCACCACTTCGGCGACCGGCTGACCGCGGCGGCGACGGCAGCGCCTCAACGCGGCTTGCCAACGCGCTTCGACGGTCGTTGGTTGCGCGAGTCACCCATCGGGGCTGGCGCGCTCGGCGCAGTGTGGCGCGGTCGACTCCTGAGCACGGACCGCCCAGTCGCCATCAAGGTCATGTCGGGCCTCAACGAGTTGTTCTCGGGCGAGCAGCGCGACGAGGTGCTGCGACGTCTGGAGCTCGCGGTTCGGGCTCAAGCCACGCTGAGCAGCCCCTTCGTTGTTCAAGTGGTCGACCAAAACGTGAGCTATGAGACGCCTTACTTCGTGATGGAGCTCGCGACGGGAGGCAGCCTGAGGGCGTTACTGGAGGGGGGGCCGCTCCCGCCTGCTGTCGCAGTCCGCTTCTTCTTGCAGATCTCGCTCGGCCTCCGCGCTGCGCATGCCGCGGGCCTCGTTCACCGAGACCTCAAGCCCGAGAACGTACTCCTCGACGCGAGCGGCAATGTGAAGCTCACGGATTTTGGCCTCACGCGCGTCGTCGAGCGGGACGGGGTCAAGCTCAAGCAGGCCTATGTCGGCTTTGGCTCGGTGGGCTACATGGCGCCGGAGTGCTTCCGGCGAGGGGCCGACGCCGGCCCGACGGCCGACCTCTACGCGCTCGGCATCTTGCTCTATGAGTTGCTCGTGGGCGAGCTCCCTGGGCGTCGGTCCCCGATGCCGAGTCAAGTCGTCCCGGGTGTGCCGGCAGACCTCGACGACCTCTTCGACGCGCTGACGCAAGACGACGCGGCCAAGCGTCCGGTCAGCATCGACGCCGTTTTGACGCGTGTCTGGACCTCGCCGCAGCTGGTCGCGCTCCTCGACGCACGGCAGGCGCCGTTCTTCTCCGACCCGCCCGTCGCCCTGCCCGGGCTGCCCACTCCACAGCTTGAGCCCGTCCCTGCGGCGGCCGCCGCTTCGTCGGAGCCACCTGCTGGGCAGCGAGGCAGCGAAGCGGCCGTCGCATCGGAGCCCGCGCCGAGCCCTCAGGCGGAGGTGTTGAATGAGCCTGCGCCGACCGCGGAGCTCACGATGCCGGCCGAATGGGTCGCTGCACGCGCGGCGCTCGTGGATGCGACATCGCTTGTGGTCGCTGCGTCCGCGCCAGCGCCCTCGGCGCCCGAAGCTTCGCCCGAGGCGCCGTCTCACCCTGGCGCTGGTCTGATCCGACCGCGACCCGTTCAAGCGTTGAGCGCCCCACCGCGTCCCGGCGCGGTCCCCCGTGAGGCTGATGTCGATCGGTCGATCGGACCTGACCTGCCCGCAGACTCAGTATGGCTCGGCGCCTCTGGCCCGCCGCCTCACCGTCATGTGCCGGTTAGGATCGACACGCAGGGGCTCAATGAAGCCGACGACGACGCATTCCTTCACGAAGCGACGGCGGAGCGGCGGAGTGTCCGGCTGGAGCGCGAGGCGGGCGTAGCCTCGGCGGAGACGCCGTTCGATGACTCCGTCGAGGCTTCCGATGACGACGTCCTCGTCGACGACTCCAGCGTCGATGAGGCGCTCAGTTCGGTCGACCTGCGCGTCGAGACCGCGGTCGTGGACCTGAGGCGCACCAACGACGCTCGAGCGACGACGAGCGAACCCGCGCGGCTCGGGGACGACGACGACTGACCAGGCGCGTTTCGCTCGGTCAGCGGTTGAGTGACTTGATCACCAGCCCTGCCTCGTCGGCCAGCGCCTTCTCCTTCTCTCGCTTGACGTAAGCGGTGAGGAGGGGCGCTGCGGACTTGAACTTGAGCGCACGCAGGGCGTCGAGCGCGGTGCGTCGCACGGCGGGTGTGTCGTCCTCAAGACCGCTGGCGATGGCCTCTACGGCAGCCTCGTCGTCCGTTCGGGCCATCGCGAGGAGCGTCGCTTGTCGGACCTCGGCGAGCGGGTCTTGCAGCAGCGCAGCCATCGCCGAGACAACTCGCTTGTCCTTGACCAGCCCAAGGCCCTTCAGGGCGCGCAGGCGCACATCGCCGTCCTTGTCGAAGAGCCGTTCGCTAAAGAACGAGAGGAGCGGCATTCGCTTGTCCTCAGGCAGCAGCGAACCGATCCGCTCAAGGGCGCCGGTCGAAGCACGCCGGACCCGCACATCATCGTTGTTGAGCTGGCTGACCACGGAGTCGAGCCCCTCTCGCTCTTGCAGGTGTCCCAGCGACTCGATCGTGTTTGCCAGCAACTCAGGGTCTGGCTGCTGGACGAACTCCAGCAGGTGCTTGACCGTCTCCTTGCCGGGGAAGCCCCGCAGCGTGAGCGCGGCTGCGCGCTTGACCTCAAGCGCCGAGTCCGTCGCGAGCTTCATGACGTCTGAACGGACATCCTCACCGGCGGCATCGCCGAACGACCGCGTCGCGGCGGCTCGAATCTCAGGCTTGCTGTCCGATGCGAGCGTTCTGAGCACGTCAAGGAGCGCCTTCCGGTCACCCTTGGCGCCGCGCTTGATGACCTCGCCGAGCGTGGCCACCGCGACGCGCCGAGTCGTCGGGTCCTTGTCTTTGGCGGCTTTGAGGACGAAGTCGGTGGGCTGCGCTGCGAAGAGCGCACGCATCGCGGCCTCGATGGCAGCGCCGGAGTCGAGGTCGTCTAGCTTGGCCTTCGCGAGCAAGGCGATGCCCTTAGCCTGTCCGAGCTTCGCGAGGCTCGTCGCCGCGGCGACACGGACAGGCGCCTCGGCGTGGAGCACCGCAGAGCCGAGGGCATCAAACGCTGCCGGTGAGTCGAAGCGCGCGAGCTCACCTGCAGCACTGGCGGCGACTGAACCTGCGCCGCGGGTTGCGACATAGGACAGGCCGGTGACCGCGACGTCCGCCTTGCTCGCGCGGCCGATGACCTGAGCGACCTCCAAGCGGGCGAGGTCAGGCAGCTTGCCCTCCCGAAGGCGCATGGCCAGAACGCCCTCATCGCCGCGCTTCACGAGACTCGCCGCCGCCGCGGACCTGACTTGAGCGTCGGCATGGGCGAGGGTCGCGAGCAGCTGTTCGCCCGCCTCCGGCTGTTTGGAGTGACCGAGGGCCTCCGCCGCCGTCGCGGCGACCGTTGGGTCGCTGCTCTTCAGGGCGTTGTATTGAGCGGCCGTTGCGTAAACGGGGTCCTTTGATTGACTCAAGAGGGCCGCGACACGATCTCGGATACTCGCCTCGGGGTCGCCATCCATGACCTTGCGGAGCGCGGCGTTGACCGTCGGATTGTCTCGCCCCGCGAGACCGCTGATGGCCGACGAACGCAACGAGACATCCGCAGCATCCAGGACTGGGAGCAACCGCGCCTCGAGATCTGCGGGCTTCAAGTGGAGCGCGGACGCGAGAGCCGCCCGGGCGGCGGCGGGCGTGCCGGCTTTCACGTAGGCCCAGACCGTCTCCATCAGCTCGGCGTCGCCCGCCTTGAGGCGATCTCGCAGGGTCGAAGTCGGCAGCATGGAGCCGTCGGGGAGGATCGCGACTGCGCCCGCAACGTCGTCCGGTGGGAGCGTCTCATGCATGGGCAGCGTCAAGGCGTACGCAGGCTGCGGAACATCAGCGCGCGTCCATCCCGCCTCTTGAATTCGCGGGAATCGGACGCGGGTCGCACCGTTCTCGGTGAACGTGTACACCGTCTCGGCCATGATGATCGCGTTGTAGTCGGCCTTCGTCGGGTCGAGGTGAACGAACACCTCCCCCGTCGTCTCGACATCCGCGTTGAAGGCGAGGCGAGCATCGCCGTAGCTATTGCGCTTGTCGCCGACGAGTTGAGCGAAGAGTTCCTTGACCCGGTCCTTGAGAGGCCCCGCTTTCGTCTCTGCGGGTCGCGGAACGAGGACAAAGCGCTTCTTGCCGTTGCGCGACCAAGCATCGTAGCTATAGCGAACGGTCTTCAGCTTGTCGGAGGCTGCCTCTTGAGCCGCGTTCGCGGCCCATGCAGGCACCGGAAGCGTGCCTGCGGTCGTCAACGCAACAGCGCACAAGAGGCTCCTCATCCGCAACATCGTCGAACTCCTCAATCTCGAATTGGCCGGAGACTACCCTAGGGCAGCGTCGTGCGCGCACGAAGTGCAAGCGGTTGCACTCTATCGTGGCGTTCGGACGCATGTTCGATTCGCCTTGACGCTCGTCGCTCTGGGTTTCTTCTCCCTTGCACTCTTGTCCACCGCTTTCGCTGCTGAAGGGCAGACCAACCCTGCCGCGAGCGGAGAGGCGCGCGACCTGCCCGCGCGCGTCGAAGTGATTCGGGCGAGTACCCGTGTGAACGCGCTCGCCGGCGGCCTCGAGGGTCGATATGTGCCGCTTGAGTCAGGGGTGACACGCGCGCGCTGCGACGCCTTTGTCCAGCATGCGCTGGCGCTCGATCGCGCGCTTGGTGAGCTCGAAGTCGCGTGGCGAGGCTGGGGCGAGGTGAGCGCTGGATTTGTCTCCTCGTCTGTCGCGCAGGTCCTCGCCCAGCGCCTGAGTGTTGCTTCGCTTACAGCCGAGGTTGACCGCCGCTGCGGGGCGCCAATCCCAGACACCGTTCCGGGTGAAGGTGATGCAGTTGGTCTGTGCGCGGGGGAAGAGTTCGCGCTGTCTCCCGGCTTGGTCGTCATGCGCTCCCGTGGCGGACGGCTCCCCAATTCGGGTGAGGAGACCGTTCGGGCGATGCTCGCGCTCGGGCGTCGCGTCGTAAGCTCCGCGACGCACGTCGTCATGTTTCGACCAGGGCGCTCTGGTGAATCTGCGGGGTCGTCAGCCACTTCTCCGATGTCTCCGGAAGCAACCCTGAGTGATGTTGTGAGCAAGCGACGTGCGGTCGCGCGATTTTCCGACAGCCCAAACGCGGGGGCGTTCGATTGGCCGGGCGGCGGGGTCCTCGGCCTGCACGACCTTCGACTCGTCGTGCAGGTCGACTCGACCGCCAGTCTTCGGGACGGCCACGCGACCTTCGCCCTCTTGGACATGGCCCGCGACGTCCGCGCCTCGGCGGCCTGTGGTCCCCAGCCTGGACCGCTGGGTTGGGCCCTCAGCGACGTCGGCGGCGTCCTCGGGGGAGCACGGCCGGGCACACTGCAGCCTGTTCCCGGCCGTGCGGGGCGATGGCAAGGTGCCGCTGTCAGCGGGTCTCGGGTGGGTCTATATGCGAATCCCGGCGGCGTGACGCCGTTCGCGCTCGCTGAGAAATACCTTCTTGGCCTTTCGCCCGTTGCGGCGACGCGACCGACTCGCTGGCTGAGCGGGGCCCGGCGCGTCGATGCGTCTACATTCGATGCCTCGGGTGCCTGCCTGCTCTCTCCCACAGCGCTGGCAGCGCGCCTGGTACCCGCTTCACCCGCAGCCCCTGCTTGGCGTCTGCTCGGCGTGCTCGTCGTCGATGAATCCACGCCTCTCGATGACAGCGCCATCGTCGCCGCCCGGGCGGCATGGCGCGCATGGACTTGGCCGGGCGTAGACGCCGACGCAGAGCGCCTGAACCTCTTCGAGGCATCGGAGCACCTATGGCGGCCAACGCTCGCCGAGATCGTCCCGCGACAAGGCGGTTGCGCGCCGGTCGCAACCCAGTCAGGCTCAGAGTGATGGTTGACCTCGACGCCATGGGGGGCGAGCCCGCGCTGCGGCGCGTCATCGCGACGTTCTACGACCGCGTCTTCGCCGATGTGATGATCGGCTTCATGTTCAGGGGGCGGGACAAGCCGCGCCTCGTCGAGCTGGAGACGCAACTCACGGCGCGCGTGATGGGAGGGCAGGGGGTCTACGAGGGCCGCTCGATGCGCGCTGCGCATGCCCACCTGCGGATCAACCGCGGCCAGTACCTTCGGCGCAACCAGCTTTTGCGAGAGACGCTGCGCGACCTCGACGTTCCGGAGGACGTCCAAAGAGCATGGCTGTCGCACGCAGTGGCGCTCGAGCGGGCAATCCTTGGGGGACGCGAAGATCCCGAGTGCAAACCCATCGGCTCGGACGTTTCGGACCCTTGATTCGTCGATACGGCGAGGCGCACGATACGGTCGCTCAGACTCAAGACGCTGGACGGCAGAGAGGTGCCCCATGACTTTTGCGTTCCGTGGACACTCGCGGCTCATTGCGCGCGCCGTCGTCGACGCGATGGTCCCCCGCTGGCCCGACTTTGAGCACGACATCACCGACGAGGTCCTGAGCCGAGTCGAACGCCTTATCGAAGGACAACCCGTGGCGGTCCAGTCCATCTGCGTCGCCGGACTCTGGTTCTTTGAGGTGGCGAGCTTCGCATTCGACCCACGCTTTGCGTCGATTCGGCCGCTCACTGCTGTTGACCGCGAGACCTGCGAGCGTCGCTTGACCGGGGTCTCGCACCACCCCGTTGCGGCCATTCGCAAGACCATCCTCCTGTACCAGACGTTTGTGAACCTCTGCGCGTACGACCTCCCCATCGTTGAGGCATACTTGGGCGCCGAGCGCCGGGCGTGGCGGAAAGATCGCGCTCGACTGAGGGAAGCACTCGTGCAACTCGATGAAGGCCGAGCGCTGCCGCCCGTGCCGCTCCCGCTCGCAGATCCCAAACACTTGAGCCCCGCCGAGTATCTGACGCCCGGCGTTGAGCCGAAGCGCATCAACGCATCGCCGGCGCGTCGCGAACCTCGGCCCGAGGCTGCTGAGGCCGAGGCTCGACCGCAGGCGCAGGCTGCGGAGCGCACAACGAAGTCCCGCCCGCAGCGCAAGAGGAGCCAAGTCAAATGAGCGAACGCGTCGTCTCCCCGAGTCAGTACGAGGGCGATCTGCGCCTGACCTGTGACGTCGTTGTCGTGGGCTCGGGCGCGGGCGGGGCGACCGCTGCGGCAACGCTGGCCGAGGCGGGCCTCGACGTCGTTTGCCTCGAAGAGGGAGGGTACTACCGCACCGCGGATTACTCGGCCGACATCCCGTCCATGTTGCGAACGTTGATGCGCAATGGCGGCGCGACGGCGACGATGGGACGCGCTCAGGTGCCTTACCTCGAGGGCAAGTGCGTCGGCGGTTCGACCGTCATCAACGGTGGGATGTGCTGGCGCACTCCGGAGAAGATCCTGCACACGTGGGCGCAAGAGCGTGGGTTGCCCGAGCTCGCGCCCGATCGACTTGAGCCCGTGTTCGACGAGGTCGAACGCATCATCCACGCGCGTTACCAAGACGCGGGGTCTGAGGGGGAGAACAACGACGTCTTCCGAGAGGGCGCGACGTCGCTGGGGTGGAAGCTCTCGAAGAACAAGCGCAATCAGGTGCACTGCGTCGGCAGCAACGACTGCGTGACGGGATGTCCCTCGGGCGCAAAGCAATCGACGATCTTCACTTGGCTCCCGCGCTTCTGGGCCAATGGTGGCGCGCTCTACACGCACTGCCGCGCGGAGCGTCTGGTCACTGACCATGGACGCGTGACGGGGGTCACAGGCGTGATCGCTGACCACCCCGGCGGTCGTCGCTTCACGGTGCGCGCGCGCGCTGTCGTCCTCGCGGGCGGCGCCGTGCAGACGCCGCTCCTCCTCTTGCGAAGTCGCTTGGGCGGCGCCTGTGGTCAGGTCGGTCGGCACTTCACGATTCACCCGAACGTCAAGGTCGCCGCGCGTTTCGACCGGCCTGTCGATTCTGTGCGGGGTGCCCACCAAGCGTGGCAGTGCGTCGAGTTCGAGCGAGACGGCATCCTGATGGCCCCAGGCCTCGTTCCGGTCGCGTTCCGGTCGGTCGCGTTCAACGACTTTGGGCCACGCCTTGCTCAGCGCATGCGTGACCACGGCCACGTCGCCACAGGGGGAATCCTTGTCGACGACCACGCTGCCGGCCGCATTTCGCTCCTGCCGATGGGCATCCCGTTCGTCCACTACGAGGTCACGGAGCACGACCAAGCGCGCTTTGTCCTTGGGGCGGCTCGTCTGGCCGAGATCTACTTCGCCGCCGGCGCGCGCGAGGTCTTTTTGCCGTTTCACGCGATGCCGCGGCTTCGGTCCCCTGACGACCTGCCGAAACTTCTGGCCTCCAAGCCACGACCCGAGGACACGGAGTACTTCACGGCCCACTTGATGGGCTCGTGCCGCATGGACGCTCACCCACGACGCGGCGTTGTGGACCCCGATGGCCAGCTCTGGGACGCGCCAGGGCTTTACGTTGCCGACGCGAGCATCATGCCGAGCACGATCGGCGTGAACCCCCAAGTGACGATCATGGCGCTCGCGCGCGTCGTCGCGATGAAGCTCGCGGACCGACTGAGCGCGCGCGCGGCCGCCTGACTCAGCCTTCGGGTGTTTCTTCACCGAGACCCTTCGGGGACAATGCGCACAACGCAGGTATAGGCCGTGGGCGGCTGACCTTCACGCGGCGCGATACGTATGCGGTGGCGTCCTGAGCGGACGTCAGTCAGCGTGAGCTCCATCGCGCCCGGCGCGCTGCTTGCCGTCCCTACCGGCTTTCGAGCGCGTGGGCGATAGGCCTCGATGCTCTTGAAACGTTCGACGTGCTCCGATTCTACGCGGACGCTGACGACGGGAGCTGCGGGCAAATCGATGGCGAGCCAGTCAATATCACCGTCGCAGACTGTCGCTGGAATCCGCTCGTCGAGGTCGATGAGCCAGGCCTGACCCCGCGCGTCGTTCGGCTCGACTGCGTCGCTGCATGGATCGCTCGGAGGGGCAAGGCGATGACTCTCGCGAACTTGGTCCGCCGAGGCGCTTGAGGGGACGCTCGGTGCCGCCGCGTCCACGGGGTCTGGGGATGCGTCCGTGAGCGCTTCAGTTTCGCACCCAGCGACTCCCCAGGCGAGCAGGAGAGTGCCGAGCAGCCGGGCGCGCGAGAGGCGATGGTGGACTTGACGTGTCATGGGGCTCCCTCGGGGTGTGATGCTGACCTCGAATGCGCCGCGTATGCCGTCGTGGAGGTGCCGTGATTCCGCAGCGCGGCTCTAGCCACGTCCCGAAGTTGGACGTTCCCTTTCTGGACGCCGTCCTAGAACTGGACGCCGGACGACGGTTGCAATGCGTCGAAAGTTTGACGGCTCAACGTACGGTGAGTTGACAGTCCGCGGGTTCTCGGCGGCATTGGGCCGACCTGAGCGGCGCCAAGTGGGTTGGCACGCTGCGTGCTTTACGAGTCCGTGAGGAGGTCCCCATGGCGAGTGGCATCTATACAGCGATGTTGGGAGCGCGCGCTCAAGAGCACACGCTTGAGAGCGTGAACAACAACCTCGCGAACGTGAACACGCCCGGGTTCAAGCGGCAGGCGTCGATGTACCGGGAGATCCACGCCGACGTTGAGCGACAGTCGAGCTCCGCGCAGGCCGAGGGCGTTCATCGTCCCATCCGCTACCTCCCCGACGACCGGATCGCTGGCGTCATGGAAGAGCGCTTTACGCACTTCGACCAAGGCGCTCTGCGCCAGACCGGCAACTCGCTGGACTTGGCGCTCGAAGGCGACGGCTTCTTCGTGGTTCAGGGCCAGAATGGGCCTGCCTACACGCGGAACGGCACCTTCACTCTCGCGCCGGATGGCACGCTGATTTCGGCGGCCAACGGCGGTGCGGTCCTCGATACCGATGGGCAGCCCATCAGGATCGCATCGCCCGGAGCGAGTGTGAGCATCACGCGCGAGGGGATCGTGCAGGCGGGGGCGGCCAAGATGGGTCAATTGGCCGTCGTGAAGTTTGATGATCCACGCCTCCTCGAGCGTCAGGGCGACAGCGAATGGAAGCCCGCAGATCCGCAGCTTCAGGCGACACCCGTCGACGACCCAGTCGTTCATCAGGGGTGGCTCGAAGGCTCCAACGTGAATGCAGTCTCGACCATGACGTTGATGGTCAAGACCAGTCGGCTCTTTGAGCTCAACAACAAGATGATTCAGTCCTACAAGCAGATGGACAGCCAGTCTGCGCAGGAACTGGGTCGTACCGTCTAATCAGTCGCTCACCGCGCCCCTGCACGGAGTTATCCATGCTTAGAGCACTCACCACCGCTGCGACTGGAATGGAAGCGCAGCAGACCTACATTGACGTCACGTCAAACAACCTGGCGAACGTCAACACGACCGGCTTCAAGAAGACCCGTGCCAACTTTCAGGACCTGATGTACCAGATCCAAAAGGCGCCGGGCGGGGCGACCAGCCAAGGGACTGAGTCGCCGACAGGTATCCAGATCGGCCTCGGCGTCCGCACTGCGAGTACTCAGAAGGAGTTCGCGACCGGCTCGCTAAAGCAGACCGGCAACTTCTTCGACATGGCCATCGAGGGTGAGGGCTTCCTGCAGGTCGTGCTCCCGGATGGCGGGATCGGCTACACCCGCGACGGCGCGATGCATGTTGACGAGAACGGGACGCTCGTCAACGCCAGCGGCTTCCCGCTTGAGCCGAACATCACTGTCCCGCAAGAGGCCGTGAACGTTACGATCGGGCAAGACGGCGTCGTCAGCTACCAGACCAACGACGGTCAGGTCGTCCAGCTCGCGCAGATTCAGACGACGAGCTTCATCAACCCCGCGGGCCTGCTCGCCGTTGGCGGAAACGTCTACCGTGAGAGCGGCTCCTCGGGGCCGCCGATTGTGGGCAATCCCGGTGAGAACGGCTTTGGCGTCATCAACCAGGGATTTCTTGAGATGTCCAACGTGGCCGTCGTTGAGGAGATGATCCACCTGATCACGGCGCAGCGCGCCTTCGAGTTCAACAGCAAGGCGGTCCAGGCCTCGGACCAGATGCTGCGTGAGCTCGGGAAGTTGGGCTGAGCCATGCTTCGCACTCTCCTGTTCGGCTTTGCTTTTTGGGCGACTACCGTTTCAGGCGCGAGCGCAGCGCCTCAGCTACAGGTCCCGGGCGCGGTCCAGGTACGCAGCGCCCACCTCAAGCTGGGAGACGTTGCCCGTCTCTCTGGCCTGTCGCCTGCTGAGCGTGAGCGTCTGGCGGCGATTGACCTTGGGCCCGCACCCGCGGTCGGCACGGGGCGACTTCTTCCCCGCGCGTTCCTACGCTCCACGCTGGAGGCTGCCGGCCTCCCTGCCGGCATGGTGCTGAGGCTGCCCGAGCGTCTTGAAGTCACACGGGCGTCGGCGGTCTTGGAGTCGAGCGCGCAGCGCGACGCCGTCGAGGCTGCCGTTCGCAGTCACCTCGGCCAGGTTGACACGCTGGCCTCCGTCAAGGTGCCGAGCTTGCCAGACTTGCAGGTCCCCGCAGGCGCGACGCTCGGTGTAAGCGTTGACCGCGCTCCAAAGGGGGGACGCACGGTTTCTACGACGCTTCGTGTTCTCGACGGCAAGGTTGCAATCCGGACGCAGCAGGTCGTCGTGCAGATTGACCCGCTGACCCAGACCTGGGTCCTCCGCGGCGACATCGGGCGAGGACAGCCTGTCACGAGCGGTGACCTCGTCTCTGTCATGCGGCCGGCGAGCGAGCAGCCCGCTGACGCGATTCGCGATCCTGCCGAGCTCATCGCCGCCACCGCACGCCGCGACCTGACGGGCGGCGAACCCCTGGTCCGTCGCGCCGTTGAGGTCCAGCCCATGGTGGCGCGTGGCCAGCGCGTCACCATGGTCGCGATCGGTCGCGGGATTCGCGTGAGCGCGGTCGGCGAGGCCTTGGCCGCAGGTCGGCAGGGCGACACGATCCGCATCAAGAACCTCGACTCGAACAAGGTCGTGACCGGCCGCGTGTCGGGTCCCCAGACGGTCCAGATGGAGCTGTGAACATGCGATACACCCGCAGCATTGCTCAGTTTTCGCTCCTCGTGGTCTTCACGTTGACGTCTGTGGGATGTGTGAATCACATCGACCCTTACGTGCCCAAGCGGCGCATGTACACGCTGCCCGAGGCCCATGCCTCCTCGAACGACACGCGCACCGAGGGTTCGCTCTTCGCGAGCAACGCCATCGGTACCATCTACCAAGCGGATGAGCGCGCGCACTTCATCAACGACGTCGTGAACATCGTGGTCGATGAGCGCGCTACGGCGGAGCGTGGCACGAGCACCGAGACCAAGAAGGACGATCAATACGAGACTCAGCTCAACGAGTTCTTGGGGCTCGTCAAAGAGGTCAACGAGAAGTTTCCAAACTTCGACGGCTCAAAGGCGCTGAGCATGGCGCACAAGGCT
>CANLBD010000051.1 GCA_947488215.1 Myxococcales bacterium | reverse complement strand
CGGGGCCGCCGCATCGATGGGCGTCGGTCGCGAGGCGTCGTCTTGAGCGGGCGCTGAGGCGCTCTCGCAGCCCACGGCGCCGAGCAAGGCCAGCGCGCTCTGCGCTGTCCAGCGGAGGGGAGTATTCATCGACAGCTCCTCGCGGTGGGGGCGTCCGGGGTCGGAGAGTAGCGCATCTCGGGGCGCTCGCGGTCAGCCGCCATTGGGGCGCGCGCCGACGAGCCCCGGCGCCTTGACCGCTGAGCCGCGGGCGAGCGCGACCGGGTACTTGGACTCCAAGCGCCCGAGCTTGGCGTGCGCCGCAGCGACCGGGTCGATCCCGCTGACCTCGGCGAAGTTGAGCAGCGAGATGAGCACGTCCGCGACCTCGTCCTCTACGCGCGCGCGGTCCGGTGGACCTGCGCCGGGCGGGTGCGGGCCATCGCCGTCGCGTGTCCACATGAACAGCTCGAGCAGCTCCCCCGCCTCGACGCTCAGGCACGTCGCGAGGTTCTTCGGGGTGTGAAACGGCCGCCAGTCGCGCGCTTCGACGAAGGCGCGCAGGGCGTCCTGAAGGGCACTCAATCGGTCTGTGGTCACGGGCGCATTCATCGTGAGGGACAATCGACGAGCGGGCTGCCGATTGCTATCGTGTCGATGTGCGTCGCCGCGAAAATACGCAGTGGGCTTTGGTCGCGCTCGCCGTCGCCTGTTGGGCGCTCGCCTGCGCGTCGGGGTGTGACCGCGCGGCCCAGCCCGCCGTCCCGACTCAGGCGGCGTCCCCGGACGCGAGCGCCCCGCCAAGCGCTGCGCCCACGGCCCCCGCGTCGCGGCTCGCCGACCCTGTTGCGGCGTGCGCCGGCGGCCACCCTGAGCAGGCCGACCACTTCGCTGAAGCCGGCATGGGGCGCGCTTTCTACCGGCCCGAAAAGGCCGAGCGCATTGAAGACTTCGACTCGAAGAAGGCCACGGTCACCCACCCGAAGACCGGCGCCGTCTACCAAGCCTACATCGACCCTCAGGGGCGCTGGTGGCAGTCGGAGTCGTTCCCCGGGCGCCCGGGCAAGCGCGAGGTCCAGGTCGACTACGTCGTCGGCTCCGGCAACCACACGCGGACCTATCTGGGCGTGGTCGAGGGTGAGCTCATCGAGCTGCCGCTCACATGGTACTCGCGGCGGCGCATCTGGGACATGAGCCCCGGCTACGAGACGAAGAACCACTTTCGGTTCACGCGCGCCGTGAAGCCCGAGTGCATGTTCTGCCACAACGACCTGACACCCGTCGTGCCGGGCACGATGGCGAACTATCAGGCGCCCATCGCGCTGGGCATCTCGTGCGCGCGGTGTCACGGTGACGGCACCGCGCACGTCGCGCAGCGCGAGGCGGGCAAAGGGCCGCCCACGGGTCAGGCCGACCCCTCGATCCTGAACCCCGCGCGGTTGCCCCCGGCGGAGCAGTTGGGGGTGTGTGAGCAGTGTCACCTCGCAGGCGAGGCACGCGTGCTGCTCGACGGTCACACCTGGGATGCGTACGACCCGCGCACGCCGCTCGCGGAGTACATGTCGATCTTCGTGAACCGAGGACCTCGCGGCGCGGACTTCAGCATCGCGAGCCACGGCGATCGCCTTGCGCAGAGCGCCTGCGCTCAGCGAAGTGACGGCAAGCTGACCTGTACGACCTGCCACAACCCTCACAAGCCATCGACGCCCGAGAGTCACCGCGCCGCCTGCCTCTCCTGCCACCAGGTGTCGGAGTGCGGTGAAGAGCACGCCGCCGCGAAGCCCGACGCCGAGTGCTGGACCTGCCACATGCGCAAGGGGGATACGAGCGACATCCCGCACGTGACCTTCACAGACCACTGGATCCGACAGCGCCCGGGCGCCAAAGAAGACGCCGCGGCCGCTGCGCCCAAGCCCGCTGGGCCGCCCGCGCTCGTCGACGCCCTCGCCAGCCGTCGCAAGGGGCCCGACCCGCACGCGGTCGCGCGTGAAGCGGTCGCGCACGCGGACATCTGGCGCTACCAGAAGGTCCAAGCGCACTTGCCCGTGGCCGCCCCCCTGCTCGAGGGCGCCGCCCAGACCAGCCCGCATCGACTCGACGTCTGGATATCCCTCGCCCGTGTGCGCGAGGCAAAGGGGGACCGAGTCGGGGCGGCGAAGGCTTATGAGGCCGCGGTCAAGCTCGCCCCGACGCACGCGCCGCTCTTGGTCGACCAAGCGCAGAACCTAGAGGACATGGGTGACCTCGCGGGCGCCGAGCGCGCGCTGCGTCGCGCGCTCGAGGCGCGCCCCGACTACCGCGCCGCGTGGGGCAACTTGGGCAATGTGCTCGCGCGGCAGGGACGAATGCCGGACGCGGACGCGGCCTACGAGCGCGCCGATGCGCTGGCCCCGCACGAGGCGCTGACACCACAGAACCGGGGCTTTTTGTCAATCGGTCGACGGGAGTACGACCGCGCAATCGCCTTCTTCGAGGAGACGCAGCGGCGCGACCCGGTCACGGCCGTCGCGCCCTTCGGCTTGGCGAACGCGCTGCTCGCCCAAGGCAAGCTGAACGAGGCGCTGCCGCACTTGAACGAGGCACTGCGGATAGACCCCAGCTACACGATGGCGCTGTGGTACCGGGGGCGCGTCTTCGCTGACCTGAGTCAATGGACCGCCGCGCGCCGTGATCTTGAACGATGGCGCACGCTTGAGCCGCACAACCCGAACGCCCACGTCGAGCTCGCGCAGATTCTGCTGGGCGCGGGGGACAAGGCGGCCGCGCGCCGGACGCTGAGCGAGGCGGCGCTCAAGTTTCCCGGGCATCCCCAGATTGGGGCGCTGCTCAACGTCGCAACGCAGCCTTAGTCGGCGTCGTAGAGGCGTCCGTTGACGCAACGGTGGTCAATGTCGATGGGCTTGCACGCGGCGAGCTGAGCGCGCCTCGACGCAGCGGCGGTCGCGCCCCCCGTCAGGCGAGCGACTTTGTCGAGGGCGCGCTTGGCCGCCTCGCACTTGCACGCGTTGAGCTCTCGGTCCGCCTCGGCGAGAAGCCCGCGGATGGCGGGGTCGGGCTTGTCTTGAACAGGCGCGTCCTCGCTCCCCGTAGGCGGCGTGGGCGCCTCGGAGCGCGGCCCTCGGGGCGCCCGTGAGACAGGGGGGGGCGACCATGCTCGGGCGGGCCCTGCGTTTGCCGGAGCGCGCGGCGACGCTGCCTCGGGGGCGGGCTTCGCGGTCACGGGCACCAGCGCTGCGCTCTCAGGCACTGGCGCTGCGCTCTCAGGCACCGGCGCTGCGCTCTCAGGCACCGGCGCTGCCGCAGCGGTCGGCGGTGCCTGGGTCGCCGGAGCCGCGGGCAGCGCGAGCGCTGACGCCGCGGGGGGGGGCGGCTCGGGCGGCGCGGCAGGGCGGGTCAACATCCAGGCGACGCCGACCGCCAAGACCGCGCCGATGCCCACGCCGACAATGACCTCGTTCCGGCGTGTCGGCCGAGCCGCTTCGGCGGCGGGCATCTCGGGCTGGCTCAGGAGCGCCGATGGCGCGGGCGCGCGTGCCGCAGGCGCAACGACGGGCGGGGTAGGTGCGCCCGGCGAGGCATAGATCTCGGTCGATGGCGGGCGCGGACCCGGCGGACGCGAGGTGTAGAGCGCGGTCTCACCGACCTCGAGCGGGGTCGACAGGTGCGTGCGGTCGTTGTCCACTGCGCTTGGGCGCTCGGTCGTCGGGCGCTGGGGCGCGGCCGTCACCGCGTCGGCCAGGGCTTCGCGGCACGCGAGGACCAGCTCCGAGACCCGCGCGGGGCGCTCTTCGCGCGCCTTCGCCAGGCCGCGCTGCATGACCGCGTCCAGCGGCCAATAAGCGGCGGGCGCGCCGCTGTCACGCAGGCTCGGGATCGGGGCGGTGCAGGCCTGCGTCAGGATCGCGACCGCGTCGTTGCCTGTGTAGGGGGGACGACCGGCGACCAGCTCAAAGGTCATCGCAGCGAGCGCGTAGATGTCAACGCGGTGGTCAAGGTCCTCGCCCCGCGCCTGCTCGGGTGCCATGTACGCGGGCGTGCCGGTCACGAAGCCGGTCTGGCTCTTGTTACTGCCCTCGACGCGCGCGATCCCGAAGTCGATGACCTTGGGGACGACCTTGCCGGTGTGCGTCCGCGCCATGAGGATGTTCGATGGCTTCAGGTCGCGGTGCACGATGCCGTGCGCGTGCGCCTCGTCGAGCGAGTCGGCGACGCCGTCGAGGACCTCGAGCAGCTCGGTCGGCGTGAGCGGGGCCCGGGCGACCCGCCGCTCCAGGTCCTCGCCGTCGATCAGCTCCATCACCATGTACGGCAGGTTCCGCAGGCCGATGGGGCCGTCGCGCGTGATGCCATAGTCGATCAGCCGCACGGTGTGCGTGCTGCCGAGCCGCGCGAGCGCCTGCGCCTCGCGCTCGAAGCGCTCGCGCCCGATCTTCATGGTCAGCGCGAGGCCGTGCAGGATCTTGACCGCCACCTCGCGGCCGAGGGGCTGCTGCAGGCCGCGGTAAACGCTGCCGTAACCACCGCCGCCCACCAGGTCGATCAGCGCGTACTTCGCGTCGAGCACCTGCCCGAGCAGCGGCGCCTCGTCGAGCTTCTCGAGGGCGGCGGGCGTCACCACATAGAGCCCGTGCTCCGCGCACACGCGCGCGCCCTCGGCCGCGGGGACGCGACACTCCGGACACAGCGACGGCGCGGTCGGGGTCTTCGACACGGGAGACCTCAGCCCTCGGGCGTCGTCACGCCGAAGAAGCGTGACAGGAGGGGGCCGTTGCCCTGCACAGCGCAGCGTTGGGTGTAAGGCTCCAAGCCGCGCACCCCGCCGAGCTCGCTGCCGCCGCCCGCTCGGCCCGGGCCGCCGTGGTTGAGCAGGGGCAGGACCATGCCCGGCGCCATCGCCTTCTCGGCCATCTTTGCGTCTGTCAAGGTCAGGCGGCCATGCCACGGCGCGAGCTCGAGCACGGCCTCCTCGAGCCACTTGCGGTCGTCGCCGTAGATCGAGGCGACCAGCGAGCCCTCACCGCGCGCGACGAGCGCCGCTGCGCCTGTCGCCGTGCCGTCGTAGGGCATGATCGTGGAGACGGGCCCGAAGACCTCGAGCCGGTGGACGACATCCGCTCGGGCGGGGTCGTCCGCGCGGAGCAGGAGCGGCGCGACGAAGCAGCCGACGCCCGGCTCGACGCCCACAGGCGCGCCCGTGCCCGCGTCGCCGAAGACCGGCCGCGCGACGGCGCGCAGGGCGGCGATCCCCTCGAGCGCCGCGCGCTGCTGGTCGCGCGTGGCCAACGGGCCGACGTGCACATCGTCGCGCGCGGGGTCACCGAGCACGGCGCCGCGCAGGCGCTCCGAGAGGTCCGCGATGACCTCGTCCACGCGGTCTGCGGGGACAAAGATGCGCCGCGTGGCCGTGCACTTCTGGCCCGCCTTCTGCGTGATCTCGGTGTGCAGGTGCCGGATGAGGGCGTCGTAGGTCGCGTCGTCCACCTCGGGGGCGAGCACGGCCGAGTTCAGGCTGTCGGCCTCTACATTGACCGGCACGCCGACCTCGAGCACGCGCTTGTGCCCGCGCAGCCGCGCGCCTGTGTCCGCGCTGCCGGTAAAGGCCAGGACGTCCTGGGGGCCCAGGTGGTCGAGCAGGTCGCCCGCGCCGCCGCACAGCAGGCTGAGCACACCGGGGGGGCAGACGCCCGCCTCGACCAAGACCTCGACGATGCGCCAGGCCACGAGCGCCGTAGACGTCGCCGGCTTCGTCAGGACCGGCACGCCCGCCAAGAGCGCGCACGCCGCCTTCTCGCCGAGCCCCCACGCGGGGAAGTTAAAGGCGTTGATGTGCACAGCCACGCCGCGCCGAGGCGCCCGCAGGTGGTGGCCTTGCACCCGCCCGCCGCGCCCGATGTCGACCGGCGAGCCCTCGTTGAGAAAGCGGCGGTCGCCGAGCGACTTGCCGAGCTCGGCGTACGCCATCAGCGTGCCGATGCAGCCGTCGATGTCGAACTTCGCGTCGCCGCGCGTGTTGCCGCCGTTGGCCACGGCCAGCTCAATCAGCGCCTCGCGCTGCGCGTGAATCGCCTTGGACATCGCGGCGAGCAGGTCACCGCGCTCGGCAAAGGTCATCGCCCGCAGCGTGGGGCCGCCGTGCGTGCGCGCAAAGTCGAGGGCCGCGCCCAAGTCGAGCCCCTGCGTGTCGCACGTCGCGAGGGGCGCGTCCGTGGTGGGGTTGAACAGCGTCGCGGGCTTGCCGCTGCCCGATTGCCAACGACCAGAGAGGTGACTCGAGAGTGCCTGCATGGGTGCCTCGCGTGAGGGGCCGGAGAGAAGAGGGGCGCAGTCTACCAGTTCACGACGGCGTGGGCGCGCTCCAGGTCTTGCACCGTGTCGATCTCGCGCCACCGGCCGTCGATGGTCGCCGCGATGATGGGGTCGTGCTCGGCGAGGCCCACGTTCAGCAGGTCGGTCAGGTAGGCGCGGTCAAGGCTCGTGGCGCGGCCTACGGGCTGGTCACGCCCTCGCGCGATAGCGCGGTCGTAGCGGGCCCACATCCGGGCGACATACGGCGCCGTGAACTTCGCGAGGCCGATGAACTCGCCGAGCGGCTTGCGGCTGCCCTCGTCCTCGCTGGTGCGCTTGCCGACCTTGCGGACGAGGCGCTCGGTCTGCCGCGTCGTGAAGCACAGCTCCGCCTCGCTGAGCGGGTGGTCCGTGCGGCCCTCGTAGGCCCGCTGCCACTGACGGTCCACGATCAGCGTCGCGCTCGCCGGGCTCGCGAGCAACGTCGCCACGGCGTCCGGGTGGTAGACGATGTCGGCGTAGCTCACGATGCAATCGCCCGTGAACGCTGTCCCCGCGGCGAACAGGCTCAGCAGGATCTGGTGGCTGGCGTAGTTCGGGTTGTCGATGAACGTCACGCCGTCGGGCACGTCGGGCGAGATCCGGTCGCCCAAGTAGCCGCGCACGATGACGATCTCGTTGATCCCATGGTGCCTCAGCGCGCGGAGCTGGTGGTGCAGGATGGGTCGGCCGGCGACCTCGACCATGCACTTGGGGCGGTCGTCCGTGAACGGCCGCAGCCGCGTGCCCTGACCCGCCGCAAGGATGATGGCGCGCGGCGCGGGGGCTACGCTCGACGAGGGTCGATGGGGGCTCACGGCGAGGGGCTCCTGGGGGCGGGGCGGCCCAAGCGCAGCAGCACGCTCAGGGCGGTCTGTCCAACATACAACACGTGCACGCCGATGTACGCCCACAGGAAGACGTCCAGGCGGTCAAAGAGCGCGAAGACCGGCAAGGTCGTGGGGTACTGGCTGACCATGCGCACCACGAAGAGCACCGGCCAAAGCGGGTTCGACCGGTCGTGAGAGGCACCCGAGGCCTCACCGTGCTTCAGCGTGCGCGTGCCCGTCGCCTCGGCGTACTCGGGCGTGCGCACGAACTTGGTCAGGCTCAGGGCGCTCCCGACGACCACCAAGCCCCCCAAGCCCAGATAAAGGCCGACTTCGCCCATCCCCCCGTGCCAGGCGAGGCGAAGGGCGATCGCGGCGACGAGCAGGTACGCCTTGAGCTCGTCCATCAAGAAGTCGAGCAGCGCGCCCACGGGAGAGCTGCGGCCTGTGACCCGCGCGAGCTGGCCGTCCGCGCAATCAAAGACGTAGGACAGCTCAACGAGCGCGACGCCCAGCCACAGGCCCAGCGAGCCGGGGATGAGCGCGAGCGCGGCGGCCGCGAATACGAAGACCCCGATCGACACGAACGTGACTTGGTTCGGCGTGGCCCGCGTGCGGGCCAACACAGCGACGACGGCCGCCGCGGGCGGGCGCGCCACATAGCGGTTGAAGAGGCTGTCCGCGGGCTTTTGGCTCGCGCGGTAGATGCGCTGGATTTCGCTGAGCATGGGGCGATGGACCGTCAGTCGTGAGAGGCGTCGCAAGCATGTGCGGCGAGGGCATGCGCCGCAGGTTGGCCGCAGGGGGTCACCCGCTCAACCTGGAGCGTGACGTGCGCTGTCGGGTGGGGAGCGCGCACGGCGCGGGTCGCGCGGTCAAGGGTCGCGCGCTCGTCGGCGTCGCCCCCGCAGACGAGGTGCGCGGTCACCACGACGCGCCCGCCGCCGAGCGTCCACACGTGGACATCGTGGAGCGCCTCAACGCCCGGCACGGCTGAGAGCAGCGCCTCGACCTCGGCGCTGCTCGGGGTGGTCGGCGCGGCCTGCATCAGCACGCGTGTGGAGTCGCGGAGCACAGACCATGCACCGACGAGCACGAGGACCGCGATGGCGGCGCTCGCGGCGGCGTCGGCCCAGGCCAGGCCCCAGAGGAGGCTCGCGCCCGCCGCCGCGATGGCCGCGACAGATCCGAGGGCGTCGGCCGCCATGTGCAACATCGCCGCCCGCAGGTTCAGGTCGGGATGACCGCCGTGCGAGTGCCCGCCGTGCGAGTGCCCGCCGTGCGAGTGCTCGCGACGCTGCGCGCGGTGCAGGACGAGCGCGCTCACGATGTTGACCACGAGGCCGCCCAGCGCGACCCAGAGCACAGGGCCCGCCTGCATGGGGGGGGCACCCTGCACCAGACGCTCGCCCGCCTCGAACAGGATCGCGCCGCAGGCGAGCGTGAGGATGAGCGCGTTCGTGAACGCGCCGAGCGACTCTGCGCGGGCCCACCCGAAGGTGTGCGCGGGCGTCGGGGGACGCCGCGCGACGTGGGCTGCGTAGCGCGCCAAAGCCAGCGCCCCGACGTCTGCGACCATATGCGTGGCGTCTGAGACGAGCGCGAGCGAGCCGCTCCATAGCCCCACGACCGCCTCGACGACGAGGTAGGTGGCGTTGAGCGCTAGGGCGACGTTGAGCGCGCGCTCGGGAGCGGTCCGCATGGCGGGACCATCGGCGCGGGCGGGCGCTGAGTCAAGGTGCGCCGCATCGGGTATTCCGTAATGGAGCGCGCGCCGCAAGATTGCCAGAATGGGATATGTCGTTTGGGGGCCTCCTCGAAAACACGCCTGTCGCGATGTGGGTCTACGATCCCGAGACGCACCACATCGTGTGGGCGTCAGCGCGCGGGATTGCGCTCTGGGGCCACGACAGTCTGGCGTCGATTCAAGCACGCAAGCTGAACCCCGGGATGTCTCCCGCCGTTCAGCAGCGCTTCGACGACATGTACGCCCGCATTCAGGCGGGCGAGACGCTGCAGATGCGGTGGACGTTCTACCCCCCGGGCCTGAAGCCGGTGGAGTGCGAGACGTGGAACAACGGCACGCCGCTCCCCGACGGCCGCGTGGGCATCTTCACCGTCGCGTCTCCGATTGAGCCCGACCTCGAGGCGCGACGTGGCCTCGAGGCGTTCCGCCGGACGCATGTCCCCATGTCGATCTTTGACGCAGATGGGGCGCTGCTGCTCGCGAACCCCGCGGCGCACATCGCTTATGGGCCTGAGGCGCTGCGAGACTTCAACCAGCGCTTCGTCGAGCCCCTGCGGCTCCCCCCGCCCCGAGAGCGGATCGCGACCGGCGCGGACTTCTCAGATGTCCTCGAGGTCCGCCACCGCGGCGGTATTCGCTGGCACCACGTCGTGGTGCACGACACGCTCGACCCGATCACCGGTCAAGCCGGGCGTATCGTGACCGAGGTCCGGGCCGACGCGCAGAAGCGCGCGGAGCAGTCTCTGCTCGCGCTGTCTCGCGACCTGGAGCGCCAAGTCGAGGCGCGTACGCGGGAGCTGGAGCAGGCCCGCGCAGTCCTGGCGGCGCAGCACGCCCAGCTCCGCGCGGTGCTCGACGCCCTGCCGGTCATGGTCCTCGTCGTCGACCAGGGGGCGTGGTGGGTCAACGCCTTCACGCGGCGGGTCGCGCTCGGCGCAGGCGCTCGGGCGACCTCGCCGCCGGGCGCCGACGACACCGAGGCCACGGCCCAGATCGTCGCGGCGGCGCTCGGCTCCAAGGCCATCGAGGCGCGGTTCGACCCCGCCGCCGTGCGTGGCGAGCGCCTCTTTCAAGGCGCTGACGGTCAGAGCCGCCGGGTTGTCTGGCGCGTGGTGCCCTTGGCGTCCAAAGAGGAGAGCTGGATCGTCGCGGGCACAGACCTGACGGCGGAGTTCGAGCTGCATCGTCAGACCGCTGCGCGCGAGCGTGCCCGCAGCTTGGCGGAGTTGGCGGCGGGCCTCGGGCATGACCTCAACAACCCGCTCGCGTTCGCGCTCGCCAACATGGAGCACCTGGTCGACATCTTCGACGAAGAGAAGCTCCCCGAGTCATTGCGGAGCGTCGTCACGGACGCGCTCGACGGCGTGCAGCGCGCGGCGCGCATCGGGCAGAGTCTGGCCGCGCTCGTCAGCTCTGTCGGCCAGCCGACGAGCAGCGTGGCGCGCCCGCTCTCCCTCGTTGAGGTGGCAGAGCGCGAGCGCGCGCGGACCCAGACACGGTGGGCCCGTGGCGCGCCGCGGGGTCTGGTCGTCGAGTGGGACGCCCCCGCTCCAGAGGGGCGCGTGCTCGTCCAGGCGACTCAAGAGCACTTGGACCGTGCGATCGCGGCGCTGATGCGACATGTCGCGGAGCGCGTCACCCGCCCCGCGGCGGGCCACCGCGCCGGCACCCGGATCGGCTTGGAGGTCCGGGCTGAGGCCGGGCGCTGGGTGCTCCGAATTCGACACGATGGCGAGCCGCTCGACCCGAGCATGATGTCGTCGCTCTTTGAGCCGTACGCCTTGCCGCGAGACCCTTCGGGCAGCGGCCTCGATCTTGCGGTGGCGCATGCACTCGCAGGGGCTGTGGGCGGTCGCCTCAGCGCGACCCTCGAGGGGGCCGAGACCACGCGCTTTGAGCTCTCGCTCGAGCGCGTCGACTAGGTCTACTCGAGCAGGGGCCTGTCCTTCGTCTCGACAACGAAGGGAATGAGCAGCAGCCCGGCGAGCGGGACCACACCGACCCAGAACAACACGTCGATCGCGGTCGAGGCGGCGTCTGCGCCGCGAGACGCGACGCTGCCCACGATGAACGGGCCTGCGGCAGCAAAGAACCGCCCGAAGTTGTAGCAGAAGCCCGCGCCCGTGCCCCGCAGGCGCGTGGGGAACAGCTCGGGCAAGTAGTAGGTGAAGCTCCCGAAGACGCCAAAGACTGTGAGGCCGATCGGGAGGTACATCCAGAGGCGCGCCTCAGCAGACATCTCGATCCCGAAGGCGCAGAGGATCGACAGGGCCGACAGCAAGAAGTACGCGCCGAACATCGCGCGGCGTCCCAGGTACTTTGCCGCCGGCACCGTCAGGAGGGTGCCCACGAAGCCGCCGAAGTTGAAGATGTGAATCGCGCGGGTCTTCCACGCCTCGATCATGGCCTGCGCCTCGCCGCCCGAGAGGCCTTGCGCGGCGGCCGCCTGGGCGCCAAGGCCCCCCACCACGACGGGAATGAAGGCGTTGCAGGACCACCACATCACAAGCGCGGTGAGCGCGAGGAGCGTGCCCGTCACGGTGTAGCGCCGCCACTCGGGGGTGAACAAGTCACGGTAGCGCGGTGCGACCGTGGTCTGCGCGACCTGCGCCCAGCGCTCCGGCTCCTTGACGAAGAACCGCACGGCGAACGCGACCACAGCCGGCGCGAGGCCACACAGGAAGATCCAGCGCCACGACGTCTCGGGTGAGTCCCGGAGCCAGTCACCCGCGATCTCGGCGTTGACGACCGTTGCGAGCAGCAAGCCCAGGGGCGCGGCGGTGTAGAGCAAGGCGCCCGCCTCGACGCGGCGCCGCTCCGGCACGACCTCGGCGACCATCGCCGCACCCGCCGCCCACTCACCGCCGATGCCCAGGCTGGCGATGAAGCGGCAGACCAACAACGACTCGATGTTGGGCACAGCGGCGCAGGCCGCGGTGCCGAGGGAATACAGGAGCATTGTGAGCAACAGCGTCCGCGTGCGGCCGATACGGTCGGCAATCTTCCCGAACAGAATGCCCCCGAGCCCCCAACCCAGCAGCAGCACGCTCGTGACGATGCCGGTCCAGTTGAGCGTCGCCGCGCGAGCCTCTGGGCTCCCAATGGGCAGGCCGAGCAGCGTTGGCACGCAGTTGGGAGCCACGAAGTTGAACAGGATGCTGTCGAAGATGTCGAAGCCCCACCCGAGCCACGCGGCGAGCAGCACGGTCCACTGGTAGCGGGTCATGTCCAGAAATGTTCGGTCCGTCGTTGCGCTCATGGGGTGCTCCTCTCGTCGTGCTCTAGGGCGCCGAGCGCCTCGCGCAGGCTGCGGCGGAGCAAGCCGAAGTGTTCGGCGCCGTGGGCGCGACGCAGGGCGGGCAGGCTCGCGGCGTCGCTCACTGCGCGGAGTGCTTCTATCGCAGCCGCGCGCACGGCGAAGGTCGGGTCGGCGAGCAGCGCCTCGAGGCGCTCTCGACCGCGTTTGCGGTCGGCGGCCGGTGTCGCCTCGAGCTTGGTCAGGCGGCCGACGGCGGCGACAGCGGCGACCCGAACCGGGCGGGGCGCGGTGCGCTTCGTCCGACTCAGGATCGCGTCGAGGGTGTCGGGCGCGTCCTGCGCCGCCAGAGCTGTGATCGCAGTCGCGGCGATACACGCCCGCGGCGACTCGACCTCGAGCTGACCCTCGATGAGCGAACGCGCTCGTGCGTCCTGAATCCCCCCGAGGCCCTGAAGCACCCCGCACCGGACGCGGTGGCTGTGTTCGGCCTGAAGCCGCGCCGCGAGGGCGTCGACCAAGTCTGCACCCGCGCCCAGGGCGGCCGCGCGCGCGCTCGCTGCCCGCACACGCCAGTCAGCGTCCGTGGCCGCAGCGGTGAGCAAGACCGCGCGGGCTTCGCTCGTCCGATACTCGCCGAGCGCACGCGCCGCCTCGACGCGGACCGTCGAAGCGGGGTCCGATGTCAGTGCGTGGGCCAGCGCGGCGTGGTTCTGGGGCGTGCCGCGGGCGGCGAGGACGCGGGCGGTCCGCGCGCGCAGGGCAATCGGTGCGTCGGGGGAGAGCCGCGCCCGAAGCGCGGTGTCGGGCTCGTCGCGCTCGTCCATCTGCACAAGGCAGCTCGAGGCAGGATCGAGCGCGACCCAACGCGGCGCGCGGTCGAGGGGGACCACCAGCGCGCGGGTCTCCGCCGACAGCGGTACGCGGTGCGTCGTCATCCCACCCTGTGCGCGGCCAACGCCCACGGTCACGACGAGCGTCTGCGTGTGGGGGTCCGTGCGCTCCAGCGTGACCTCGAGGCCGACGCCTTCGACGAAGCGCCATGTCGGGCGGACCGCGGCGTGCCCGGGGGCGTAGACCCAGTGCTCAAAGAACGTCGTCAGGTCCTCGCCGCTGGCGTCCTCGAAGGCGCGGCGCAGCGCCGCGGTCTCGGCCGCGCTGCCCGCTGCGTGCGCGACGTAGGCCTGCACGCCCGCCCAGAACGCGGCCTCGCCGAGCTGGTCGCGGAGCGTATGAAGCACCAGGCAGCCCTTCTCATAGGCGTGGCGGTCGAAGAGCACATAGGGGTGCGCGTAGCGCCGCGTCACGATAGGGCGGGCGTAGCGCGTCTCGACCTCGGCGAAGTAGCTGTCGCGGACCGTCATCAGGCGGCGAGCGAAGTCGTCGTCGCCCTCGAGGGCTTGCATACAGAGCAGCTCGAAGTAGGTCGCGAACGACTCGTTCAGCCACAGCTCTGGCCAGCCCCTCGGCGCGATGAGGTCGCCGAACCATTGGTGCGCGAGCTCGTGCGCGATGAGGCGCTCGACGTCCTCCTCAGCGCGGTGATGACCCTGCACGAGCACCTGGTCCGTGAGGCTCGTCAGGGTCGAGTTCTCCATCCCGCCCCACATGAACTCCTGCAGGAAGACGTGACCGTAACGGCCGAAGGGATAGGGCCGCCCCGTCGCCTCGGCGAAGTACGCGACCATCTGCGGAACGCGCTCGAAGAGGGCGCGGACGTCGGCCTCGCGCCCTCGTGGGGCCCAGTGATGGAGCGAGACGTCGCCCGCTTGGTCGCGCACCTCAACGACGTCGTCGACGACCAGGGTGAGCAGGTAGAGCGCGTGGGGCGTGTCCATGCGCCAGACCGCGCGATGGCGGCCCGCCTGCGGTGATTCGGACGTGGACTCTGGGTGACCGTTCGAGAGCGCCACGAACGGCGCGGGCACCGTGACGTCGACGCGCGTCGTGACCATGTGTTCAGGCGCGTCGAAGCAGGGAAACCAGTGGTGGTGGTCCTCCATCGCGCCTTGGGTCCAGGCTTGCGCGCGCTGGGACGGCACTTCGGCGTCGGGCGCGATGAAGTAGAGCCCCGCCGCGGGGTTGGCGTCGAAGGCGATCTGGAGCGTGCTGTCTCGGCCCGGTGCCCGAGGCGCGATGTGCTCGACCTCGAGGACCTCGCCGACGTGCGTGAACTCCACCGCGTCGCCGTCCCAGAGAACGCTGGAGATGCGCATGTGCTCGGGCACGCCCACGTCGAGGCGCAGCCGTTGGGTGGGTCGAGCGCGGACGCGCACTGAGTGGGTGACTCGCCCCGAGACGCGCCGCTGCGCGAGGTCGACCTCGACGCAGAGATCGACATGCAGGGGCGTCACAGGGACTGCGCGGCGTGCGTCGGTCAGCGCAGCGGGCTCATCGAACGTCATCGGGGGGCAGGGGCGCAGGCGCTCAGTCATCCCCGGATTGTCACGCGACCGGACCCAAATGCAACGCGCCGCCCAACGTCACCGGTCGGTGACGTATTCCCAGGTTGAGTTACCGCCAAGACCCGCTTCGCCGCGGGACCCTCGCTGCGCTGCAGAAGTCCAGCGTGGTCCGAATATTGCCTAAGTGTTTGTGCCCATAAAAATAGGAGTAAATGCTGAATGGAGGTCCGAATGAACCTGGAGACCGTCAAGGAACAGCTCCGCGAGGAGCTCGCACGCATCGAGGCGCGCGAGGCGCGCTTGCAGCGTCACCTGCGGAGCTCGCCGAGCCCTGGACCGGCCGACTGGATCGATGTGAGCGGGCTGCACACGGACGACCCCGTGGTCGAGCGGCTCGAGGACAGCGCGCGCGCGCGGATTATTGCGCTGCGCGGCGCCATCGAGCGCATCGAGCACAATCGGTTCGGGCGCTGCGAATACTGTCTCGACCCGATCGCGCCCGAGCGACTGCTCGCGATCCCCTACACGCGCGTCTGCGCTCGGTGCGCCCCATGATCCGCGAGGTCATCGGCGACTTGCTGCTGAGCAAGGCCAAGGTGTACGCGCACGGTATCGGACCCGATGATGACTTTCGGTCCGGCCTCGCGTTCGGCATGCGAAAGCGATGGCCCGCGATGTACCGGGAGTTCCGGCATGCGAGCCACATCGACAAAATGGAGCCCGGCGAGGTCTGGATGTGGACCGGACCGGACATCGTCGTCGCCAACCTGCTCACGCAGACGCCGGCGGAGCCCGATGACGAGGCCCTGTTCGCGCATGACCCCACCGCCCAGTCCACGTCGGCCTCCACCGAGATCCCGCGCGCAGACACCCCGGCGCTCAACGGCCACAACGGCCACAACGGCCACAACGGCCACAACGGCCACAACGGCCACAACGGCCACAACGGCCACAACGGCCACAACGG
>CANLBD010000050.1 GCA_947488215.1 Myxococcales bacterium | reverse complement strand
TGACGCGGTCGTGGTCAGCGTCGCCTTGGGCAATCTCGGTACGGTCGCCGTCGAAGCGGCTGAGGTCGAGCTTGATGTGCCCGAGGGCATCGAGGCGGCAGAGCTGGTCGAGCCGGCGTCGGTGGGCCGCGTGGTCTTGGGCCCGCGGACTTGGCGGTGGTCGGGGGTGAGCGTGGCGCCGGGCGCATCTGTTCACCTCTCGCTCCGTGCCCTCGTCGGGTCGGGGCCATCGCAGCGCTGCTTTACGGCGCGCTTCATGGGCGCCGGGGTCGCGCAGGGCCAGACGACACCGGAGTGCCTCGATGTACGCGGCGCGCTCCGCGGTCGCTCGGGGCGCGTCTTCGAAGATGTCGACGACGACGGTCGCTTCTCGCCCGACATCGACTTCACGCTCAGCGGCGTTCGGGTGAGCGCCGTCGCCGCGGGTGGGCCTCGGGCGGCGCCCGCGGTCTCTGCGACGACCGACCTCGATGGGGCCTTTACGCTCCAACCCGCAGCGACGGGTCCCATCGACCTGAGCGTTCGGAGCGCGTCGGGTGTCCTTTGGCGGCGAGCGCGCTTCGATGGGAGCGCCGCGCGCTTCGACGTCGCCGTGACGCCCAGTGGTCGAGTCTACGACGCTGTCTCCGGGCGCACTGTGGACGGCGCGCGCGTGCGGGTCTCGCGGTGGGTCGCGGGCAGGCTGGCCCCGCTTGAGCCGGGCGATCTTGAGGACCCATCTCAGGCGAACCAAGTGACGACCGGCGGTGGGGCCTACCGCGTCGTGGCCGTGCGAACGGGCGAGTACGCGCTCACGGTCGAAGACGATTCTGGGGCCTTCACGTGGCCGTCTACTCTGCGGCCAGCCCTCACGTCGCCGCCTTTGGCGAGCGGCGTCGCCCTGTCGACTGTGAGCCTGCCCTCTCTTGAGGCGCAGATGCCTTGGACCTCGCGCTTAGACGCGCGCGCGGTGCCGGCCTCGTTCCGCCGCAACCACTTGCCGCTTGACCCGCGAGGCGCGTTGCTGGTCGCCTCGGCGCGCACGCTCACACCCCGCGTGACGCGGGGCCACATCGTGACTTTTGAGATGGAGGTGGTGAACGCCTCGGCCCGAGACCTGCGGTATGAGCCAAGGTCAGGCAAGGGGGGGCTCTTCGTGCGCGCCTCACCCGGTCGCGCGCTGTCGTATGTCCCGCGCTCGGCGTCGTGGTGGCGCGTCGAGGCGGGCCGTGAGCGTCCGCTCGGCGCTTACGAACCCGTCGGGGATACCGCGCTGCTCTTCGGGGCCGCGCAGGGGGTAGGCGCTGCGCAGCGCGCGAGGCCGATGGACTTGCCCGCAGGTCAGGCGATCCGCCTCCGCTGGCAGATGAGCACGCTCGACATCGCCGCAGCCGAAGTGGGGGTGACGACCCAGGTCGTGGGATCTGATGAACAGCCGCTCTCAAGCGCATCTCGCGTTGTCGTTCAGGTCGTCGACGACGCAGTGTTCGACCGTGGTTTGGCCCTCGGGCGCGTCTTCTGCGACGCAAACGGTGATGGCCGCGCCGACGCTGAAGAGCGTGGCGTTCCCGGCGCTCATGTCGCGACCCAGAGCGGTCGAAGCACGACCACGGACATGACCGGCCGCTTTAGCTTCGACGCGCTCGAGGCGGGCGGACATGTCTTCAAGGTCGACGCCGAGGCGGCTGTGCCCGGGGCCGGGAGTGCATCCGAGAGCGGTGTTTACCGAGCGCTCACGCCTGGGCTGCCGGTTCAGGTCGAACTCGGACTCGCGTGCGCGCTCGACTCGTCATCCGTGGACCCCCGTAGCCCGAGCCCCCCGCTCCGAGTCGAGTGGCCGCCGCCGGGCGCTGTCGTCCGAGGCGGCGTTGTCCCCGTTTGGGGGCAGGTCAGACCTGAGGCCCAGGTCACGCTCAACGGCCAGGTCGTCGACGTCGATACGGCGGGTCGGTTCGCGGGCGCGGTGAGCGTCTCGCGCGAAGCGCCCGCGGTCGAGGTCACCGCGACGGTCGGCGGGGCGACGTCGACGCTTCGACGCGTCTATTCGCTCGCTGAGCACCACTTCTTCTTGGTCGCGCTCGCCGAGGGGGTCGGCGCAGAGCAGGGAGAGGCGCTCCGAGCCACGATGACCGGTGCCGGACACGCTGTTGGGTCGTTGACGCTCGAGGGCCACGCAGCGCTCTCCCTGCGAGGCTACGCCCGCGGCGAGCACATCCTTGGCGGCCTGTTTCGAGACTATCGCTTTACAGTGCAGGTGGACTCGCGGCGAGACGCGGCCAACGAGCAGGCGCGCCGCCTGATCGAGGCCGACCAGCTCTACCCAGTCTACGGAGATGACGCAGCGGCCGCTCAGGCGCCCGGCGCACGGGGTCCGCTGTACGCGCTCATTGAGGCGGATGAGAGCCAATGGGTGGTGGGTGATGTAGACGTCGCACTCGAGGGGCTCGGCGTCTTTCGTTACGCGCGTCGTCACGCCGGCGCTCACCTGCGCCTCGTGCGCGGACCGCCACAAAAGACGCGCGAGGGCTCCAAGCTTGAGGCCTTCGTCGCCCAACGAGAGGACACTTACGCGCACGCGAGCGTCGACTTGGCGGCCACAGGCGGCGCGCTCTACTTTCTGCCTCATCGGCCCATCGTTCCGGACAGCGCGCAAGTCTGGGTCGTCGCGCGTGACAGGACTTCGGGGGTCGAGCTGGCTCGGCGTCGGCTCGCTCCGGGCCGCGATTACAGCTTGCGAAGCGGTGAGGGTCGGCTCCTGCTCTCGCGCCCGCTGTCCACGTCAGCGGAGTCTGGGTGGGCGGGGCTCGGATGGGGCGGGCTGGACAACGGGCGCCGAGCGTCTTTCAGCGGCGCGATCGAGCAATCCCTGGCCGTCGAATACGACCATCAGGACACGCTCGGGCAGCCCCTTGATACCCTTGGCGCCGCGGGCGCGCATGGTCGAGAGCGCTTCGGCGACCTCACGGTCGGTGGCGGCCTCATCGAGGCGCGCCCCGGTGTCGTGGGGGCGGGCGCCTATCGGCTGATGGGCGGGGAGCTGACGTGGCGGCCGGGGCGCTCGAGCGGCCTCGGGCTCGAGGTCGCGCGGAGTCAAGCCGCCGGGGTGGGTCGCTTCACGTCCTCGGACGGCGGCCTCAGTTGGACACAGGACAGACCGTCGACGCGCTCTGCTGTCGGCGCCCACGATGCCATGGCTCTGCACTTGACCGGCGCTTTTGAGCTGGCCGACGTCTTGCGCGACGCGGGTGACGCGCGCGCCGACCAGCCGCTGTGGCGGACGACCTTGACTTTGCAGCGCTTGGGGGCGGGCTACTCGGCGGCAGGGCTGAGTACCGGGGTCGCCTCGGACGCGCTCTCGGCGGCGTCGACCGCACACTTGACCGACACGCAAACGCTGTCGACACGCTGGGAGGCAGCCCGCAGCGGCGCCGTCTTGCAGCGTCGCGCCGAGATGAGCCACGCGTGGTCAACGGGCTCGACCACATGGACGACGCGCGCCCTCGACGAACGGGCGGTGAACGCTGCCTTGGGCGGTCCGCTGACGCTCACGACGCTGAGCGAAGAGGCGGCTGTGCGCCTGAACGGGCGTTGGATGCTGCATGCCGGCCAAGCGGTCGACGTGCGGGGCGATGACCGCCTCCACGACTCGAAGGCGGACTTGCTCACGACCTCGGTGGGCGCGTCGATGCGAAGCCCCGCCGGGGTAACGCTTGAGCTGGTCGAGCGTGTTCGATGGTCGGGTGACAACGCCACCGAGGCGGGCCTCCGTGCGGACCTCAGCGACCGCCAATCGGCTTATGTTCGGCAGCGCGTGGAGCACGCCTCAACGACGCGCGACAGCGCGTTCATTATGGGCGGCGAGGAGCGCTGGGGGTCGGACGCTTCCGGTCGCACCTACGGCGAGTATCAGGCGCGGTCGGCGGGGTGGGGGCCCGCGCCCAGCGGCGCCATCGGCCAGCAAGCCGTGATGGGCGTCGGTAAGCGGACGTCGCTCACCCGCGGTCTCGTCCTCGACGCCTCCTACGAGCGCAGCCAGCTCGTGGGACGTGAGACGGCGCGTCGGAGCACAGACGCCTTGGGGGCGGGCCTTGAGCTCAGTCGAGGTCCACTGCGCGCGACCACACGCCAAGAAGCGCGGGTGACGGACGAAGATGAACGCTTTGGGCTCGGAGATACCCTGCAGCTCGTGAGCCTGAACGGCGCGCAGTGGCAGGTAACGACGCCGCTTCAGCTGCGCGGTCGAGTCGAGGTCACCCGGACGTTTGTCGTGGAGACCGGCACGGCGGAGAGCGCCTCGCTCGAGCTGGCGCTCGGCTTCGCTTGGCGCCCGCTCGAATCAGGGCGGTTCACGGTGCTCGGGCAGTGGGCGAAGCGTGCGGCGCTCACGCCCATCGGCGTCAACGTCGATGAGACGTTTCGTCGACAGGACGAGCTCGACGTCGTCTCCCTGACGCCGATGGTGGAGCTGCCCGCGCGCCTGAAGCTCACCGAGAAGGTGGCGTGGAAGCGATACGCCCTTTCGGATGGGGGCCTGCCCGTGCGCGCGGCACGCACGCTCCTGTGGATCAACCGCCTTGACCGACACCTCACGCGCCGCCTCGATGCAGGGCTTGAGTATCGGCTGTTGGGGGCCAGCCTCGCCGGTCAGCGGCTGCACGGGGCGCTCGTCGAACTCGCGTATGCCGTCGAGGGCAAGGTGCGGCTGGGTGGAGGCTGGAACTTCTCGCACTTCAGCGATGACGACCTCGCCCGCCCCGACGCGAGCGCCGGGGGCGCGTTTCTTCGGGTCTCGGCGGTCTATTAAACGAACGCTAGAGCCGGCGGATGCCAGACCGCACGAGCCGACCGACGCGGTCCGACTCGAAGTCACCCCGCTCGGCGACCAACGCCCGCACGCGCTCGAGCACCTGCTCTACACGCTTCTCGAACTTGGCAGTGTCCTCGCGTGGGCCCTCTGCCTGCTCGACTGCGCGACCCGTCGCCGCGCGCGCGACACCTCGGCTGGCTGCGGCCGGATCGTCCGCGGCGGCGGCTGAGGGCTTCGAGGGCGCGAGCGGGTCCGTGTCCATCGCCAGAGGCGCCCCGGCTGGGCTGATCCAGCTGAGATAGCTCGCTTCGGTCGCGAGGGCCTCGGCCTCTTTCGCGCGCCCGGTGCGCGTGTCGCCCTCGGCCTGTCGTGTGTGCGCGAGCTCGTGCGCGAGAAGCGCCTCACCTTGCGCGGTGTCCGGTCGAAAGTGCTTCGGGTCGAAGAAGACCATGCGCCCGTGCGTGAAGGCCTCGGCCGATAGCCCGCGCGCCAAAGCACCGGACATGGCGCCAGCGAAGACGGAGACGTCTGCGAAGTCCTCACCGAAGAAGTCTGCGAGGCGCGCGCGCTGGGTCGCGTCCAGCGGTCGGCGCTCTTCTGCGAGGAGCCGCGCTACGCCCTCGTCGTCGCCCGCGCCGAGGCGCGCCAAGACATCGTCCACCGAGGGGGCGGCCTCCGCTGCGCCACCTCCTCGAACGCGGACGTCCACCTGCAGGCGCTCAACGTTCCGATGACCCGCTGCGAGCAGCGCGTCTGCAATCTGGTCTGCGATCAGGCGACCTCGCGTAGACGCGTCGCGCACGCCGCTCGGCAGATCCACCACGACGTCTAGACGGGGCAGAGAGTCGCCTGCAGCGGGCGCTGTGCTCTGCCCCCGCGAGCGCAATACATCGGGCAGGGCACTGACAGCCCGCTCCATCGCCAAGGCGACGGTCCGCTCTGCTTCTGGCGGCAGCTGCACATCGAGCGCACCCACAGCCAGGCCGCCGAGCTCCAGCGCGCGGCCGCTGCTCAACGCCGTCGAGCTGGCGGGGCGAGCGGGGCGAGCAGGTCGCGCAGCCGGCGTGGCGGGCACCTCGGGCAGTGGGCGTGACGGGCCCCGAAGTGACAGCGGGGGCCGTGGCGCTGCGGGTTCGGCGGCGAGGGGGGCGTCGGGAGACGCTGCGTACGGGCCATCCCCCGAGGTTGGAGGCAACGAGACCACGACGGGCACCACGCGGCCTTGGGAGCCCGCGTCGGGGGCGGCCGCTCGAAGGCGAGCGCTCGCGCCGCTCAGGCCGTCCGCGCGTGCCTGTACGACGGCTCGCTTCAGCGAGGGTGCGTGGGCGCATGCTCGACTGAGTCGCCGCTCGAGCTCGGCGCGCGCCGCCGCCCAGCGCGGCTGTGACGCGGCGTCGCCCTGCCCGACCAGCGCCCTGCGCGCGTCGATCTGCTCAAGCGCGCTGAGCACGGCCGCAGCGTGCGACATAGCCAAGCCGTCGACCTCGTCTGCCGGAGGGGGGGTCTCTTCGTCGTCGTCCGCAGGTCGCTTGCGCTTGCCGAGCATGCGTCGGGCGCGGCGCTCCGGGTCGACGAGCGCCGCATGGTCGAAGGCGCGGTCCCATGCAGGCACACCCATCGCCGAAGGGTCCGGCGCGCTCAGCGTCTCCAAGAGCGCCGCCTCGACCGCCTCGAAGGTTGCAACGTCTTCTGCGGTGGCTACGCCTCCGCGCAACGCTTCGAAAACAGGCGGTAGGGGCGCGCCTTCGTCCATGGGGGTCACTCTACGCGACGACCCGCGTCGCCTCAATGGGCGACTGGCTCAGTTTGACGCGAAGTGTGTTAGAACACGCGAAGGTATGTCCAAGAAGATCCTCACGGTCGAAGACGCGCCGAACATTCGGAAGCTCATCGCCTACAATCTCAAGCGCGCGGGGTACGAGGTCCTTGAGGCTGAGGACGGCAAGGCTGCCGTTCGCATCCTGCAGCAGGTCGTGCCCGACCTCATCGTCCTCGATATTCGCATGCCCGAGATGGACGGCTTTCAGCTCCTCGAGCTGATGCGCAAGTATCCGAAGGCAGCCGCGATTCCCGTCATCATGCTGACGGCGCTGAGCACGGCGTCGGACCTCGACAAGGCCCTCTCGCTCGGCGTGGTGGACTACCTCGTCAAGCCCCTCGATCCCACGCTCCTCGTCGCGAAGGTCGAGTCGGCGCTGAACCGCGAGGTCGCGCCAGCGCTGACGGCCGCCCCGACGGGCGAGTGGCGCGGCACAAATCGGCGGCAGTTCGTGCGGGGCGGCATTCACGGGATGCCGCTGGGGCCGTCACCCGGTGGAGTCGGCGTCAACTTGGGCGAGGGCGGCATCTCGTGGCTGACCCGCACTCCCCCCGCGGTGGGCGAGATCGTCGCCGTCCAAGCGACGGCGCTTCAGCAGGCCGTCGGCGTGAGCGACTTCATCGTGCGCGCTCGCGTCGTCTACGCCTACCCACTGCCGGATACGAGCGTCCGCGTGGGTGCAGCGTTCATTGGCTTGTCCGAGAACGCGCGAAACGTGATTCGTCGGGTCGTTCTCGAGAAGCAGAACCGCTTCGCGCCCTCGACCTGAGGCTCAGCGACGCAGGGCGACCCCGCCAAAAACAGCCGTCTCCGCGAGGGCCTCCTCGATTCGCAGCAGCTGGTTGTACTTCGCGATCCGGTCGCTGCGGCTCGCGCTGCCCGTCTTAATCTGCCCCGCGTTCACCGCGACCGCGAGGTCGGCGATCGTCGTGTCCTCGGTCTCGCCGCTGCGATGGCTGATGATCGTCGTGAAGCCCGCGCGCTGCGCGCGGTTGATGCAATCGAGCGTCTCCGTGAGCGTGCCGATCTGGTTGACCTTGACGAGGACGCTGTTCGCGCTCTTCCGACGAATGCCCTCCTCAAGCCGCACCGTGTTCGTGACGAAGAGGTCGTCCCCGACGATCTGCACCGCCGCGCCGAGCCGCTCCGTGAGCGCTGCCCAGCCATCCCAATCGTTCTCGGCCATGCCGTCCTCGATGGAGATGATCGGGTAGCGGCTGCACAGGTCGGCGTAAAAGTCGACGAGCTGTGACGGCGTCAGCGTGCGGCCCTCGCCCTCGAGCACGTATTGGCCGCCCTTGAAGAACTCGCTCGAGGCGACGTCTAGGGCGAGGCCCACGTCACGACCTGCCACGTAGCCCGCCGCCGAGATTGCCTCGAGGATCGTGGAGAGCGCGGCCTCGTTGCTCGGCAGGTTGGGCGCGAAGCCGCCCTCATCACCGACCGCAGTGTTGAGCTTCTGCTTCTTCAGGACCTGCTTCAGGTTGTGAAAGATCTCGGCGCCCATGCGGAGGGCCTCGCCGAACGTCGGGGCGCCCATCGGGACGACCATGAACTCCTGAAAGTCCAAGTTATTATCGGCGTGGGCGCCGCCGTTGATGATGTTCATCAGCGGCACCGGCAGGACGTGGGCGTTCGCGCCGCCCAGATACCGCCACAGGGGCAGGTCGTAGTGTGCGGCAGCCGCTCGGGCCGTCGCGATGCTGACGCCGAGCATGGCGTTCGCCCCGAGCTTGCTCTTGTTCGGCGTGCCGTCGAGACGCAGCATCTCCGCGTCGATCGCGCGCTGCTCGTCTGCGGGAAACCCGACCAGCTCGGGCGCGATGACCTCGGTCACGTTCTGCACGGCTGTGCGAACGCCCTTGCCCAGGTAGCGGCTCTTGTCGCCGTCCCGCAGCTCAAGCGCCTCGTGCTCGCCGGTGGACGCGCCCGAGGGCACGGCGAAGCGACCTGATGCGCCCCCGTCGAGCGTGACCTCGACCTCAAGCGTGGGGTTGCCTCGGCTGTCCAGGATCTCGCGGGCGTGAATGTCGATGATCTCGCTCATGGGGGCTCTCCGGTCAGTTGCGGGGCGAACGCTACGCTGCGACGCGGCGCGGTTCAAGCGGGGGGCGTTTCAGTGGACGCCGAGAGGGTGCTAGATTTCGTCGCGATGAAACGCCTCACCGTGCCTGCTCTGCTCCTGCTCGCGTCGCTCCTTGGGGCGTGCGCGGGGGACTCCAACTCGGCCCCGGTCCTGCGGCCGGTCGACGATGACGTGTTCACGGTCAACACGCCCGGGTCGATTGACCTGCTCGCGGGCGACGCCGACGGCGACCCTCTGACCTTCGGGTTCGCGCTCGACCCCGCCCCGCCGACCCAGACCGCGACCGCGGGTGGCAGGCCCAATATCTTGGTCACGAGCCCCGGACGCGCGGTGTTCACGTGGACGCCCGGCATCGCGGACGCCGGCCGAGCTGACCAGACGACCTATCGCTTGACGATCAGCGTCCGCGACAATCACGGAGGCAAGGCGAGTGAGACGATCGCCCTGACAGTCGTCAACCCCGGGCTCGGCCCGAGCGGCATCGTCTTCATCGATCCCCCCGGCGCCGGCATGGTCGTTGACCTGCGTCAGACGCAGTGCGTCGACATGCTCCCCGTTGCTGTCCGCGCGGACCTCGTCCCCGAGAGCGAGGTTGAGCTTCGGCTCGGTGAGCCCGCGCTTGAGGGGGCGAACCTCTACCCACCGGAGAATCAGAAGGTCAAGCGCCTGAACTGGTGCCCAACGCCCGCGCAACTCGACGAGAGCCTGAACCACACGGTCGTTTTCGAGGCGCGCCGCAAGGGGCTCGATGTGCCGGTGACCAAGCGATTCCTCGTGCGCTTCAAGCGCGACGCGGGCGCGAACTGCCCGGGCGCGCCACCGCGCATCGTGCACTCGCCTCCGGGCGCGCTCGCGGGTCCGCTCAACTACGAGATCGAAGCGACCGTCACGGATGACGTCGGGTTCAAATCCGCACCCGCGTTGGCCTACACCACCGAACCCATCGACCCGAACGGCGAGGTTGACACGAGCGGCTGGCCCTTCACTGAGTTCCGCGCGGTGGGCGGCGACCGCTACATCGCGACCATTCCGAACTTGGGCCTCGCCGCCGGCGAGTCACGGATGATTCACTATGTGCTCACTGCGACGGACAACGACGACCCCGACGGGACGGCCTGCGACCACAGCACGGACTCCGAGGTCTTCTCGCTGACGGTCACCGGCGGAGAGGACAACGGAGGCCGAACCTACGGCGCGTGCGCGCCCTGCGTTGCGGACGCCCAGTGCGGAGGCTCAGCGGACCACTGCGTGTCACTCAGGGGAGACCTCTTCTGCGCGACGACGTGCGCGAACGGGCAGTGCGCTGCGGGCCAGCAGTGTGTCGAAGTGACCAGCGTCGACGGCGTGACCGCGCCGCAGTGTGTGCCTGCTGACCAGAACTGCGGTCAGATCTGCGTCGCTGACGGCTTCGAGGCCGCAGGCGTCGGGAACGACGAGCCCGCCGCGGCGGTCCTCATCGAGCAGGGTCAGTACCCAGCGTTGTCGGTCTGCGATGACGTCTACGACTTCTACCGACTCGCCGTCGAACCCGGCCAGTCCGTGCGCGCCCGCATTGACCTCAACGCAGCGCGCGGCGACCTCGACCTCTTTATGCAGCTCCCGGGCGACGCGGATGCCTTCGCGTATCAGAGCGCGCAGGCGAACGCTGCGATGGAGGAGGTCTTCGAGCCCTGCGCTGCAGAGGCGGGCGAGGCGTATATTGCGGTCTCTGCGTATCAGGGCGCGCGCAACCAGTACGACCTGACGGTCGAGGTCGGCCCCGGCCAGTGCAACAGGCCTTGCACGGACGACGCGTTCGACGCCAGCGGCCTCGGGAATGACCGTCTCGAGGACTTTACCGCGGTGGTTTCGCTGCCCTTCGACGAGATCGGCCTCGCGGTGTGCGCGCTCGACCAAGACTTCTACGGCTTCGAGGCCACAGCTGGGCAGGTCGTTCGTTTGACCGCCGCATTCGGACATGGCGCGGGCGACCTCGACCTGCGGCTGTACCGCTCGACGGGCGCGCAGGTCGCGGAGTCCCTCAGCTACCGAGACACCGAGCTCATCGAGTACCAAATCCCCATCGACGACCTCTACATCGCCCAAGTGTACGGGGCCACGCGCAGCGTTCAGAACACCTACAGCCTTCGGATCGAGACGCTCGATATTCAGGCATGTCAGGTCACGCTGCAGTGCCCAGCGGGAGGCTTCTGCCTAGACGGCGTCTGCGTAGACGAGGCCTGCGATGGACCCGCCGACTGCGGCGTCTCCGGTGCGTGCATCGGCCCCCGCACGGGCGCGGACCCTCGGAGCACAGGCGGCCTCTGCGCCGATGCCTGCCGCTCGTCCTTCGAGTGCCGAACCGAGGCAGGCTACGCGTGCAAGCGGTTCGAGGACTTCACGTCAGGCTGCATGCCGGCGGGCGCCGGGCGGACAGGCGACCGCTGCGCGCAGCACAGCGACTGCGAAGACACGGACGTCTGCTTTGACCTGCCCGGCGGCTACTGCGCGTCGGGTGGCTGCAGCCCAGTGGACTGTCCGCGGGATACAATCTGCGCGAATGTTCCGGACATGGGCGACGTGACGGCCTGCCTGCGGGTCTGTCTAGACAACGCAGACTGCCGGGCGGGTTACAGTTGTCGCGCGGTTGCGGGCGGGCGGGCTTGCCTGCCATGACGCGACAGCGCCTCGATCGAGGACGCGCGTGGGTGCTGTGGAGCGCGCTCGGCGCGCTCGCGGGCAGCGCGCAGATGTCCGGCTGCGCTGACTCAGCGCCACCGGACGCGCCGCAGACGTTTGGATTCCAGATCGCACTGGAGCGCATCGAAGCGCCCATCATCGTGCCGGGCTCCCGGCTCCGTGTCGTCGGCGCGGGCTACTTGGAGGGCGGCGCGTGGGCGGGGCGCGTCGTGGGGACGCTGGGCGGTGTGACCGTTGACCGCGTCATCCAGGTGGAGCGGCGCGCAGACGATCTGCTTGACCTCCTCTGGGCGGCTGAGGCCTTTGGCGACCTGCCCGAGGGCACCTTCGTGGGTCGAATCGACCTCGCGGCGCGCTACGGCGACGCGACCGGTCAGTCCTCGACAGCCGTTCAGTTCGAAGTACGCGCGGGGCTCGAGCCGTTCCTCTCTCGTGCGGCGCCGGGTGCGTTCCCGCAGACCGCCTGGGCGCTTGAAGGCGACGCGCTGCTGGTGGGCGACGAAGGCGCGACCACGCTCGCGCTTCAAGGCACCTTCACGAACGACGCGACCGGCGAGCGCCGAGACATCGCGCTCAACGACATCCCCGTGCTCGCGAACGACCCGCGCGGCATCGACCGCACCTTGGGCATGGTCGTCATCGCGCCGGCGTGGTTCGGGATAGAGCCGGGTCGCTTCGAAGGGCTCGGAACACTCAGCAACGCGGGCCGCGGCTGGCGACGTGACGCGCCGCCCGCGTCCGTGGTCTTCGACCTGCTCCTGCCGACCGTCGAGCAGGTCAGCCCATCGGGCGCGAGCCGCGGCCAGCGCGTCACGATCCAGGGGCAGGGGTTTCTCGGCGGTTCAGAGGGCACGACGATTCTGCGTATCGAGGGCACCTTCGCGCCGCTCGGCGCGGCCCCGTTGCCGCTGGCTGGGGGCGCGCTCGAGCTTGCACCGGCTTGGAGGGCGGGGGACGCGCTCGAGCTGACCATGCGGGCGGACTACGACTTCGACTGCCAGAGCGACGACCTCGGCGCGGTCCCCGGACGCCTTGAGGGCACGGTGACGCCCATCATTGAGCGCGACGGTGTCAAGGTCGAGGGCGTGAGCGCGCCTCTCACCTTCGACGTGCTCCCGAGTCGTCAGGTCGTCTACCTCAAGTTCCTGCCCGCGTTCACGGACTCCCTGCGGCTGTTCGGCCTCCGCAACCTCAGCGCGGACGTCCAGCGGCGTATCCTCGAGGTCCTTCAGCGTGATTACACGGGCGTGAACATCGAGTTTCGCGCGCTCGAACCGTCCGACTTCGTCGATTTTGGTATTCTTGAGTTCGGCGGTCCCGACCCGAACGGACAGAATCTTTTCGGGCTCGATAACACGCCCGACTTGGACCGCTGCAACGAGCGGCTGGCGGATAACTTAGCGGGTCGCAACGCGGACGGCGCCGGCTATGGCGGCATCTTCGTGGAGTCGTTCCTCCAGCTCTCACCCTCGAGCGGCTCGGACAACCCGCTGGCGAGCGCCGCATTTGACGAAGTATTTGGGCCGGTCATCCGCACGCCCGCGACGCCCGAGGACTTGCTCGGGCCACGCGCCGATGTCGTGCGGCGCGCGGTTGTGTCGCTGGGCAACTTGATCGGAAGCACCGCGAGCCACGAGATCGGCCACAGCCTCGGGCTCCCCGTGTATCCAGGGTGCGGCGAGTACCACACGGCCGCGGCGCCCGCGCAGCTCATGGACTGTGGCGCGGACCGTCCGTTCGAGGAGCGCGTGGAGCTCAACGCAACGCCGCCCGGCGCGTTTGGGCCGGACGACATGGCCTACCTCCGGCGCATCCTGCCGCTCTAACGACGGCTGAGTCCCGGGTTCAGCTTTTGTCGAGCACGAACTCGGCGGCGCGGACGCGCATCCCCCCAAGCACAAAGAAGGTCGCGGCGATCAGGCTCAGCGCCAGGGCCGATGTCATCGCCTCGGAGGCCCCGCTGCCCGAGGTCACGGCGCCCTCGGCGTTCAGGCCAGCGAGCGTCATCACGTGCCGAACGATCGTGAGGTGACCCAGAAGACCGGGAACGCTGGAGGTCAGGCTCTCCCAGAAGAGCACGAACATGACCCCCACGGTCGTCGACCACCGCGCGAACATGCCAAAGAAAGCGAAGAAGGCGACGTAGGCGAGGCTCCCGAGCAGAGTCGCCAAGCCAAAGCGTGCGGCGGTGAGCGCATCGATTTGCCCGCCCGTGATGAGGGCGACCGGCAGCGCGAGCAACAAGATCGGGGCGAGCGCGGCGACTGCCCGCGCGCCAAAGACCCAAGCGCGCCCGAGGCTCCGGGTGAAGCTATACGTCAACGTCTGGTCCTCGATCTCCTCACGGAGCGCCCCCGCGCCGAAATAGAGCGCGAGGAAGGGCAGCACCATCCGAAACGTCAAGCGAGCGCCCGCCGCGCTGTCGGTCCAGGCGGCGACCAGCGTGAGCCCGGCACACAGGGCGACCGCCCACTTGAACGCCTTCTTTCGCATGTTGCGGCGCGCGTGCAGCGCAGCCCACGCGGAGGCTGTCTGGAGGTGTGTCAGTTCAGGCATGGTTCATCAGGTAGCGATAGAGGCTCTCGAGGTCGCCGTCCGGGCTCGTAAAGCGTTCAACGACCAAGCCGACAGTCTCGGCGATGCGCGGCGTATCGATGCACGCAGCGTCGAGCTGGGTCGTCGTCAGGTCGAGCGTGGTCGACGAGATGAGCTCGATCGCGCGAACATGCGGCAGTGTCCAGAGCGCCGTCGCCAGACGTCGAGCGTCGGCGGTCTCGATGCGGATCCGGTATGGGCGGTCCTTCATGAGCTCACGCAGGCGCAAGATGTCGCCCTCGGCGCGCATGCGGCCGTAGCGAATCAGTACGACGTCGTGCGTCATCGCTTCGACCTCGTGCAGGACGTGGCTGGAGACGACGACGCAGCGCCCCTCGTCGCCCAGCGCGCGAATGAGAGAAACGAGGTCCGCGCGCGCGACCGGGTCGGCGCCGTTGAGCGGCTCGTCCAGGAGCAAGACGTCTGCGTCGTGCGCCAGCGCCTGCGCGACCTTGATTCGCTGACGCATGCCGCGGCTCATTGTGCCGAGGGTCACGCCTGCGCGCGGCCCCATGCCTACGCGCTCGATCGCGTTGTCCGCGAGCCTGCGCGCCGTGACGGCGTCGATCCCATGCAAGCGTGTCAGCGCGGTCACGAACTCGCGCCCGGTCAAGTCTTCGTAGAAGTGGTCCTGCTCAGGGCAGAGGCCCAAGCGACGGAGCGCGTCCGCGTCTGCGAAGGGGTCGCGACCATTGAGGCGGACCTCGCCCGTGTCCGGCTTGAGCTGTCCTGCGAAGAGCTTGATGAGCGTCGACTTGCCGGAGCCGTTCGGGCCGAGCAGGCCGTGAACCCCTGGCCCCAGCTCGAGGTCGATGTCATTGAGCGCGCGGACCGGGCCGAACATCTTGCTGACGCCCCGCGCGAACAAAGTCGGTGATGCGCTCATCCCCGCACCTGCCGCGCGACACGACGAAATGCGATAAGCGCGCCCCCGGTCCCCAGGGCGAGCAACGCAAGGGCCGACAGCCACGCGCTGCCATTGGTCATCCTGGCGGTGCCCTTGAGCGCTTGTGCCACGAGCCCCGTGCCCGAGGGTTCAATGGCCTCGCCCACGGTCCTGAGGTCGAGGAGCGGCGACAAGTATCCGACCCACTCGTACCCCGCGAGCGAGAGCCCTGCGCCGAGCGCATCCGCAGCGAGGAGCGCGCCGATGAAGGTGACGCTTGCGCTCGCCCCGCGGTCGGAGAGTGCGCTCACGCCGAGCATCAGGCCGGTCAGCGCGACCGTGGCCAGGAGCGCGGGCACCAGCGCGGGCAGGAGCAGGCTCACGAGCGGGCCTCGGAGCGCTTCGTCCGCGATACCCGCCGTGATGAGCCAGAGCAGGACAGTCGGGACAAGCAGGGTGGCGACCGGCACGCTGAGCGCTGCGAGGCCCTTGCCGAGGAGATAGTCGGCCCGGCGCAATGGCCGCGCGAAGTAGAGGTCCAGCGCGTTCGCCTTGAGGTCGTCCGCGATGAGGGCGCCGCCCATCATGGAGAGCACGAAGGCTGACGCATAGAACGAGAATTGAACGAAGCCCCCCAGCACATCCCGCGCATCACCGACGATTTGAGCGGTCATCTGCGAGAGCATCGCGTTGTCGAGGGCCTCAGTCGCGCGCTTGAGCACGACGAGCCCTACGAGCACCGAGACGCAGACC
>CANLBD010000049.1 GCA_947488215.1 Myxococcales bacterium | reverse complement strand
GTCCGATCTCGACCGAGGCCAGCTCCTCCTCGAAGTCGGGACCGACCGCGTCCGGCCCACATGCTTGGAAGGCGTCCGCGAGCCGCTCGGAGAAGTCCGCCGGGTCACCGAAGCTGACCTCACCCGCGCGCTCGATGGCCTTCTGCGCGCAGACTCGAGCGCCGTCGCTCGACTCTCGGTCGACCGCCGCAGCCAGCGCACCGCGTGCCTCAGCGCCGAGCAGAGCGAGCGTGAACGCGAGGCGTTCGCCCGGGTCGCCGTCGGTGCCAGCGCGCGCCATGACGGCGGGGATGATCTTTCGACCCAGCCGCGCCGCGGCCCGCGCGATGAACTGCCACTCCTCGATGCCGGCGCGGGCGACGCACTCGACCACGCGGGGAATCGCGCGCTCCGAACGGATCTCCGCAAGGAAGAGTGAAGCCGCCAAGCGAAGGCTCACGCGCTGCGAACGCAGCGCTCCCAAGAAGGCCGATTCGAAGGCAGGCCCCTGCGCGAGCGCGAGGGGTACGGCGCGCTGGAGCTGGTCGCGGGACATTCGGCGCATGACCTCGAACACGCTGGACGCTTGTCCCGCCTCACCCCTGTGCAGGATCGCGATGGCGGCGTCGAACCGCTGAACGGGGTCGTAGAGCAGCCCCGCGAGCTCGGAGGTGCTCATCTCCGCGAGGTCTTCACCGACCTCCATCTCCACGGACTCGTCCGCGACGTCGCCGTCGCCGGGGTCGCCCGCTTGAGCGGCGTCTCGCGCCCGCTCCATCGAGAGCGCCGCGAGCGCCTCGATGTCTTCGGCCACGCGGACATCGAGCTCGTCGGCGAGCGCCAGCAACGACGCCCAGTTCTCCCAGACATCGAGCGCGTCCAGCTCGTTCGCCTTCAGGCTGAGGCACACCTCAGCGAAGTTGGCGAGCGTCGTCTCCACGCAGCGCTCCGCGTCCGAAACCACGCCCAGCTCGACGGCGCGACGGCGCAGCGGGGCATCCAAGGCGATGCCAAAGTCGACCGCGCCGCGCACGACCCGCTCGACGAGCGCGCTCCACCAGGCCTCGGGGAACGACTTGACACGCGTGAGGTAGTCGCGCCGCTCCGGTGCGCTCCAATACGACACGATGCCGACGGCCAATCGCGCCTCGGCGGCGCTGCGCAGCTCAGCGAAGCTCTCCGCGTGAAAGTTGTGCTGCAAGCGCCCGAAGAGGTCGAAGTCGACCGCCTCGACCGCCCGCTTGACCGCCTCTGCATCGGGCAAACTCGGCAGGTCGCGCAGGTACTCCGAGGCCGTGCTCACATTGTGCTCAAGGGGCTCCCGCACCGTTCGCCGCGCATGGAACGCGCCCCCGTCGAGGTGCAAGACAACGTCGACGACGAAGTCCGCACTGAGCGTAGCGAGCGCGCTGCGCCCCGTCTCCGTCGTCGGCGTGATCCACCAGACGAGATGGTCGACCGTCTCGCCCGCCTCACGGCGCGTCAGGAGCAGGTCAAGCGCAGGGCCGGCCGAGGTCGCGTGCCACTGGAAAGCCAGCGAGACCTGCCCCTGAGCGAAGCCGTTGGCGCGCGTGAGCTCCAGCTGTGCGACCGCCTGCACGCGGCCGTCCTCGACCTGAAGGTAGGCGCCCGCGGCGTCGGCCCGGGCCGAGTCGAAGGCGGGTCCGATTCGATGGCGCTGCGTCACCGCGGGCCGCGCCGTTGTCGCCATGTCTATCGAGACCACGTGCGTCGGGTCGGCGTTCGCGGGCGCTTCGGGTTCGGGCGCAGCGCCCCACGCCGCGTCGAGCGCTCGATTCCAAGCATCCGCGGACGATGCGCCGCTTGAGGGATTCACCGCGGCGCGCGCCTTGACCTGCGTCGAGTCGCCGCCCCGCGCGGCGCTCGGCTCTTCCGGCTCGGTCTCGCGGGGCGCGCGCGCCTCGCTCGGTGCGACCGCCCGAGGAATGTCAGGCACGGTGACGGCCGAGAAGTTCGAGCGTCGCGGCGTCGGCATCTCAGGCTGCTTGGCGAGGTCCACCCGCGACGTGACCTCACGGTCCGCCGGTGCGGCCTGTGGCGGGTGCGAGTCCGCATCGAAGGGCAAGTCGTCGGTCGGGGTCGCACGGGCCGCTGCGCCGACGGCCTCGGTGCGCGTGCCCAGCGTGCGGCGGAGCGCCGTGACCTCGAAGTGCAAGGCAGGCGTCGACAACGAGGTCGTCACGACTTCCAAAGCGCGGGTCGCGAGGTGCTCAAGTGCTTCAGCCTGAAGGCTCAGCGCGCGGTGACGCCGATGGGGCGGCGCGAGGACGCAAAGGACGTCTGCGGCGGCGTCGAGGATCGTGACGCCCTCCTCGATGATGTAGGTTGTCCCACACTGCGGGCAGACGACCGAACCGGTCGCCGCGAAGCCCTCGTCCAGCAAACGACGGACGAGAGACGCGTTCTCTCCGCGGTCGACGAACGCGACATACCGCGCGCCAAACGAGACGCCACAATCGCTGCACGCGACCGTCGTCCCCACCTCGCGCGTGCCCGCTTCTCTACCCCGTGCCATCCAAGCCTCCTCGACGTCCGCGGCGCTCACCCGCCGGACTGAAGGTGCCCTATAGCACGCGGCCGCCCACGTCAGAAGCGTGTCAGCGCGCGAGAGTCGCTCGGACTCGCTCCGCCAGCGTGCGCAGCGGCAGCGTGGGCTCCACGTGGGCCGTCTCCATGTCGTCCCCGAGCAGGTGGAGTCCAGCCAAGTCTCGAGTCGCGACGCGCGCCCCCGCAGGGCCCGTGAGATGGAACTTGCCGAGCGCCATGCCCGAGGTCCGCAGGCGGTCCGTGCCCGCCATCGGCTCCAAGAAGACCACCACGCGCTCACCGAGCTCGAAGCGCGCGGCACCCTCCGCCTCGACGACATACTCGCCGATGACCCCGCCGACCGAACGCACGATGACCTCGCGAGAGACACAGTCCCCCTTCAGGCAGTCCTCGATGTGGAGCACGGTGTCCGTGAAGACCATCCCTCTCCGCGTCACGGTCTGCTGGTCGACGACGGTGCCCTCGACGATGATAGACGCCCGAAGCGAGAGCGTCTCGAAGCTCGGCGCCTTGAGGGAAGTCGCTTGAGCGGGCTGCGCGACCAGCACGAGCAGCGCGGCTGCAACCCACACGCCGGGCATCCCGACGCTCCTCGGCAAGCGTCGCCGCGCCGCGACAAAGACACCCACGATGGCCAGGGCCAAGACTGACCACGCGTCGCCCGACGCAGACGCAACCGGGGACTGAGCGCACCCGGTGAAGCGCACTCGAACCCGCGGCAAGCGGTTCGACCGAGCGACATTGCCCTCGTCGGCAGCGCCCACCGCAGCGGCGACGCTCGCCTGGTCGCGCCGCGTACTCGCGCTCTGCGGATACAGCGCAGCCGCGCCCGCGACGTCGTCCGCGGACAAGGTACGCTTCGAGGTCTCGCCTTCCACGGCGCTCGCGAACATCGTCGCCTCCGGGTCATCCGAGTGCGCCAGCCCGAGCAGGTGTCCTACTTCGTGCGTCAGCGCGTTCTGCAGGTCGTTCAGGTCGGGGTCGTCGTCGCCCCACACAAAGTGTTTCTCGTTGACGATGATGTCGGCGTCGACCAGCTCCCCCGAATCTCGTCGCCACGCTGTGATCGTCATCGCCAAGGCCTCTGGCTCAAAGTCCCAAGCGTCGCGGCCAAATGCCACGGTGTTCTGGTTGACACCGCCCGGGACAAAGCCCACCGAGGTGCCGGCGACGCCCACAGGCGCGACCTGAATCGCGGCGCCCTGAGCGCTCGCCCACGCGTCGAAGCTCGCCTTGACAGCGCGGCCGACGGTGTCTTTCGCCAGATCCCGCGCGCCCTCGGCGGAAACGGCGTACTCAATCGGCATTTGGGCCCAGCGGACCTGCGTACCTTCGACCTCCTTGAGCTCGAACGCGTGGGCCGCACCGACACCCGCAATGCTGGCAACGGCGGCAACAACGAGCGGGAGGGCGAGGCGCGAGGCGAACATGATGACCCCTGAGCGTGACGCTCGGAGGGTCTGCACGATTCGAGCCAACACGTGGAAGTGGTAGAAGCATTGGACCCCAATGGTGGGACCGCTCATCCAGGGTGAGTCTCCGAATACATGGGTCGCTCTCGACTGACTCAGGCCTCAGGTTCCCGCTCGGCCACGCAGCGAATTTTCTATGAAAAAGAGATTGCGCGTCCGACACGATGTCGCTATACAGCCGCTCGCACCTCGGGTTGCGGGATCGCGACCAAGGTCTGCGGCTCTTTACTCGTTGACATGCCATTGGGGGATCGTCTAATGGCAGGACAGCGGATTCTGATTCCGCTTATCTAGGTTCGAATCCTAGTCCCCCAGCCATGGCCCGTTCGTCTAAGGGTTAGGACACCGGCCTCTCACGTCGGTAATAGGGGTTCAAATCCCCTACGGGTCACCCAGCCCCGACTGTTGTCCGCAGTCGGGGCTTTTTTTTGCCTTCTGTCCGACATGTGCGACGCTGTCGCACATGTCGCTCCGCATCGCCACAGCCGCTCTGAGCCTTGCGCTCGCCCTCTCGGGCTGCGCGTCGCTGTTGCCTGTGCCGCAGACGCCGCCCCGAGGTGCTCACGGCGCGATCGCTCCGGCCGCGGCGGGACAAGCGCCATGGTCGCTCGACGCCGACCCCGACTTGGCGAACGAGCGACGCGCCGTGATTCGAGCCAAGCTCGACGCGCTCAGGTCTGCCCCCCGCGGCGAATGTGACCGCGCAGACGATGTCGCCTTGCTCGTCGACGTGTTCGCTGCGCTCGCTCTGCAGCGGCCCGCGGCCGAGGCGCTGCGTGACGTGGAAGCGACCCTCGATGCCGCTCGCGAACGCATCGGAACACCGCGCACGGGCGACCTGCTCTTCTTCGAAGACCACCCGCGAGTGCCGCGCGTGGCCGTCGTCCTTGACGCCAGCCGCGCGGGCGGCCTGGAGGCGCTCGCCTGCACCCGCGGTGCCTACCGAGTGATTCGCGTATCGCCCGAGGCGCCCCGCGTGCGCCGTCGCGGCGCTTCGATCACGAACAGCTTTCTCCGCGCACGCTCGCCCGACGACCCGCCGCGGGCCCCGGGGCTCGCAGGTGAGCTGCTCGTGGGCATTGGCACCCTGCTCGACTAGAGCCGCTCGGGCCTACTTCTCGCTGAGGACCGTCGCGCCGTCCCAGTCGGCCGGCGGCGGGTTGCGCGCAAACTGAGTCGCCCAGCGACGCAGGTGCTCGATCGACGGGTCGTCACCGTGCGCTGCGGAGAGCGCTTCGAGTTGGATGAGCGCGTCCGCGAAGGCCCGCCCGCGGTAGGCGTGCAGCGCCTCACCCCAGGCGCGCACGTAGGCCAAACGACGCTCGCTGCCCTGACCCTCGAAGGCGATCGGCTCAAAGATGTGAATGACCTCGGACTTGCCCTTGACTGCGACGGCGTCTACCTCGCGCCAGATGAAGCCCGGGCCCGCAGCATCTCGCACCGCAGCCGAAACAAGGACATCCGTGCCGTAGACACGGTTCGTGCCTTCCAACCGGCTCGCGAGGTTCGCGGTGTCTCCGAGCAGCGTGTAGTTCAGGCGCGTCGGCGCGCCGACGTTCCCGACGACCACCGGACCGGTCGCGAGCCCGATGCGCGTGGGCAGCGCTGGCCTGCCTTGGGCCTGCCACGCCGCGTTGAGCTCGACGAGACGCTGCTGACAGCGCAGCGCCGCGGATACAGCGTGACGCGCGTGCTCCGGATCGGGGACGGGCGCGCCCCAAAACGCCATGATTGCGTCGCCGATGAACTTGTCGATGGTCGCGCCCTCGGACTGCAGCACCTCGAGCATCGCCTCGAAGTACTCAGCCATCTGCTGCGTCAGCGCGGACGGCTCGAGGGATTCGGAGATTGTCGTGAAGCCCCGAATGTCCGAGAAGAAGACGGTCAGGACCTCCTCTCGACCATCAATGCGCGCCGCCTCGCCGCGCCGCAGGAGCTCCCGAACAACCCCGGTCGGCACGTAGCGGGAGAAAGCGTCGAGCGCGAGGCGCATGCGCTCGTGCGCCTGCGCGAGCTGTGAAATCTCGCGCAGGCGAGTCTCGAGCGGAGGCGGCGGCGTGAGGTCGAGGCGCTGAATCCGTTCACTCTCGTCGACGAGCCGCGCCAGCGCCGTGCTGTACGCCCGAGAGATAAAGAACGCCAGCACCAGCGCGACGAGCAAGACCACGACGCCAATGGACACCACCGCCGCCTGTTGCGCGCGCACGGCATCACTGAAGTCCGCCTCGGGCACCAGCGTGCCGATCCAGAGTGAGCGACGGTCATTGAGCGCGACCTGCCTGAAGCCGCTCCACCACGTCTGCCCGTCGAGCTCGAAGGTGAACGGCTCTTCAGCGCGCGCGGCCTCTTTCCATCTCTCGACCGCCGCAGCCAGCGCCGGCATCTCAAGGTCTCTGGGGCGCTTGAGCAGCGCGGCGTTTCGCCCCGCTTCACTCGCAAAGCGCGCGTCGCGGGGCAGCCCGAGCATGCGCCCCGAGTCGTCGAGGACAAATGCCTGGCCGTTCGGCGAGGGCGCAAGACTCGTCGTGAACGCCGAGATGCGCTCGACAAAGACGTGGAGCGCCACAACAAACGGCTCGCCCTTCGGGCGGTCGACGCGGAGAGCGGCTGTCATGATCGGGCGCTTCGAGTCGTGCGCCATGTAGGGCTTCGTCCAGTAGACCGGCGCACCCGTCGGCTGACCGATGGTGTTCTTGAACCATGGTCGCTCGCGGTGGTCGAAGTTCTCGCTGCGCGTGACCCAGGCCGCGGGCTCGTTCAGTCTTTGCCAGCGAGCCACGCGCGCAACCCCCGGCGCATCCGGGCGCATCTCGCGGTTGAACCAGTATTCGCCCTCCCGCCGGAGGAGCATGTGGGCGCCTGCCGCGTCGCCGGTCGTCAAGATACCGATCTGCGGATTCACCGCCATGAGCGGCGCGACGAGGACGTTCGTCGCTTCGGTGTCGTCGGGGTTGAAGCGCCCCGCCGCCGCCCACTGCCTCAAGACCTCGAGATCGGCATCGACCGGCTCAAGGAACGCCGCGAGATCAGAGTCCGCATGCGCCGTCGCGCGCTCGATGGAGCGCTGCGCCAACGCGGTCACGGCGCGCGCGCCGAACCAATCGTTCGCGAAGAGGATGGCGCCTGTGATGAGGGCGACCACCAGAACAAACGTGTGGAAGAGGCTCCACCGGATCGAGATGACACGCATGACGCGCGCATCATGCGCCCGTCGACCGCCCGCGCCAAGCAGGTCCTGTCAGAGCCTGAGCCGGGCGAGCCACGCGGTGGCGCTGGGTCCAAGCGCCTCGAGCGTCGCGAGGCGGCCCCCGCGCTCGTCGTACGCCAACCTCACGTGCACGTGGTCCTCGGGCAAGAGCGCGGGACAACGCTCCGACCATTCAACGAGGCTCACGGCGTCGGGGCCAAACGCCTCGTCGAGTCCCGCTGCGTCCGCCTCATCAGCCCCCTCGAGGCGATATAGGTCCAGGTGATGCAGCGTCGAAGTGCCCGAGTAGGTCTGCCAGATCGCGAACGTCGGGCTCGTCACGCGGTGCCCGTTCGGCACGCCGAAGCCCGCCGCGAAGCCCTGCGCAAGGGTGGTCTTGCCCGAGCCGAGCGTCCCGCTCAGCGCGAACGTCGTCCCCGGGGTCGCAGCGCGCCCGAGCCGCTCGCCCAGCGCGCGCGTCGCTGCGGCGTCGGGCAGCGAGACGCGCGACGTCACGGCCGCGCGCTCCGCTCTCGCAAGAGCCGCTCCACGACCGGGCCATCCGCCGGCGGCAGCGGCAGCGCCGCAATCTCATCGGCGGTGAGCCACGCGAGCTCAGCCACCTCGAGGCACCGCGGTTCGCCCTGGGTATGGCGACAGCGGAGGACGAGCAGCACGACCTCGTGCTCCGCATAGACGTGGTGGCCCACGGCGAAGGGATCACCGACCTCCACCTCGATACCGAGCTCCTCACGCAGCTCGCGCTGCAGAGCGCTGGTGGGCGGCTCCCCCGGCTCAAGCTTGCCACCGGGGAACTCCCAGTGACCGCCCAGGTGGCTGTCGCTCAGCCTTCGACTGACGAGGAACCGCCCGGGCTCCTCGCCCTCGATGAGGCCGGCGACGACGAGGACACGCCTTACGCTCAACGCAGGAAGCCCGCCCCAGTGCGCTTGACCTCGCCGCGCAGCACCAGCTTGATGCCGGTCACCAGCGCGTAGGGCAGCACATAGACCGACTCGCCGAGGTGCGCGGTGATGAACTCCTCACCGAGCTCGACCGACTCCGACTTGCCGAGCGGCATGGGGGCGCCGCTGCCCTTCATGAGCAGCTCGAAGTGGGCTGTGCCGTCCGTCTCGAAACGGTCGCCGTCGACCTTGACGCACTTCTGCGCCTCGAACATGCGCCGCAGAAGGTCCCGGCCAACGAGGCCATCTCGCTCTTTCGCGCTCATCGCGTCTCACTCCTTTGGATCACCAGGGGGTCACTGTGGGTCAGTTGATCGAGAACGGCAGGCTCAGCGCCTGGTTAGTGCCATCGAACGCGGGCACCTTGAGACCGGCAAGAGCGGCCCGAACGCATGCAGTCCCCGCCGCGGTCCCGCCCGTCATGCGGACCTGAATGATGTCACCGCGGGGCAAGATCGTGGCCTTGATCTCAAAGTCACGCCGGTTGGGGTCACGCTTGGCCTCGTCCTGAACACACTTGACGATCTGCGGGTTGCGCGTCGCGACTGCGGCGTCGAGGGCCCCGGCGTCGAAGGTGCGCCCCGTCGAAGGTCCGACTGTGCCGTCGAGTGTGCTTGACGCGGCGAGGCGCGCCTCCTCGGCCATCTGCCGCTGGTCGTCGATGGCGCGGCGGGTGTCCCCCTGATCCGCCCTCGATTTGGCGCGCGCGGCGATCTCGGCGGGCGTCTCTGGAGCCGCCTCGTCGGGCAAGTTGATCGAGGGGAGCGCACCCGGCCACTGAGCGACCAGCGCCTGCAGGTGGGCCTTGACCGGCGTAGGCAGGCTGGCCTCGTAAGCGGCCTTGCCGGCGAAGACGCCCCCGATGGTCAGAACAATCGCCGCGGCCACCCCAAACACCAGCCGCGAACGCCGCTTGTCCGACGCGACCCGCGCGTCCTCGGCGCGGCGCTTCTCCAGCTCGGCCCGCTCATGCAGCCAAGAGACGAGCGCGGCGTCGAAGACCGCATGCTCAGAGAGCGGGATCCGTCGATCCGTCTCGATGTCATACAGGTTCGTCTCGGGGAAGATCTCCTCGGCGCGGAGCTTCTCGACGATCTGGGGCATCGTGAAGGGCCCGTAGTCGATGCCCCCCTTCTCGACCAGCCAGCGCTGCGTGGTGCCGTCGTCTGTCGCGCCGGCAGCAGGCCGTAGCTCGGGGATCACAAAGCCCCCGCCCGCCTGAGGCATCGCCGGCAGTGGCTTTGTGGGCTTCTTCGCGGCCGCCCGCGAGGGCGGTGGCGCATAGAGGCCAGATTTCTGCGCGACCAAGCCGGCGTTGGCCGCCTCACCGCCGCCCTCGACCAGCCGTCCTTCGTCGAGCGTCACGATGGACGCCTCGCCCGCGAGCGGCTCTCCATCGGCTTCGTCACCGCCGCGCGCCGCCTCGACCGCCGCGAGCAAGTCAGCCTTCAGGGCGTTCGCGTCTCGGTAGGCCGACTCGCCGTCGACGGCGAAGCAGCGCCGAAGGACCACATCAAGGCCCGATGGCATGCGTCGGATAACATCGGGCGTGAGGCTCGCCGGGTCCGCGTTGAAGGGGCGACCGACGACGAGCGCGAAGAGGATCCCGCCGAGCGCGAAGAGGTCGTCTCGCGAAATCTGCGCATCGGCTGCGGCCGCTGCCGTGCTCGGACGCGCGGTCTCAATGTCCAGCGTCGCGTCGATCGCAACGTCTCCGTCTGGCTCGTCACCGAGACGCTCGGGGACGCTCTCGCCCGCGAGGCGCCCACCTCCGCGCGGGAAGCAGCCCATGTCCCAACGGTTGAGGTGGTCGCGGCGCTCAAGCAAAGCAGGGCGCAGAGCGCTGAGGCCGAAGTCCGAGACCTTCACCCGCCCCGTTCGATTCACGAGGATGACAGAGGGTCGAAGCGTGCCGTGCCCGAGGTGAGGCATTGCGAATTGGAGCGCGTTGCAGACGTGCGCGATGAGGTTGTACGCGCCCTTGAGCGTGAAGCTCCGGCTCGCCTCCGCCTTCTTCTCGAGCAGCTCCGCGAGGGTCTGACCGTCGACGTACTCGCGCGCCAGGTATCGCCGACGCCCCTCTTTGCCGAGCCCGAAGATACTCACGACGTTCTTGTGCGCGAGCGATGTCATCAGTCGCGTATGCGACCGCAACCCCTCGGTCGCGGCGCGGTCGGTCGCGACGCCTGGGTCAAGCATGAGGAGAGCGATGCGCTTACCGCTCTTTTGGTCGACGGCCCGATAGGTGCTGCCGAGGGGGTCCTCGCGGAGGCGCTCGTCGATGACGAAGCGCGCCCCGATGGTCTCGCCCTGCTTGAGCCGGACGACCTCGACCGGCGGACCGACGAGCGACGGAGGGCTCTCACCGGCGGGGGCTCCTGAGGCGTTGTCCGACTGCACGTTGCGGGCTTCCCTTGCTCGAGGACATCAGCGGGCGACGCGGCCCGGGACTGTCGCCCCATCGGCGACCGGCCCGGAGTGTGCCGCCCCGCGCCGCGTGCTGCAAGCCGCAAGCCGCGCCGGACGACCTCGTTGACTTAGGCGCCGCGTCGCACCATCGTGACCCGCATGATCGCCAGCGCTCTCTCGCCGCGCCCTCGGCCCCGCCTGAAGGGGTTCGCCCTCGCCCTGTTGCTGACCGCGACGGGGTGTCAAGAGAACCGCGACCCCTCAACAGCAGACGGGACACTCCACGTCTTTCGTGACGCGGTCATGAAGAAGGACGGCCCAGCGATCCTCGGCCACTGCTCCGCGGCGACGACCGCTCAGCTCAAGGAGCTGCATGCCCTCGTTCGCGCTCAAGCACAGGCCATCCAAACTGGTTATCCCGCCGAGCACAAGGTCGCGGCGAAGGCCGCCTATCCCCCCGGCGTGCTCGAGGCGGAGACGCCCGAGGCGCTCTTCGCGGCGCTCATGGACCGCGGCCTCGGAGAGCTCGATACGAGCGAGGGCCTCGGCTCCGGTCTGACCGCCACGGCCGTGACGCAGTCTGACGCGGACCATGCGTCGGTCCAGACACGCGCCGGCGAGACGGTCGACTTCGTGCGCGAGAGCGGCGCGTGGAAGACGACCGTCTTCGAGCGGGAGATCAAGGCGCGACTCAACCAAGCCACGCAATTTCAGCAGACGCTCAACGAGAACCTCAAGGTCGTCGCGGAGCTCAATCGGTTGCAACAGCTCCGTCAAGGCAAACCCGGCGAGGCGCCCTCGCCCTCAAGCACGCCCTGACGCAGACCGCGCCGCCAGCCCGGTACGCATCGCCCCTGGCCGGTCGGTGAAGAGGCCCGCGACCCCACGAGCGATGAGCTGGGTCGCGCGCTCCTCGTCGTTGACGGTCCAGACTTGCGTCTCGACGCCTTGGCGGAGGAGCGCGTGCACGACGGGCTCCGCGGCGTTTCGCCCGTGCGTGTGCCAGTACCGAGCACCCGCGCGCTGCAGCGCCCAGAAAGGCCAGACCTCGCGCAGGGTCTGCCGCACGGTCGGTGCGTCCTCGCCCATGATGAGAGCGCGCTCGACACGGCTGTCGCGGTCCGCGGCCTCGAACATCGCCGAGTGGTCAAAGCTCGACAGAACGCAGTCGTCCTCCACGTGCAGGTCCCGCATCGTCGCGAGCGCGCCGTCGAGCGCAGCCGCGTGCTTGATCTCGACATTCGTGCGGACGCGACCGCGCGCGACCTCGAGCGCCTCCGAGAGCAACGGAACGCGCGCCCCCCGAGGCAGTCGTGCCGCCCGAACCTCGGCCTGGGCGCTCTGCGCGACAGGCCGCGAGAGGCCCGGCAGGTGCGCGTCGTGGTACACGACGAGCGCGCCATCGGCCGTTCGCCAAACGTCGAGCTCTATCCAGTCAGCGCCTTCGGCGATCGCCTGCTCAAAGGCCTCAAGGGTGTTCTCGACCGGCCCTCGCGCCGCGTCGTGGCTCCCGCGATGCCCGATGATGCGCGTGTTCACGTGGTGCCCAGCGTACGTTCGACCCACGCGGGCAGCTCCGACAGGGCGCCAATGACGTGCGCGCGCGGCGTCTGAGCGGCGTGAGCGCCCCACTCGACGCAGACGAACGGCGCACCGACCGCGGCGGCGGTCTCGGCGTCGACTGCCGTGTCTCCGACGAAGACGGCGGATGCTGGCGTAGCCCCGAGCTTCTCAAGTCCAAAGAGGAGCGGCTCGGGCGAGGGCTTGCGCGTCGGCATCGTGTCACCGCAAACGACGCTCTCGAAGCGCGTGTCCCAACCAAGCCCGCGCAGGATGGCGTGGGTGAACATGGACGGCTTGTTCGTCACGAGCCCGAGCCGGTAGCCCCGGAGCCCGCTAAACATGTCGTTCACACCCTCGTAGGGCCGCGAGCGGTTGAGCAGATTCGCGCTGTAGTGCGCGATGAAGACCGCCCGACTCGCTTGGAACTCGATCGGCCGGAGAGGCGGGAGCGCCTGCTCAAGCAGCGCAGTCAGCCCGCGACCGATGTGCCCGCCGACCGCCTCGTCGCTGAGAGGCTCGACGCCGAGCGCGGCGCGGGTGGCGTTGACTGCGTCGGCGAGGTCGCCGCGGCTGTCGAGCAGGGTGCCGTCGAGGTCGAAGAGAACTGCCTTTGTTTCTCGCATGTTGTGACTCTGCCGAGCGGCTCCGTGAACGTGTACCGAAAAGTGAACGGGTCGTGCGCTCGAGAGTGGCGGGGCGTCCTGAATCGCCTTACTGTCAGCGGACAACCACCGGGAGGTCGAAATGAAGTCCATCAAGGCGATGTGCGTGCTGGGTCTTGCGTTGACGATGTCGGCCTGCGGCGGCACCGAGGAAGTAGACACGGGCGCGGTGCGCGTCGACGAAGGCGGTCCCGTGGCCGTCACGACCCTCGACCTGACCAATGAGGACAGCGCCTACGTCGTCGACGTGCGCGAGGACGGCAGCGTCGCGGACGACCTCATCGTGCGCCGCATCGCGGGCGACAGTGAGGCTTCGCCCTGGTTCACGAGGCTCCAAGCCCACCTCGGTCTCCTCGCGTTCGAGCCCGGCAGCCAGCTCGTGCTCGTGACCCCGATGGTCGACCAAAACGAGTTCACGCCCGAGCAGGTCGCTGAGCGGGCGCGTGAGCACCAGGGCGTCGACCGGCCGTGCCCCGAAGACTGCGTCCACTGCCCCGAGGACAACGTCTTCCTCTGCCAGGCTCTCTGCGGCAACGTCGGCGTCCAGCGGTGAACGCCTCGGGGGTCCGTCGGTTGACACCCCCCGGACGCAAGCACTAGAACCGCGCGGGTGAAGCAATCAGCCGCCGGTCACTCTCCTCCCCTGTCGCTCGGCGACACCCGCTTGACGCTCGATGATGTCTGGCAGGTCGCCATCGAGCGCCGCTCCGTGTCGCTGGCGGATTCGGCCATGCAGCGCGTCGTACGCGTCCGCGCCGAAATCGATGGTTGGTTAGGCCCCGACGCCCCCGACGTCTACGGCGTGAACACGGGCTTCGGCGCGCTCGCCGAGGTCCGCGTCCCGACGGAGGACCTCGCGCGGCTGCAGCTCAACTTGGTCCGAAGCCATGCCACGGGCGTTGGCCAGCCCTTCTCGCGGCCCATCACGCGCGCCATGATGCTCCTGCGGGCGAATGTCCTCGTCCTCGGTACGAGCGGCGTGCGCCCCGAGGTCCCGACGCTCCTCGTCGAGATGTTGAATCGCGACGTCGTGCCCGTCGTCCCGGAGAAGGGTTCGGTCGGCGCGTCCGGCGACCTGGCCCCGCTCGCCCACTTGGCGCTCGTGCTGGTGGGCGAAGGCGAGGCGTTCTTCGGCGGTGAGCGACTCTCGGGCGCCGACGCGCTCCGTCGCGCTGGTCTGAAGCCCATCGCGCTCGCCGCCAAGGAGGGCCTCGCGCTCATCAACGGAACGCAGGCGATGACCGCAGACGCGGCGCTGTCGCTCGTCCGCGCGCGGCGCCTCTGCGATACGGCCGATATCGCCGGCGCCCAGTCGCTCGACGCGCTCAAGGGCACCGCCCGCGCGTTCGACGCGCGCATTCACGCCATGCGTCCGCATCCTGGGCAGGCCTTGAGCGCCGCCCACCTGCGCCGGCTGACGGCCGGCAGCCAAATCGCGGACAGCCACCTCGACTGTGGCAAGGTGCAGGACCCTTACAGCCTGCGGTGCATGCCGCAGGTGCACGGCGCGTCTCGCGACGTGATTGCATACTGCGCAGAGGTCGTCGAGCGGGAGTGCAACGCGGCGACGGACAACCCGCTCGCCTTCGAGACCGAGACCGGCCTCGAGCTGCTGAGCGGCGGCAACTTTCACGGGCAGCCCGTCGCGTTCGCCGCCGACTTCTTGGCCATCGCGCTCGCCGAGCTCGCGAACATCTCCGAGCGGCGCATCGAGCAGCTCGTCAACCCCGCGCTCTCGAGCGGTCTTCCCCCGTTCCTCGCGCCCAACAGCGGGCTCAACAGCGGCTTCATGATCGCGCAGGTCACCGCCGCTGCGCTGGTGAGTGAAAACAAGGGCCTGTGCCACCCCGCGAGCGTCGACAGCATCCCCTCGAGCGCGAACCGAGAGGACCACGTCTCGATGGGCACCATCGCCGCACGAAAAGCGCGAGCGGTCCTTGAGCACGTGGAGACCGTGCTCGCCATCGAGGTCCTGTGCGGCGCGCAGGGCATCGACTTGCGACGGCCGCTTCGCTCGAGCCCCGCGATCGAGGCTGTGCATGCGCGACTCCGCACAGAGGTCGCGCCCATGATGGACGACCGCGTACTTCACCCCGACATCGGGGTCGCCCTCTCGCTCGTTCGCGAGGGCGCGCTCGTCGAGGTCGCGGCGCCCTTTTTGACGGGCACGACAGCCCACGAGGTCACCCATGTCTGAGTCCTTGCCTCGTCCCGTGCGCGCGCCGCGCGGCACCACACTGCGTTGCCGTGGCTGGCAGCAAGAGGCCGCGCTGCGAATGTTGATGAACAACCTCGACCCCGACGTCGCTGAGCGGCCCGACGAGCTTGTCGTGTACGGCGGCAGCGGCCGCGCCGCGCGCTCGTGGGCCGACTTCGACCGCATCGTCGCGACGCTCGAGCGACTCGCGGACGACGAGTCTCTGCTCATCCAGTCGGGGCGCGCTGTGGGTGTCTTTCGGACGCACCCCGACGCGCCTCGGGTGCTGCTCGCGAACTCGATCCTCGTCCCCGCCTGGGCGACCTGGGAGAACTTCTGGGCCCTGGAACGCGCGGGCTTGACGATGTTCGGTCAGATGACCGCGGGCTCGTGGATCTACATCGGGACGCAGGGCATCCTGCAGGGGACGTACGAGACCTTCGTCGCCGCCGCACGCAAGCACTTCGGCGCCGACGACTTGGCAGGCCGCGTCGTCCTCACAGCGGGTCTCGGCGGAATGGGCGGCGCGCAGCCACTCGCGGTCACGATGGCCGGCGGCGTCGCGCTCTGCGTCGAGGTTGATGCGAGCCGCGCACAGCGCCGCGTCGAGACGCGCTACCTCGACGAGGTCGCCCCGGACCTCGAGGCCGCTGTGGCCCGAGCGCGCGCCTGCGCGGCGCGTCGCGAGGCGCGGTCCATCGGGGTGATCGCGAATGCAGCAGAGGCCTTCGAAGCCTTGCGCCGCATGGGCCTGCGACCGGACCTCGTGACCGACCAG
>CANLBD010000048.1 GCA_947488215.1 Myxococcales bacterium | reverse complement strand
TTCTCGACCGCCTTCGCGAGCCGCTTGTCGATGTCAGCGCGCGCCTTCTCAGCGCGCACCAAGCTCACGTCCGCCAAGCGCACGGTGAGGCCCGCCTGAGCGGCGACATGGGCAATGCCTGCGCCCATCTGGCCGGCACCCAGAACTCCAAAGATCTCGACGTTGGAAACGATAGGGGTGCTCATGTTCAGCGCTCCACCGTGAGGGCGACGGCCTCGCCGCCGCCGATGCAGAGGCTAGCGAGCCCGCGCTTCGCGCCGCGGTCAGCCATCGCGTGGAGCAGCGTCACCAAGACGCGGGCGCCGCTCGCGCCGATGGGGTGACCGAGGGCGATCGCGCCGCCGTTCACGTTGACGCGGTCGGTCGGCAGCTCGGCGATGTTGTTCACCGCGAGCGAGACGACCGCGAAGGCCTCGTTCACCTCGTAGAGGTCAACGTCTGCGGGCGTGAGCCCCTGCTTCTCGAGCACTCTCTTGATGGCGTAGGCGGGCGCCGTCGTGAACCACTCGGGCGCTTGCGCGAACTGCGACTGGCCCGTGATGCGCGCCAGGGGCGTCAGCCCGTTCGCACGCGCGTACTCAGCGCTGCAGACCACGAGCGCAGCAGCGCCGTCGTTGATCTTGCTGGCGTTGGCGGCCGTGATCGTGCCGGCCTTGTCGAACGCGGGGCGCAGGCCGTCCATCTTCGAGAGCTGCGCGCGGCCTGGCTCCTCGTCCGAGTCGACGCGCACAGGGTCACCCTTCTTTTGGGGCACGAGCACCGGGGCGATCTCCCGGGAGAACGCGCCCGCCTTCTGCGCGGCCAGCGCTGCCTCGTAGCTGCGCTTCGCGAAGGCGTCTTGGTCCGCGCGCGAGATGTTGCAGTCCTTGGCGCAGATCTCCGCGGCGTTGCCCATATGGAAGTCGTTATAGACGTCCCACAGGCCGTCCTTGATGAGGCCGTCGAGCACCTGCTGGTGGCCCATGCGGAAGCCGTCTCGAGCGCCCGCGAGGTAGTAAGGCGCCTGCGACATGTTCTCCATGCCGCCCGCGACCACGACCTCGGCGTCGCCGGACCGAATCGCCTGCGCCGCCATCATCACGGCCTTCAGGCCGGAGCCGCACACCTTGTTGAGCGTCGTGCAGGGCGTGCCCTGCGGCAGCCCGGCTGCCAACGCCGCCTGACGCGCCGGTGCCTGACCCTGACCTGCGGGCAGCACACAGCCCATCAGCACCTCGTCGACCGCCGACGGCGAGACGCCCGCCTGCTCCAGGGCCGCTCTGATGGCCACCGAACCGAGCTGGGCGGCGCTGACACTCGACAGCGCGCCCTGAAAGCTCCCGATTGGGGTCCGGGCCGCGCCCACAATGACAACATCACGCATGACGTCCTCCATCGACTTCGGTCATTCTCAGGATCATCTACACGCGGTCTTTTCCCGCGCCACCCCACTCGCTATCAACCAAGAACGAACCGTGACGCCGAAGAAACCGGAGATCCTTGCTCTTTTTGGTGGCTTGCTCGTGGCGTGTCAGCCGATGGAACGGTCAGGCACGTTCGACCTGCGCATCGAGCGAGTCCCCCTCGCCAACGAGGGCTGCGCCGCAGCGCGGCCCGTCGACGGCCTGCCCCCTGAGGCCGCAGACTTCGTGATCGTGCAGGTCACGACCACGAAGCGCCCGCCAGAGCCGTCCAGCACCGAGACTTCCCTGCCCAGCACCGAGACGTCCCCGCCCACCATCGTGACGTCCCCGCCCATCGAGGTCACTGCCTCGCTCCGCGCCGGCCGCAGCGTCCTGGTGGAGCGCCTCCCCGCTGCGCTCAAGGGGGACACGCAACTGCTGACGCTGCATGTCTGCTCGGGTGGAAAGACGACGTGGATGGGCGGCGCTCCGGTCGAGATTCGTGAGAACACCAAAACCGCCGTCACGCTCCGCCTGAAGCAGGTCAACGCCCTCAGCTGCACAGGGGGAACTCGCAGCCAAGACCAGACCCCCTTTCAGGCCCCATCGCGCAAGCGTGCGTTCGCGCTCGAGGTCCCCTTGCCTGACGGGCGCGTCTTTTTTGGGGCCGGCGCGGATGCTCTGAGCGGCGCGCTGATGTCAGCGGCAGACAGCGGGGCCTACGCCGACGTCTACGACTCGGTCACGACCGTTTTTGAACCTTCGGGCGAAAGCGGCAGCGCCGAGGGAGGGGCTCGGCGTCGTGCGCCGCGCATCGCTGGGACGGCCATTCCCGACCCCGTCGATCGAGGTGCGCTCTTCGTTTTCGGGGGCTCCGGCGGAGTCGAGTGGCTCAATGGTTTCGCCTACGGGCCGATCCGACCCCAAGGTGCCCCGGCGCCGTTCGCGGAGCGGCTTGATTGGGGCCGTGATGCCTCTGCGCCCCTGCGTGCCGCAGCGGGTGAGGCGCTTGATCCTCGGATGCTGCCGTCTGCGGGCACCGACCCTGTGGAGGGGACGAGTATCGTCCTTGGCGGGTTCGCCTACGATATGTCGATGGCACCGGCCGCCAGCGCGACGCTTGAGATCATCAAGAACGGCCGTGTCTTCCGCGATACGCTCCCGACACCGCGCGTCGGCGCCTCAGTCACACCGCTCGGTGGCGAGCGCTTTCTCGTCTGGGGTGGCGACGTGGGTGCGTGCGGCGGCGACCCCGCGCTGCTGATCGACCTGAAGTCGGGCCAACCCAAGCAGACGCTCGCCATCACCGCCCATGGCGGGCTTCCGGTCTGCGGCGGCAACAGCAGTGAGCGGGCGTGGTGGTCGACCGGCTATCACCGCGCGGCGCGGCTGCCCGACCTGCCCGATGGTTCTCAGCGTGTCCTCGTCGTCGGTGGCCTTGAGGTCCTCGACGAGCGCTTGGAGCTGACACCCAACATCGGCGGCGATGACGCGGGCGCGAACGCGATCATCCTGACCATCCCGCGGGAGGTTGGGGTGGGGTCTGATGCCACGGCAGTTCAACCCCGCCTCATCGTTCAGCCCCTCGACTTGAGCGGCCAGCCTGAGGTGCGCGCTGGGCTGCGGCGGATTTGGCACGGCCTTAGCGTCGTCGGTGAGCAGGTCGTCGTCTCCGGTGGGTGGACGACGCCGGGCGCGGCCACCTTTGGCGAGGGGCCGACGCCGTCGAAGACGCTCGTGACCTTCAAAGTGAGCCCCGATTCGCAGATCAGTCGACCCGCCGATGTCGATCCAGGGTTGCGGACGATTGAGGCGGTTACGGTGACGGAGATGACGGCGGCGCGCCTTGGACACCTGTCAACCGCAGCGGTCGATGGGGCGGTCGCCTTCGCGGGAGGCGTTACGGGCGAGGTGGGCAGCCTCGACTTGGCGCTGACCGCGGAGCTGTGGCAGACGCCGCCGGTCGTGGACCCCTGCCTCGGCGTCGTCGGGCCTGCGCCAACGAGCGATGCCACTCTCGGCTTGCCTGAGGCGTCGCTCCCGCCCGTGCTCGGCGATGACGCGGGCGCTGATGCGTCGGTTGCGACCGACGCCACGCCAGACGCTCAGTCAGTCCAGTAGACCTCGACCTGACCCGCGCCTGGCACCTCGACATCGAGGGTCCGCTGACCCTTGGGCAGCGTGAGCTCGGCACGCCAGCGGCCCACGCCCACAGGGGGGGCGTGCACGCGCGGCGCGCCCTCCGCAAACCAGGCTCGGGCGACCTCGTTGTGTTCAAGGTCTCGCAGGACCACGCGAAGCGGACCCGGGCCCGCGTGGTAGGCAATCAACACCTCGGGGCGGGGCTCCGCGACGCGAACGCCGAGGTACACGAAGCCAGCGAGCAGTGCGTAGCCGGCGACCCGCTTGTTCACATCAATCGACCGGGCGAGGCACCGCCGAGGTGCTCAATGGCGCCGCGCTCGAATGTATGGCGCTCTGGCGAGTAGACGTACCGTTCAATCGCAGAGAGCGCGCCGTCTGCGATGACGTAGACGTTGAACTCTGCCATGTGGCCTGTAGCGAACCGCGACCCGCTCGCGACTTGCACGACGGGCGTGTCGCCCCCCGGCAAGGTCTGCCGGAGATAGACATGGTTATGACCGTGAACGACCAGGTCAGCCCTGCCCTCGCGGAGGACGTCGACGACCTCGGCCGCGTCCGTGAGGCGTCGGAGGTGGTCGAGCGGCCGGCTGGCATCGGGTCGAATCGGATGATGCAGGGCAACCAGCTTGAAGTCACCCTCGGCTGTGGCCTGAGCGAGCGCCCGCGCAGCCGAAGAACACTGGGCGCGCCCAACAGTCCCCGTCGCGAGAAACGGCGCGCTGGGGGTCGCGGTGCTCAGCCCAACGAGTGAGATGCCGCGAAAACGGCGGAGAACGGGATAGGTGGCCGCTGCCTCGAACGACGGCATCCAGCGACCAAAGGAGCGCTCGAACCGTCGACTCTCGGCGGCGTCGCGCGCGTAGAAGTCGTGGTTGCCGGGGACGACCGTGAGCGCGTCGTCGGCGAAGCGTCGCGACAGGAGCGACTCGACGCGCGCGAATTCGGCGTCAAGGGCGAGATTCACCAGGTCACCCGTGCACACGGTATGGTCCGGTGCGGCGGCAGACAGGCTCTCTAGAAGCGCTTCGAAGACCTCGACCCGGTAGTGCCGAGCGCGGTTGAGCGCGAGGTTGACCGCGCCCGTCGCGCGCTTCCCAAGAAAGTCTGAGGGCCGGGCGCCCTTGAGCGAGAGCACGTGCACGTCTGAGAAGTGCGCAATTCGCGTGACCCGCAGCGCGTCCGACGTCACGGGAGCGTCCAAGTAAGCGCATAGGTGTTCTCGGCGTCCAAGAAGCCATCGACCCGCACGAGCAGCGGCCCTGCCTCCTCGACGACGAACATCACGGTCTCTTCGCCTTGCTCTGTTCGGCTCGACGCGAGGAGCGTCGCGCCGCCTGCCGAGTAGACCTCAAGGTCGAGGTCGCCGAGCGCTGCGCTGAAGGTGAGGCTCACTGCCGCCTCGCCCGCCCCCGAAGCCTCGAGCAAGAACCAGTCCTCGGTGTGTGCGCACAGCACGCCGCCCTCGAGGATGCCCGCGGCGCTCTCCAAGCGCGTCGCGCTCCCCGGCCCTTCGTTCGAGCGCGCGTCGTCGTCGACGCACGGCGCGCGGACAGTCAACTGCGCTGCGCCGACATTGTTGGCGCGCCTCGGGTCCGCGACGACGCCGAGAGGATCAAGAACAACGACGAGGAAGTACTCGCCCGCTTGGAGCCCACGAGGGAGTCGAGCACGACCAGCGACGCGCGCGGCGTCCACCCCTTCGAGTCGAGGCAACGTCACGTTCGCGAGCTCGGCGTCGTCCGCCGAAGGGAGCGCGTCGCGCGAGAGCGTCAGCCGGGCCGTCGCCGCGTCGACGCGGTCGCCGAGCAGATTACGAGCGTCCAAAGACCATCGAACCTCGCCGTCGACAGCGACTATGCCCGGGGCGACTGCGACGTTGCTCACCTCGAGATCAAAGCCGCTCGCGCCGCGGACCCGGAGGCTGTACTCGGCATCGCTGGCAGGGGCTCCGCCCACCGCGCGGACGCGCAGGCGATAGTCGCCTGCAGTATCGGCGTCCCACCCCACGCTCGTGTCATCCTCGTCGAGCACAACGCCGCTCGGGTCGAGGAGCTGAAGCGTCAGCGCGGCGTCTGACTGCGCGCGGAAGCTGACCGTGTTGCCCGGCGCCATACTGAAGACGAACCAGTCCTCCGTGCCGGCGCAGAGCGAGAGCACATAGTCGCCATCGGAGATGACCGCGGCGTCGGCGCTGTCGGCGTTCGGGGCGAACGCGTCGTCCATGCACTCGCCCGCGCGGCGAACTTGGACGTCCATGTCGTAGGTCGACGCCGGCGCACGGTCCCCAAAAAGATAGACACGCACGAAGTACGTGCCGCCGATCAACGCCCGGGGCAACTCAACGGACTCAGAGTTCGACGCGCCCGCGCTCACGTCGAGTTGCGTGTCGCCGTCCACGTCGTAGAGACGCATATCGATGTCGCCGTCCGCGTGCTCGAACGCGAGGGACACAGTCAGGCCGTCGCCTGGCGCGAGCTCGACCGCGTACCAATCATCGTCGGTCCCGCATACGCGGAGTCCGACATAGGCCCCCTCAACGAGCGCGGCAGCGCGGGCCTCATCCCCCTCGAAGCTCGACCGATTCGGCTCGAATGCGTCCGGCGCGCAGGCCAACGCGGCCGAGATCGTCAGGTCGAGCTGCGCGGTGTTATCATCCGCGCGGACGTCGCCTGTGAGCGCGTCTGGATCGAGCGTCAGCGTGACCGTATAGTCTCCATCAGCGAGGTCTGCGGGGAGCGTAATGAGCCCTGTAACGGCCACAGCCGCTCCCCCTGCGATGCCGGGCAGCGAGACCCGGCCCGCCTCGACAACCGCACCGCCAGAGGAGGTCAGTGACACACCGACCTCGCTCGGAATCGATGCCTGCGCGCCCAAGTTGACCGCTTCAAGGCGCACGTCGAGAGGCCCCCCGGGCGCAGCGGGCGTTGGCGCGATCCGCGCGGCTCGGGGTCGAAGGGAAACGCCTTGCCCCCCCTGCAGCGCGGTCACGCCGAGCGTGTATGGGCCTGCAAGATCGCCCGCCACGCCAATGAACACGGCGCGCGCGTCCCCTGGGGCAACGAACGCGACCTGTGCCGTGCCCACGCCATCCGTCGGAGCGAGCGGGTCGCCGAAGGCGTCCGCCAACGTCAATGTCGCACCGTTCGTGATGGCCGTCAGCGTGACCTCGAGTCCAACGCCCGCTTCGAGCTCGACGCGAGCCCAATCGGCCCCGTCACAGAGCCCCAACGCAGGCGTCTGTCCAAAACCCAGCGCGCGCGCAGCAGCCACGCTGTCGTCATCCTCGTTCTCCAGGTCCTCAGGGCAGCCGCCGGTTGCTCCGGTCACGTTCAGGTCGACTGATGAGAACGCCGCATTATTCTCTTCGCTGCGCTCCGAGGTGACTCGGTTCGCAGGGTCGGCGACCAGCGCGACACGCCACGCCCCCACAGACCGGTCGAGGTCTGAGGGCACGACGACGTCCACGCTCACCGGCCGCGTTTCTCCCCCGTTGAGGCTCTCGACGTCGAACCGCTGAACGGTCGGGTCGCCCGCACTCAAGGCGACGTCTGCGCTGAACACGATCGCGGCCTCAAACGGCCCGCTGGGGTCCGTCCCCAGATTCTGGAGCTCACCTTGGAGCGTCAGCGTCTCGCCGACCTGAATCTCAGTCGTCGACAACATGACCCCCCGGCTCGCCAAGTCGAGCACCGGCTCACCGCCCAGCTCCAAGCAGGACGAGCGGCGCCGGTTATTGCTCGGGTTGGCGTCTCCGACGCTGTTCGTGGGGTCAACCGTGGCCAGCATGCAATACCGACCGCGCTCGACCCTGCGGCTGATCGTAATTGCCTCGTCGAGCGCGAGTGAGGCGCCCGCCTCGAGCCTCGGCACGTTGAAGGATGCGACCTGAACCGCGGAGCGACCGTCCGTGGGTTCAGCCTCGACCCGCACGACGAAGTTGCGCGCGACGGGCGTCTGGCCGCGGTTGGTGACCTGCAGGCGGGCGCCGACCGCTTGCCCCCAGAAGGCGCGTTCACCGTCCACGTCGAAGGTCGTCACCACCAGATCCACACCCTCGACCGACCCCGGCTCGACGACTTCAAACGGTTGCGCCAGAGCGCGCTCGTTATTGTCCTCGACCTGCTCAGTCGTCTCGTCTCGAACATCGGTCGCTGCGACCAAGAACCAGGGGCCGGGCGACAGGTCCGAGGGGATGTCGATGAGCGGCGTCTCCCGCGAAGTCTCCCCTGCGCCGATCGCCAGGCCTGTACGCTCGAAGACGACGCGATCCCCTTCATCGAAGACGCTGTCTTGGCTCAGGACAAGCACCACATCGGCCGAGATGGCGGGGCGGTTCCCCGTGTTGCCGACGCACACTTCCACCTCTAATTGGTCGCCCTGCTGAACCGACGCGCCGTCTGCACCCAGAAGCGCGAACGACGGCACTCCCAGCCCGCACACCACGAGGTCAGGCGCCTGCTCAGTCGTGTTCCGCACCTCGAGCGTAAAGAGCGCGGTCGCCGCGTTGTTCGTGGGCTCCGAGTCGCCGACAGCCCCCGCGAGGTCGGCGACAACGCCCACGAAGTAGGACCCGCTCGCGAGGTCGGCAGGCAGCGTGAGGGGTTGCTCGAGCGACTCGAGCGCGCTCGCCGGATCCCCCGTGCGCTCGAAAGCGCTGACGACGAGGTCCGTCGCGTCGATGACCTCGTCCGCCGAGAGGACATAGCTCAAGGTCCAGTTGCCGACGACCGGCGCGCCCTGATTGCCGAGACCGCCGACGACGTTGATCGTCGCGCCCGGAGAGACGCGTCTCGGATCGAAGGAGACGTCTCGGACGAACAAGTCAGCGGGAGGAGAGACTTCGATGGTCGTCGTCGCGCTGCCGGTGCCTCCGCCGATTTCGCGCACCTCAAGCTCGACAGCGAAGGTGCCAGCGCTCTCGAACGTGTGCTCGGTTTGTTTCAACTCCGGGCCCGCGGCGACCTCACCATCGGCGAAGTCCCATCCGTATTCGAAGGCGCTCTGCAGGCCGCCGGTGTGCTGCGCCGAGAGCCTGACCGTGAGGGGCGCGTTGCCTGCGCTCACGCTCGCCGTGACCGCGGCCTCCAGCGAAGAGGACGTCGTCGAGTCGCCGTCACACCCCGTCGTGGTCGCCCCGGCGAGGCTCGCAACTGCGATTGTGGCCACACGGCTGGCGCTCGTCGTGTACTTCAAGAATCGGCTCACGGTGCTCCTCACCCAGATAGGCTTCAAGCCGGACCATAACGGTGCCCGATAAGCGCTCGCAAGGACGCAGAAAGCGGCCAGCGGCGCGGCATGCGCGCACGAACACCCCTTGACCGAGGTGATCACCGGGGGCTAACTTGCGCGCCATCCTATGGACGATGGAGGCCGGCGTTGAGCAACGGCGAAAAGAAGCCGGGCGTGAAGGACATCAGCGACCTCAAGGCACGCTTGAGCTCGCTGAACAAAGGCGCGAAGCCCGTCGGGCCTGCCGGTGGGGCGTCATCCGCTTTCGGCGCCCCTCTCGACGACCAGTCCGACGCCTCGATCGGCGCAGCGACAGCGGTCGTTCGAATCGAGCCTCAGGCGTCTGCAAGCGCGTTCGGCAACGAAGACCAGACCGAAGCGATCCCGATGCCTTCGCCCGAGGTCTTCACAGCGCCCGCCCCCGCCCCCGCCCCGATCGCGGGACCGCGCACTCTGCCGGGTCCGCCGAGTGGCGCTCCTCCCGGCGGCCTCAACTTGGGCGCTGACCTCTTCAAGCGACCTGAGCCCGAGCCTGCCCCCGCAGCCCCCCTTCAGCAGCAGTCCACCGGCGTGAAGCCCCTCATCTCGGCCGTTCAGGCCGAGCGCAAGGAGCGGCTCGCCAATCCTCTCGCATCAGCGCCGATCTCCGTCGCGCTCTCGGCCGCCGATGAAGCGGCCCTGAACAGCGTCGAGAACAAGGCGAAGGGCGTGAAGCCCTCGCTCCTCGTGGCCGTCGCGGGTGTCACGATGGCCGTGACCGCGTTCGTGGCGTTCGGCGTAGGCAGCAACCTCAAGGACAATGAGCTCATCAAGTACCGCAAGGTCGAGGCGGCCAACGTCCGCGACCGCGTCACGCCGCTGATTACGCAGATGGAAGAGCTCGCGAACCTGATCGAGCGGATGGACCCGCGCAAGGTCGACTGGCAGACCGTCAGCGCCCTGCCAGAGACGCTGCCCGGCGTCGATGCGGGCGGAATTCTCTCGACGCGCGTACCGCTCCCGGCGGAGATCACGGGCGACATGGGGCGCGCCGTCGCGGACATCGACCGTCTGTTCAAGCTCACGCTCGAACACCGCAAGTTCACGCTCAATCGTGACAAGGCGGAGCTTGAGGCCCTCGAGAAGGGCGACTCGTGGAGCAACAACCTCTACTTCGCGGCCTACTTCCAGCCCGTGGACGCGAAGACCCCGCCGCTTCGGTACATTCCCCCCGACGCGTCCATGGTCGCTGTGGTCGGCAAGCCTCGCCCCAGCGATGACGGTCAGACGAACGTCGTCCAGGTCAAGTTTCGCAGCGGCGAGACGCGCGACGTGCCCGTGCAGCACATCGTCTTGGTCAAGAAGGGCGAGCTCCTCGAGAGCGGCTCCGCGAACGTGCTCGCGCTCTACAGCAAGCGGGTTGAAGAGCTCCGCATGCTCGTCGGCTCGATTCGACAGTACGGCAAGGGCCTGCGCGACAAGCTGAACGCCGAAGCCAACCGCCCCTGACGGTCGGCTCTATTCCTCGTCGAAGATCGGCGTTGCGACTTGGCTCCACCGACGCATTTGCTCGCGCTCTCGCTGGGCGGCGTCGTGCGCCATGAAGGCGTCGAGCAGCTGAGCGCCTGTTCGAGCGTCCACCATCACGCGAACGCGGTCGCTCCGGCCCGCCGCTCTGAGCTCAACCTCGAGCGTGTCGCGGTGGCGCCGCCCCACGCGTCCAAGGAGCGCATCGAGCGTGAGCCCCATCGCGATGAGGCCCGCGCCGAGCCCTGCCATCCCGATGTCCGCGCCGCGCAGGCCCACAAACATCAAGTGGCCCCCCGCGAGCGCGGAGACGCCCAAGCAGCCTGCGCCCAAGACGGCGTAGAAGCGTTGGAGTCGCTGGGTGACGCGCACCGACTCCAGTGAAGCCAGGGCACAACTCCAGGCGTCTGAGAGCTCGACTTCGTCCTCCAGTTCCGACACGCGCGCGACGATGACCTCTTGGTCGGTCAGCTTCAGCCGCACCTGAGTCCGCACGCCGACGAAGTTCAAGACCGAGTCGAGCGCCTCTCTCAGCAGCGTGACGCCGGTATACGCAGAGAGGACAGCCGAGACTGCACCGGCTCGGCCCCGCGCCACTGTGCCGAGGGTCTCCAGAGGCGCCCCTCGCGTGGGCTTGAACTGGAGCAGCGGCGTCGCGGGCTCCTGCGCAGCCAAGCTCGGGGCGGACGGAGTCGCGCTCTCGAGGCTCACGTCGGCGTCGAGTGCGCCGACCTCGTCCGGCTGAGGGACGAGTCGAGGGCGGCGACGCGCGAAGTCCACCTGCGGTTCGACTTCGCCTTCGGCTTCGGGCCCCGCGCGCAGAGACGATTCGATCTGAGCGACCAAGTCTGCCGCAGCGCGGAGACGGCCGGCGTCCGCGATGGTCCGTTCGCCACTCAGGTCAGGAAAGAGGCTCGGGACGACGTACTCCGCGGCCCCGAAGGCGCCCGTGCCGTGGGCGTGCAGCTCGTGAGCGCAGTATGCGCGGACCAGCAGCGCATAGGCTTGCTGCACGAGCGTCGCGCTCGCGCCGCCCCGTTGGAGCGCTCGACAGACTTGCAGCCACAGCGTGCCAAAGCGCGTGACGAACCGCACCATCAGGTACTGCTCGCGCGCGTCTTCGCCCTGGCCCCACTGAGCGGCTGCGGGCGCGAGCCCCACGAGCGCAGCCTCGAACCGGGCGAGCGCGGCGTCGCCTCTGTGCGTCAGGTCAGATACTGCGGCGCGAACGACGATGTCGCGCCACGCGGCGTCATTCAGGGGGTGGTCGGTCCCGGACGGTGTGAAGGTTTGGGTCCAAGTCGTGAGCGCCCGCGCGAGGTACTGCTCCGCCACGACGGCGTCACGCGCGCGCACAGTCGGCTCGACCTCGACGAGTAAGAACAAGTGCCGCAAAGCGCGGGCGTCGCGCCCCACGCCGCCCGGGAGAGCGTCCAACGGGCCCGACGCGACCTGAGCCTGCGCGAGCTGCTTGATTCCGCGATACAGGCGCTCCAGCGCGCTTCCGCGCAGGAGCGCCGGGAGCAGGCTCAGTTGCGCGTAGATTTCGACCAAGCGCGGCCCGCTCTCTTGGAACGGCCGACTGGAGAGCTCATCGAGCGTTGCGTCGACCGCGGCGTGCGCGTCCGGATAGGCGTGCAGCGTCATGAGCGCGCAGGAAACCAAGCGCCCATTGCCGCGCACCAAGAAGACCGGGAGCACCTCGGGGTCTTCGACCATCGCAGGCGCTGTGCACAGGTGATGCAACATGCGCGGCTCATGGCACCCCTCGGCCAGGTGGCGCACGAACCGCCACCGGTGGCGGTGCGCCTGAAGCACACGGTTGACGTGCCGCAACAGCGTCAACCAACTTCCGCGAGGCGGCGTTGGCCCCTCGGCGTGGAGCGCCAGGAGGCGGGTCAGCAGCCACGGCTCCGTGGTCGACACCTCGGGCGCCGCGCCACGGCGCCCCACCTCTGCGGCGACACGGTCGACGTAGATTTGCCAGAACCGAAGGGCGTCCTCCTCGTTCAGCACGACGTCGAGAAAATCGCTCAGGACGAACGGCCCCGCGCGCTCCACCCCCGGGAGCATCGCGACCACGCGCAGGGTAAAGTTCCGTCGCTCCACCACATCCAGCGGCGCGAGCTTGACGGCATACCCCAGCGTGAACAGGGCGTTGACGGCCTCGAGACCCGGCCCCTTCGTGCTCTCCCCCTGCAGCAACAACGCGCGGAGCGTGCCGCCCCCCAGCGTCGCGGGCAGCGAGAGTGCCTCGATGTCTACGCCGTGACGACGTGCGAACGAGTCGACCAGCGGCCCTTCGAGCACGGCCTCGGCGTTGAGGGCGACATGAGACAGCACATCGAACACGACCTCGGCGACGACGTCCCGCTTGGGCACGCGCTCCAACGCTGCGAGCACGGCTCGTCGCCTCGACTCGACCGCCGCGAGAAAGACCCCGGCTTGGTCGGTCGTCGGCGCGCGTGCGGCGTCGGTGTCTGCGAGGGCGGCGCTCATGGCTGCAGACTACTTCGCCCTACACTCGGGCCGCAAGAACGCGGCCCGACGCAGCGGTCTCAGTACTTGCCCCAGCTGATCTCGACGCGCTCAATCTTGACCGGCTCCTGCGGTCGATTCCCCGGACCCACCGGCACGCGCGCGATCTGCGCGACGCGGCTGATGTCCTTGCACTCGCCGAAGATGGCGTGCCGACCGTTGAGCCACGTCGTCGCCTTCTCCGTGATAAAGAACTGGCTGCCGCCCGTGTTGGGCCCGGCGTTCGCCATACTGAGCGTGCCCGCCTTGTGCGAGAGGCCCGGGCCAAATTCGTCTTGAATCGTATAACCGGGGCCGCCAGTCCCCTCTCCCAGCGGATCGCCCCCCTGAATCATGAAGTCGGGGATGACGCGGTGAAACGTGAGGCCGTCGTAGAAGCGACGCTTGGTATCCGAGCCGGTCTTGGGGTCTTTGAAGGGTTTCTCCCCCAAGGCGAGCCCCGCGAAGTTCGCGACCGTCGCGGGTGCCTCCTTGTGGAAGAGCTTGCAACGGATCTCGCCCATGTTCGTCTTGAGCTGAGCGAGCAGGTCAGGGCCACCCGGCTTGAGGCTCTTGAGCGCCGCCGTCAACTCGGGGGACGAGGTCGATGCCGTGGCGGTGGCGGACGTCTGGGCAGCTGCGCCGCTGACCGCTCCAGCCACGGCCAAGAATGCGAAAACGGCGACCCGCGGGGGCATGGCGTTCATTTCGACTGCTCCTGTCTTGTTTGCGAAAAAAGCGGCTAGGCCGCCAGAAAGCGCGCGCTTCTGGGCGCTTGGCCGAGCACACGCGTCCATTGATGATCGAAGTGGCGGCGAACACCCTGAACGTCGCTCTCGGCGAAGCGGGCCTCCGCATCTCCTGCGCTCAGGCGTTCAAGAGTCGCGCGCGCAGCGTCGGACAGGCCCGCCATCGAAGGAGGCCCGTAGCCGAGGCGACCGAAGAGCGCGAGGTCCCACAGCGCCAAGAGCTCCGGCGTCGGCCCGACCTGCTCGAGCGTGTCCACCATGCCGCAGGCGAGTGTGTAGAGCGCAGCGTCTCCCGCACCTTCACGGGTCGACAGCCGCACCAGCTCAAGGAGGTAGGCGAGGCTGTGAATGCGGTCGAGGTCCTCGCGGATCTTACGCAGCGGCGTGGTCACCTCACAGGCGCCGAGCGTGTGCAGGTCACGGCCAGGCGCGAAACGAACCTCGGTGTCGAGCCGCGCCCCCATCTCAAGCGCCCCGCCATACCGCTTGACCGACTTGCGTGCGCCCCGGGCGACCACGCTGACGCGGCCGAACTGCTCGCAGAGCAGGTCGACAATGAGCGCGTCGTCACCGAACGCTCGCGTCTTGAGGACCAGCGCAGCCGTGCGCTGACGACCCGTCAAGGGCGGGTGACGCCCGGCGCGCCGCGGTCGAGGACCTTCGCCTCGAGCTTCGGCGGCGAGACCGAAAACAGGGTGGCCATCGTGACGGCGATCAGCGCCCCAACGACGAGGGCGTAGGCCGCTCGAACGCGGACCGTCGACCACGTGTCGGCGAGCTCGGCCGCGTCCTGTGCGCGCGTGGCTGCCTCTTCTGCGACGACGACCTCGGCCTTTGCGCCGTCCATGAGCGCGAGCGGCACGCGCGGGTCGAGCCCGACTTCGCGCGCGTAAATCCGAACGAATCCGCGTACATAGGCATCGCCCGGCAGCTCGGACCACCGCTCGTTCTCGATGGCCTCAAGCGTCGAGCGCGAGATCCGCGTGCGCGTAGCGACATCCTGCAGAGACAGGCCGCTCCGCAGGCGTGCGGACGCGAGGACGCTCCCCGCCGATGGCGAGATGGACTCTTGGTTCGTTAATTCAGTCATGGATGACCTCCCCGTTGACCGAGGCCAAAGGCCTGCGGCAGCGGTCGCCGAGCGGTGTGCCGTCCGACAGCTCAAGGCAGCGGCGATAGCTCGCGCTCGCGCGCGCCTCGTCCGCTCGTCGTGCGTAGAGCCGCCCCAAGTGAAAGTGGGGTTCAGCGTACTCGGGGCACCGCTTCACGGCTTCGCCCAAGTACTTCTCTGCGCGCTCCTCGACCTTGTCTTCGAGCAACACCAATCCCAGGTTGTTATAGGCGGGGCAAAGTGCGGGCGCGACTTGGATCGCCACCGTCAGGTGGTGACGTGCCTTCTCGTGGTCGCCCTTCTGGTAATAGGCCCAGCCGAGGTTGTTATGCCCGTTGCCGGGCGTCGTGTAGAAAGGTGTCTGGACGAGCGCTTCGAACTCCTTAATCGCGTCGTCCCATCGGGCCATCGCGATGTACGTGGCCCCCAGATTGTTTTTTGCGAAGTAGAAATCGGGCTTGAGCTCAATCGCACGGCGGTAGTGGCGCTCGGCGTCGACGAACTGCTCGCGGCCCATGGAGATCAGGCCCGCGAGAAAGTGCGCCTCGGCGTGCGTCTCGTCCGCCTCGAGCGCTCTGAGCGCCTCGACCAGCGCGGCTTCGGGGTTTCCCCCTTGGCCAGGCTTCTCGAAGTAGAAGCCGTAGGCAAGCTGGTAGTGGTAGTCCGCCTTCTCGCGCTGCGCCTTCAGCTCGGCCTGAGACGGACCACATGCCGCCAGCGACGCGGCGAAGGCCGCGCATCCGGCCACTCGGGCGCTCAGTGAGTAGAGGTGGGCGAACATGGCCTGCCCGCTTATCACACGACACCCGCGAGATCAACGCGTCCCGGTCACGGGACGACTTACTCGCCAGCGGTTACGCGCAGCCCCTCGACCGGATCCATGCGGGCGCCGCGCCACGCCGGCACCACCGCAGCGAGCGCCGTGATGATGAGCGCCCCTGCCGCGGCGATCGCGTAGTCCGCCGCATCGAAGACGACAGGGAGGCGCGCGATCCCGTAGACCTTCGGGTCGAGCGCGACGCCTCGCGACAGAAAGCCCTCACAGAAGATGAAGGCGAGGACCACGCCGAGCGCTGTGCCCGTTGCGCCGATGTAGACCCCCTGAGCGAGAAAGACCCGCATCAGGCGGCCGGGAGTCGCGCCCATGGCCTTGAGGATCGCGATTTCGCGCTGTCGCTCCATCACCAGCATGACCAGAACGACGGAGACGAGGCACGAGGCGAGCACCACCATGACGGACAGGACGATCAAGATGACCACGCGCTGGTAGAGTAGGCTCGTGAACAAGTTCCGATTCTGGCGTCGCCAGTCCATGACGGAGTAGTCCTCACCGACCTGCGTCCTGATCTGCTCGGCGACGACGTCTGCGTGATTGGCGTCCGCGACGGCCACCTCGAACCCCGTGATCGTGTCACCCAGACCGAAGAAGGTGCGGGCGTCCTCGAGCGTCATCAGCACCAGCCGCGAGTCGTACTCGTGAAAGCCAGCGTCGAAAATGGAGACGACGCGAAAGCTGCCGGACGTCGGCGTGCGGGCCTGCGCCGTCCACGCCTCGGGATCGGCGGACCGCAGGGGCGAGACGAGCGTG
>CANLBD010000047.1 GCA_947488215.1 Myxococcales bacterium | reverse complement strand
TATCTGTGTCGGCAACACCGCATCCACAGAAACCGGCGACCTGCTTGTCGGGATCATCTGGGCACGTGTCGTTGCAGTTCGGTGTCCCGTCGTTGTCGCCGTCGGTGTCTGCCACCGCGCAACCACAGACCCCCGGCGCGACCTTCGGCGCGCTATTCGGGCACTGGTCGTTGCAGTTCGGCGTCCCGTCGTTGTCGCTGTCTCTTTCCGCCACCGCACAGCCGCACACGCCCGGCGCGACCTTGTTGGCGTCGCTCGGGCATGCATCACTGCAATCCGGCTCTCCGTCCGCGTCCATGTCCGTATCGGCCACGCCACACCCACAACGGCCGGGCAGCCCCTTCTCAGGGTCGTTCGGGCACAGGTCCATGCAGTCGAGGGCATCGTCGCCGTCCGTGTCGACGTCAGGCACGCCGCATCCACAGGCCCCAACGACCTGCTTGTCGGGATCGTCTAGACACGCGTCGCCGCAGTTCGGCGTTCCATCGCCGTCGCTGTCCGCATCGGACCGGCTGCAACCGCACAGGCCGGGTGCCGTCTTGCCCGGATCGTCTGGGCACGCATCATCATCGCAGTTCTGCGTCCCATCACTGTCCGAGTCCAGCGCGCAGGCCGACGCCACGCACGTCCCTGTGCCCTCGTCACACGTCTGCCCGGCAGCGCAGTCGTCGTCTACAGCGCACTCGGACTCCTGCCCCGTGTCTCGCCTCTGCGCCGCGCATCTCGGACCTCTGCCGCGTCGACACGCATTTCAGCCGCCGCATCTCTCAGCGCCGCGGCGTCCGCTGTCGCGTCAGTCGCCGCGTCGATCAGGACCGCCGCGTCGGCGCGCACGTCAGCCGCCGCGGTCGCGTCCGCCAAGGCCACGTCGTCCGGCTGCTCAGCGAGACCCTGCCGCTCTGGCGGGAGCAAGCACGCGCTCATCACGAGCCCAACAACCGTCCTTTGAATGTACCCCAACCAAAGAATCCGCTGTCTCACGCGCTCCACCCATCCAAAGGTTCAGTTAGACCATCGCACTCCGCAGGCTGCTCTACCAGCCGTGACCTCAGCAGGCACCCTCGCCCTGACGCCCCGCAATCGCTTCCCGCTTGACCCCACCGATCGCTCTCCTCGAGCCTGGCGGCATGAAACACACCGCCCTGGGTCGTTACGAACAGCTCCTCACCGAAGCGCTCGCCGCGTCGCTGCAGACCTCTCCCGACCTCGCCATGGACTTGGAGCGCCTGCACGCCGCCGAGGCCCACGACCGCATCGCGTTTCACCTGAGCCGTGCGCTCGCGGCTGCGGTGCGCAGCCTGCCGGAGAAGGACCGCGTCGAGCAGGGCGTCTCGCTGGCGCGCGCGCTCGTCGACTTCGTGGCGCGAGAGACCCGGTGCGACTTGGGCGGCGACCGCCCCGACCCGTCTGCTCAGGTCCTCAAGGCAGTGTTCGGTCGTCACCCCGATGGGAGCCCCGCGAGCGTGAGCGCGCCCGATATTCCGCTGCTCGACTCGACGCTCCTCACGAACGCCCCAGGCGAGCCGAGCCTGCGTCACCAGATCAGCACTGAGATCGCCTCCGCAGACGCCATCGACCTTGTGATGGCCTTCGTGCGGTGGACCGGCGTGCGCGACCTGCTCAGCGCCCTCGAGCAACACACCCAGCGCGGACGTTCGCTGCGCGTGCTGACGACGGTCTACACGGGCAGCACGGAGCTCCGCGCCCTCGAGGCCCTTCAGGCGATGGGCGCAGACGTCCGCGTCTCCTACGACACGACGTCGACGCGACTGCACGCCAAGGCCTGGCTCTTTCATCGCGCCTCGGGCTTCTCGACCGCCTACATCGGCTCGTCCAACCTGACGCACGCCGCCCAGCAGACGGGCCTGGAGTGGAACCTGCGCATCTCCGAGGCGCGCAACCCGAGCATCGTTGAGAAGTTTCGCGCGGTGTTTGAGTCCTATTGGGCGCACACCGACTTCGTGCCCTTCGAGGCCGAGCAGTTCGCCGAGGCGACGGCCGCCGCGCGCCCCCCCGCCGCCTTCACGCTGAGCCCGCTGGAGCTGCGCCTTGAGCCGTTTCAAGAGCGCCTGCTCGAGCAGATCGCCCTGGCCCGCCTCGGGGGCGCGCACGCGAACTTGCTCGTCTCGGCGACCGGCACAGGCAAGACCGTGATGGCGGCCGTCGACTACGCGCGCCTGCGGGACACGCTACCGCGCGCTCGTCTGCTCTTCGTCGCGCACCGCGAGGAGATCCTGACGCAGAGCCAGGCCACGTTTCGCCACGCGCTGCGCGACGCCTCTTTCGGTGAGCTGTGGGTGGGCGGCCAACGCCCCCGTGCGTTCGACCACGTCTTCGCGTCGATCCAGAGCCTCGCCTCCGCGGGCCTCGCCCACCTGGCGCCCGACCACTTCGATGTCGTCATCGTCGACGAGTTCCACCACGCCGCCGCGCGCTCTTACGCCGCGCTCCTCGACCACGTCCGCCCGCGAGAGCTGCTCGGCCTGACGGCGACGCCCGAGCGCAACGACGGCCTCTCGGTCCTACAGTGGTTCGGGGGTCGCATCGCCGCCGAGCTCCGCGTCTGGGACGCCATCGACCAGCACCGCCTGGTGCCCTTCGCCTACTTCGGCGTGCACGACGGGCTCGACCTGAGTCAGCTCCCGTGGCGCCGAGGCGCCGGCTACGACGTCGAGGGCCTCACGAACCTGCTCACGGCGAACGATGCGTGGGCGCACCGAGTGCTCAAGCAGGTCGTCCGGCGCGTCGCGGACGTGCGAGAGATGCGCGCCCTGGGCTTCTGCGTGAGCGTCGACCACGCGCGGTTCATGGCGCGCGTCTTCAACGCAGCGGGCGTTCGCGCCGCGGCGGTCTGGGCGGACACGCCGGACGACGCGCGCCGCGACGCGCTGCGCGCGCTCAACGCCCGCGAGGTCAACGTCGTCTTCTCCGTCGACCTCTTCAATGAGGGCGTCGACGTCCCGAGCGTCGACACGCTGCTCATGCTGAGGCCCACCGACAGCCCGACGCTCTTCTTGCAGCAGCTCGGGCGCGGGCTGCGCAAGGCGCGTGACAAGGCGGTGTGCACGGTGCTGGACTTCGTGGGGCACCACCGCAAGGAGTTTCGGCTCGACCGACGCTTCATGGCGCTCCTGCGCTGCTCGCGGGCGGCGCTCGAGCGGCAGGTCACGCAGGGGTTTCCGTTGCTCCCCGCGGGCTGCCACATGGAGCTCGACCGCGTCGCGAGCGAGATCGTGCTGCGCAGCATTCGCGAGGGTGTCCCGTCGCAGTGGCCCCGCAAGGTCGAGGCGCTGCGCCTGCTCGCGAGCGACGGCCACGACGTCGGCCTCGACGAGTACCTCGCAGAGTCCGGGCTCGAGCTCGAGGATGTCTTCGAGGCGTCGAGCGGCCGAATCTGGTCGGCGCTGCGCGTCGACGCGGGCCTCGACGCCCAGCCCACAGGCCAAGACGCGGAGCGCACGACGCTGCGCAAGGCGGTCTGTCGCCTGCTCCACGTGGACGACCCAGCGCGGCTCGACGCCTTTCAGTCGCTCGTGAGCGGCGAGACGCCACCGGACGTGGCCGGCCTGCCGCGCCTCGAGCGGCGCCGCCTCCGCATGTTGCTCGCCCCTCTGATGGGGGCCATGGCGGGCATCGACAAGGCGACCCCCTTGATCGAAGCGTGCGCTCGCCTGTGGTGCCACCCGAGCGTCCTCGCAGACCTGCGCGCCCTGTTCGGCGTGCTCGCGCGGCGGGTCACTCACCTGCCCACGGCGCTCTCTGAGCCCGCGGACGTGCCCCTGAGCTTGCACGCCCGATACAGCCGGCTCGAGCTCCTGGCCGCCTACGGCGACGGCGCCGAAGACACCGTGCAGGTGCCTACTTGGCGCGAGGGCGTCAAGGACGTGAAGGGCGCCGCGACGGACGTCTTCGTGTTCACGCTCGACAAGACGGACGGCGCGTTCTCGCCGACGACCCGCTACAACGACTACGCCATCAGCCCCGAGCTGATTCACTGGGAGAGCCAGTCGACCACGGCCGCCGACAGCCCGACCGGCCGTCGGTACCGCGAGCACGCGGCGCTCGGTCGTCATGTGCACCTGTTCGCGCGGCTCACGGGCGATGACCGCGCGTTCTACTTCCTGGGCCCAGCGACGTATGTCTCGCATACAGACGAGAAACCGATGAAGATCACATGGCGACTGCATCACCGCCTGCCGGGTGACCTGTTTGCCGCCTTCGCGGCCGCGGTCGCGTAACCCACAGCGTCAGGAGCGTCCGTGTCCGAGATCCGCGTCGAACAGAAGCACAGCTTGCCCATCGAGGACGCCAAGGGCCGCGTCGCCGCCTTCGAAGAGATGCTCACGAAGTACGGCGTCAAGGTCGATTGGAAGGGCCCGACGGGCACCCTCAAGGGCACGGGCGTGGGCGGGACCATCGCGGTCACGCCATCGGCGGTTCAGATCGAGGTCAAGCTGGGCCTCATGGCGCGCGCCGTCGTGGACTCGACGAAGCTCAAGGCGAGCATCGAGAAGCGCTTGAAGGCCGCGTTCGAGGCCTGAGCCCCGCGCCGCTCACTCCTGCTCGACGATCACGAACTCCACGCGGCGGTTCGTGTCCCGGCCCGCGGGCGTGCGGTTGTCCTCGAGGGGCATCTGGTCGCCGTACCCCTTGGCCTCGAGGCGCGCAGCGTCGATGCCCTTGCCGACCAAGTACTTCATGACCGAGTCGGCCCGCGCCTGAGACAGCTTCAGATTGTAGGCGGACTTGCCCTTATTGTCGGTGTGCCCCTCGACCCGGATCTTCTTGATCTGCAGGTTGCTGCCGATCACGAACGCGACCTGGTTGAGCAGCTCGAAGCTCTGCGGCTTGATGCTGGCCTTGTCGAAGTCGAAGTAGACCTTCTCAAGAATCTCGATGCGCGCGCGCGTCAGCTTCACGAGCCCCTGGTCGGGGCAGCCGTCCATGTCGTCGACGCCGTTGATGACCTCGGGCTCGTTCGGGCACTTGTCGGCGACGTCGAGGATGTTGTCGCCGTCGTTGTCAGGCTCGGGGCAGCCGTCTGCGTCGCCGTAGTCGTCCTTGTCCTCGGCGTCCCGCGGGCACTTGTCCTGCGGGTCGAGCAGGCCGTCCGCGTCCGTATCGGGGATCTCGTCGGGGCAGCCGTCCGCGTCCTGCCAGCGGTTCATCGTCTCCGCCTGCAGCGGGCACTTATCGTCGACGTCGAGGATCTTGTCGTGGTCGTTGTCCTCGTCGGGGCAGCCGTCTTCGTCGGCGAAGGCGTCCTTGTCCTCGGCGACGCCGGGGCACTGGTCGGGGCCGCTCTCGTACCCAAAGACGCCGTTCTCGTTGGGCGTCGTCGAGCGGACGGCGTCGAGGATCGTGTCCCTGTCGTTATCGGGGTCAGGGCAGCCGTTCGAGTCCTCGAAGCGGTCCATGTCCTCGGGGTCGTCTGGGCAGTCGTCGACTTCGTCATTCAGGCCGTCGTCGTCGTGGTCGCGGTCGCGGTCGTGCCAAGCGAAGCCCGCCAAGAGGCGGAAAGCGGGCGAGCCGTAGTCGGGCACCACACCTGTGCCCGCGCCGACCGTGAACACGCCGCCGCTCCGGGTGAACACACGCAGGCCCATCACGGCCTCGAGCGGGTTCGCCTGAGAAGCCGAGGAGACGTCCGCGATGGGGCTCGCGCCGAACAGCTCGGTCATCAGGACCAAGTCCTCTGAGCCGAGCTGAATGCCGACCGCGGCGCCGTAGGTCACCTCGGTGCCGAGCTCAAGCGTCGTGCCCGAGACCTGGCGTGTATCCGGACGAAACCGCACGCCGCCGTTCGCAGCGAAGCTCAGCGCCCGCGCGCGGGCCTCGAGCACGAGCTTGGGGTTGACCGTGGCTTGCTCCGCCCCGATGAAGCTCTTGCCCGAGCCGGTGGGCAGCGAGACAGGCACGGAGAGCGCGGCGCCGAAGCCCTGCCCGGTCTCGAGCCCAACGATGCGGAGCTTGGGGATGAGGCGCAGGTCGCCCACGCCCACGCCGTCTTGGCCTTGGGCCTCGAGCACGCTGCCAGTGACCCACGACAGGGGCACGTCGAGCGTGAGCTCCAAGCGGTCCATCACGCCGACCGTGAGCAGGACGTCTGCGGTCGCGAGGTGGGCGACTACGGTCTGCACGAGCTCGCCATTGCGGCGCTCGACCAATGGCTGGTTGCCGTAGTTCACGACGAGCGACGGGACGAACTCGGCGTGGCGCGCGATCTGCCCCCCCTCGACGGTCAGGTAGTTCCAGGTGCCCGGCGCTGGCCGAAAGTTCTGGATGTCTTGCGCGGCGGCCGCCCCCCCAAAGAGGACCGCGGCCACCCACGAAAAGCGCATCGCCATCGACCGACCCATCGTGCGGCGTCTCCCCTGTGCACTGCGACGCCGGGACACTACTCCATGCGATCGGGTGTGCAAAGGGCGCGGGCGCCCGCCGCCTACTTGGTCAGCGCGATGAACCTGCGGCCGTCGCCGCGCTGGACCCAGAGCCGCGCGACCTGCCCCGGTCGAAGCGCCTCGAGGGCCTGCGCCAACGCGCGCGGCTCGCGCACCTCGCGCCCGTCGATCTGCAGGACAATGTCGCCCCGCTGCAACCCCGCGCGCTGCGCCGCGCTCCCCGGCTCCACGCGCTGGATGCCGACACCGCCCTCGACACCCGCGCGCGCCCGCCACGCGGGGTCAACGGGTCCGATGCGCAGCCCGAGCGGCCCCGCGCGCTCCTCTTCGCGCGCGGGTCCCCCCTTTCGGTCCGCCTCGTCCGGCTCGGTCGGGAGCGCGTCGAGCTTGACCTTGAGCGTGCGCGGCGCGCCGTCGCGGACTACCTCGATTTCGACCGTCTTGCCCACGCCCGCCGTGCTCGCGAGCCAGGCCAGATCGCCGTCGCGCTGCAACGGCGCGCCGTCGAAGCGCGTGACCACGTCGCCCGGCTTGACGCCCGCAGCGGCGGCGGGGCCTTCGGGCACCACGGCCGCGACCAGCGCACCCCGCGGCCGGTCGAGGCCGAAGCTCCGCGCAAGCTCGGCGGTGACCTGCTGAATCTGTACGCCCATCCACGAGCGCGCGACCTTGCCCGAGCCGTAGAGGCCGGGCAGCAGCTTCTTGACCATGTCGACGGGGATCGCGAAGCCGATGCCCTGCGCGGCGGCGTTGATCGCGGTGTTGATGCCGATGACCTCGCCCCGGGTGTTGAACAGCGGACCGCCGCTGTTGCCGGGGTTGATGCTGGCGTCCGTCTGGATGAAGTCGGCGTAGCGCACGCGGCCGTCCGGGTGCACATCCCCGCGGTGGGTCGCGCTCACGATGCCCGCCGTGACCGTGTGCGAGAGGCCCATCGGGTTGCCAATCGCCACGACCCACTCGCCCGCCTGCAGCCGCGCGCTCTCGCCGAGCGGCGCGACCGGGAATCGCTCGCCCGGCGCGTCGACCTTGAGCAAGGCGACGTCCGTGGGCGCGTCCCTGCCCACAATCCGCGCAGGGTACCGGCGCCCATCCTCAAGCCGAACTTCGATCGCGGAGGCGTCCTCGACCACGTGGTTGTTCGTGAGCAGGTAACCATCATCGCGGATAAAGAAGCCGCTGCCCGCGCCTTGTGGAGCGGGGCCGTTCGGCCTTGGGCCGCCGCGCGGAGGACCGAAGAAGAAGGAAAACGGCGCCTCGTCCGCCGCCGATGCACGCCCCTCGACTTCGATGGAGACCACGGCGGGGCCGACGCGCTGCGCCAAAGTCGCAAAGGCGCCGAACGTGACTGGTGTGTCGGCTGTGATCCCGGTGTCCGCCGCGCCCTCGACGTAGAGGCGCTCCTGCGCCTTACCCTGAGCGACACTGAGGGTCGCGACTCCGAGGGTCGCCGCGCAGAGGGCGGCCCCCAACACGAGAAAAGTGCGTGGTCTCTGGCTCATATCGGCGTCAACCGCTCAAGGCGGGCTCTCTATTTCGGGCAGTCGACTGAGCCAAGACTGACCTGCTGTCGACTCTGGTTCGACCGCGCGCGTGGCCATGTGCACCTTCAGCACGACGCCCTCCTCGGGCGAGCGACCCCCTCGGACGACGACGTGGACGGCGTCGCCGAGCGCGTCGACTTCACTCGGCTCAAGTCGTATCGGCGCGCCCACCCGCGCCGCGCGCCGCATCAACGCGCCAAACGTCGGCGTCCCGATACCAAGCGGTCGCCACGTCACCACCACATCGAGCGCCCGAGAGCGCGCCCGCTCCGCTCGCTGGTCGACCATCCGGGACCACCCGAGCGCGGTGAGCGCGAGCCCGCACAGCAACACCCATACGGGCGCGGGCCCACGGTCGCTCAAGAGGTCACCGCGCGCGCTGTCCGGTCGACCGCTTGGCGAGCGCGTCGAGCGCCGCGTCGTCCTCGGCGCTGGTGCGGTCCAGCGGCTTCGCTTCGCGCATCTTCGCAGCGATCTTGACGCCCTCAGGCCGCGTCCGCTTGCCTTGGGGCTGTTTGGCGTCGCCCTTGGTCGTGGCGTTCGGCTCGGTCTTGTCGCCCGAGGCCCCGAGCGCAGAGCGCAGGTGGTCGAACGTCGTCTTGCCGCGAACGGGCAGCATGAAGAAGCCGCTGACCACCGCGATGATGAGCGCGCCGAGCAGCATGCCGCGAATGGCCTCCCCGCCCTTGACGTCTGGCTTGGCGGCGCGGCCACCGCCGCTCTTGCCGCCCCCCTTGGCTTTTGGTTTCGACTTTGCCATGAGCGCACCGTGGCCTACATGAAACCACATGTCAACTTCCCGCTCAGCGCCCCCCGCAAGGCAGAGTCTGGCAGGGGTCAAGCGTGACATCGAGCGGGCGGGGTGCCGGGCATGCCCCGCCGTTCAAGAGGGCGCATGCGGCGTTGAACACCAGGTCGCCGGCGTCCGGAGAGGTCGCCCGCCAGACATCACCCGCGCCCGGGTGCTGAGCGAGCTCGACCGGTACGACCCCCTCAACCAAGCGTCGCGCCGCGGGCGGGTCGAGCAGCTCAAGCACGTCACCCGGGGCAACGCCCCGCTCAAAGAAGTCCGTGGTCGGGTGGTACGCGAACCGGTCATCGAGCAGCAGGAGTGCATCGCCCTCGGCCCGAAGCCCGCCGTCTACGCCGACCACGCGCCAGCGGCGCGGCACACGCGGCGCGCCTCCGCGCTGGTCGTCCGAAGCGGGCCCGTCGACCAGCGCGAGCAAGTGCCCTCCTCGTCGGTCTCGCAGCACGTCGGGCAGCGCGTCCAGAAGCGCACGGGACAGGGTCTCAAGGGTCCAGGCCGCGTCGCAGGCGAAGCCCAGCGCGCACAGCGACACCTCGGCGTCTCCCGCCTGTCGCGGCGCGCGCGCGCTCGGCTGCGTCGCGTCCGGATGCAACGCGCCTTCGAAGACAGGCACCACCTCGCTGGGAGGGCGCGCGGTCCCGACGCCGCCGTTCGTGCGCCCCACGACCCAGACGCCGTCGGACTCAAGGCCATCGAGCGCGTCAAAACTCTGAGGGTTCAGAGCGCCGGGCACGCCCTCCAAGGCGTCCTCGACGCCATTCATGTCCACATCGAGCCAGTTCGCGCTCAGCGCGTCGCCCAGCGCCAAGTCGGTCGCCGGGCGTCCACGAACATAGCCCTCGTCGAGGCCGCCGGGCACGGTGAGCAGGGTCAGCGGACCCAAGTGGACACGGTCAAGGCGGCTTCTCAAGCACCCGAGGCCGCCGCAGGCGGGCGCGACGGCGCCATCCGACCACACGGCGGCGTCGCTGCGCCCGGAGAGCCACTCGCCCAGGCCCGGTACCAGGCCCAAGTGAGCGGCGAGGGCCCAGCGGGGGTTCCTCAGGGGGAGCCAAATGACCCGCTGCTCGAGCTCAAGGGCCAAGGGGGTCGCCTCGGGCGCCCGCTCGAGAGCCTGAGCGGCGAAAGCCGCAAGGAGTCGACCCAGCGAGGCGTCGCGGTCCAGCGCAGGCTGAGCCGCCCTCAGCGACGCGTCTGGGGGCAGCGCCAGGCCCTGCGCGTCCACCGGCGCCCCGTTCGCGTCCGTCTCCGGCACGAGAGCACGAGCGCCGACCGTCACCTCGTCCGAAGCTGCGTACGTGAGCCAGAGCGCCAACGCGCCCGGAAAGCGGCTCTGGAGCGCGCGTCGCGCGTGCCCTGGATGGTCGGCCGAGAGGTCGGCGGCGTCCGCGCTCACTCGCCCCGCGGGTGAGGCCCCCCACGCGCCCACGACCGCGACGGGCGTGGCGTCCGCGCTCGACCGGAGCAGCAACGCTCGGACACGGTCATCGCGCTGCAGCGGCCAACGTTCATCCTGCGAGAGCAGCGTCGGCGCCTCGAGCGCGGCGCGCAGCGCGTCCAGCGACGTCGGGAGCGCCGCTGCGGCCGGCTCGGCGAGCGGCAGCGCGGCCTGCCCCACCTGAATCGTGACCGGGAGAGCGCCTCGATGCGCCGCTTCAACAGCTGAGGCGGCCCGCTCGACGACCCCCTGCCACCACGCCGCGGACGCGCCCGAGCTCAGGGGGAGTCGCTCGAACAAGGAGCCACCTCGCTCAAGGAGTCGAGCCACCGCGGGGGCCTCACGTCCGCCCGCGCCGACGAGGGTCGGGCCACTGAGTCCCACAGCATCCGGAGCACTTCGAGCGCCTGTCGCGTGGACCGAGAGCGCGGCCTCAGCCAGACCCGTCCGCAGCGCGACGCCGTGCGTCAGGGCGCGGAGCTGCGCGGGGCCAATCGCGTAGACATCCAGCGACACAAGCACCCAGACGCGCTCGCCGCGACGCACGACGAGCACTTGACCCTCAGGCGGATTGCCGACATCGAGCAGGCGCGCGGGTCGGTCCCCGCCCGCGCCAGCGAGCCAAACGGCGTCAAACTCGCCGTCGGCGTCCGTATCCTCGAAGGTGTCCTCGCAGCGACCGGGCGCGGGGTTAAGGGTCAACGCACCGTCATAGACGCCCGGCCTGTTTGTCGGGCACTCCGCTGAGGCGCGGTCGGTCCAAGTCTCGAACGAGGTCGGCGCGAGGTCGAAGCGCGCGACGCCCGCTCGCGTGACGCCGTCGTCCGGAGCGGGGTTGGGCGCAGGGGCTGCGGGCTCGCAGCGGGCCCCATTGCACACATCACCCGCTCGGCAGTCATCGTCGCTGGCGCACGTCGAGCTGACCTCGCCCGGCACAGCATCGGTGCGTTCGCCCGCATCGAGCGGGGCGTACATCGCAAAATCGGCGGCGCTTGCGTCCTCGGCGGGGAGCGCAGCGTCGAGCTGCGCGTCGACGCTCGTGGGCGCGCCGCGCTCTCCTGCGCCCGTCTCGCACGCCTGAAGCGTGGCGACCGCGGCCCACAGCGCACCTACCCGCCCGAGCCGGGTCAAAAAGTCGACGACCACCATGCACGCAGCATAGGGCGATGCCTGAGTTCGATTCAAAAACACCGCTCGCGTGCTAAGAGAGCGCCATGAACCAACGCTTCGCCCTGCTGGTCAAGGAGACCACCCGCGTCGCCACGTTGGCGGCGCTCTGCCTCGCCGCGTACCCGTCGTCAAGCGCAGCCGATACGGGGGTCAACGCGCTCGTCGATCGCCTCTCAGAGCGCATCGGACCCGCGCTGGCGGGGACGCCGAGCCGTGATGACGAGCGCACGCCTCGGCCGCCTGAGCCGGGCGACCGCGCGACCGTGGTCTCAGCGGCCCTTGCTGCGTGCGACGCCCGTGAGGCGTGCAAGATCGAAGCAGAGGTCGAACTGAGCGGCCCGGGTCCGCGGCTGCTGCTTGTCGACGCGGGCTCGGTCTTCAAGGCAGGTGACGCAGCCTGGGTCGCCGCGCCGAACCAGCGCTTCGTCGTCAACGCCGCCTCCGAGCGCGTGACGCTCGTGGCGCTGCCGCTGCGCCCCGGCACGACCGCCCCCGCCGGCCGAACTCCGCTCAGCGTTGTCGCCAGCAACGACGCGGGGGTCCTCGCTGTGCTCCGCACCGTGCAGCGCATCGAGACCGAGGACATGCAGCGCCTGCGCCGATACGTGCGCGAGCGCGACGGCGAGGTCGGCGTGGACACCTTCGTTGACAATGAAGATGTCCGGCTCGCCCGCGCGATGACGTGGTCGAAGGACGCGGCCGGGGTTCAGGGCCGATTGCCGCTCGAGGTCGTCCGTTTCGCGCTGTACGCAGTGACGGCCAACCACACGCTGAGCAACGCCGCCGACTGGTACCGCAACTTCGATAAGCTCGAGATGAACCCCGCGATCGCGCTCGCCGGCGAGAAGGCGCATCTGATCGAACTCGTCCTCGAGCGCGGCGGGCTGAACTTTCGGGTCTATGGCCCCTCATGGGCCGACCACCACTACAACCGCGGTGTGCGGGCCTATCGGGAGGGTGACCTCGAAGGCGCGGAGAAGGCGTTCCGCACGGCCACGACGAAGCAAGCGGACCTGCTCCGCGGGCACTACAACCTCGGTGTCACGCTCTACCGTAAGGGCAAGTACACCGAGGCGGACGAGGCCTTTCAGGTGGGCACCGGCATCGACGGTGCAGAGGCGGCCATGTTCTACAACCGCGGCGCGACGATGTGGCGCACAGGCGACATGCTCGGCGCCGCCCGGATGTTCCGCGAGGCCTTGAGCCGGAACGCGCGCGACCCCGAGGCGAGCGATTGGCTCGCCAAGGCGGACCCGCAGAACAAGACCGCTCCGCGCGCCGCGCCCCCGAAGAAAGGCAAGAAGAAGTGAACGCCCCTGCTCGCTGGCTCTCGCTCTTGCTCGTCCTGACGACCCTGCCGGGGTGCATCGGCTACCAGCAGGCCGAGCTCAAGGCCGTCCGCCCGACCGGCCCCGTCGCGTCTGGGCCGCCCGCGACGCCCGAGGAGCTCAACGGCGAGGCGCCGCCGCTCCGGGGGCTGGCCGACACTGTCCCGCTGGTGCCCCCCGAGCTTGTACCGCCCGAGCCGCCGCCGGACCCTCAGCCGAGCTTCTGAAGCGCGGTCAGGGTCGCAGCTGCATCAGGAGCGTCGCGCCATGCACCATCGCCCCCTGGTCCGGGGTGGCGAGCGCGACGCGGGCCAGTTCAAGCTGGACGGCGAGCTGTGCCTCGACGCCAGCGCCCGAGGGCCAGCCCGCGGTCAAGGCACCCGGCAGTCGCAGGACGCCGGACTCCGGCGCGAGCGCGCGACACGCGACGACGTGGGTCGTCTCCGTCGCCGCGTCGAACGCGACGAGCTGCACATCCAGCGGCCCCGTGCCGACCGGCACAGGCGTCCAACGCACCTCAACGGCTTCGCCGAAGCGCACGGCGCGCACATCAGGCGACGGCGCGACGATGTCGAACGGCGGCGCCTCGTCCCGCTCAAGGACTCCGCGGCCGCGCGCCTCGACGCGCCACGCGGCGGAGACGTCTACGCTGTGCGGACCGAGCACGAACCGCCGCTGCGCCGCGCGGCGCAGGTAGACCCAGACGGAGCTCTCGACAACGCCGCCCGCGAACAACGCTGTGGGGAGGGTCACCTCGCCGTCGTCGGTCAACGAGGCGTCCAACGTGTAGTGACGAATGCCGCGGTAGACGTTGCGATTGAAAATCGGCGCGCTGCCCCCGATGAACAGTCGCAAGCGTGTTGACGATGCTGCGGGGGCGGCCCAGGTGAGAGAGACGGGGGCCTCGCCGACCCCCTGCGCGCGCGCCACGGCTTCGTCTAGGGCGACAGAGTCCACGCCCTCGAGCGCCGCAGGACCCTCGATGGACGCCGCGCCCAAGCCCACCAGACGCCCGCCGCCCCAACGCACGTCGAGGGCATCCCCGGGCCGAAAGACCTGAAGCGCGCCGACCTCGGGGTTCGGGTCGTAGGCGAAGCCGCCCCGCTGCGCGTCGACCCGCGGCACGAGCGTGAGCGCGACCCCGGGTGAGTCCACGTTCACGACGCCGAGGTGCGCGTCTGGGTGGGGCGGCGGCGCGGTCTGTGCGACGCAGAGACCGCCCTCGATCTCGACCTCGGAGAAGCCAAGCGTGTTGCCTTGAAGGCCCACGATGCGACCCGGCTGCGCGCGCGCCTCTCCGGTCTGTAAGACCTCGACGCGCCAGGCTTGGCAGCCCTCCTCGGGCAAGCCGCCGCAGCCACCGCAGACATTCGAGACGCCCTCGTCCACGACACCGTCGGCGTCCTCGTCCTCGCCGTTGCAGACCTCGGGCGTGCCGTTGCCCGCGTCGAGCTCGGGCGCGGCGTCTGTGACGGCCCGAGCGTCGACCGCCGCGTCTTCTGCCGGGCTCGAGGCGTCCGTCTCAGCATCTCCCCCCGCGTCTGGGCCGGCGTCTCCGGGCGACGACGCGTCGCTGACCGCCGCTGCGTCCGACGAAACGTCTGGGCGCGACGACGGCACGTCGAGCAACTCAAGGTCGCGCCGAGGCGTCGCATCGTCCAAGCACCCCACGAGGGCCACACCGCTCGATAAGAGCCACCGCGCGCGCATCATCGGACCTCACCTCGGGCTGTCACGTCGTCCTGAGTGTGTCTGAACGCGGCCGTGGGTGTCGAGCAGGCAGAGCCGCTCGATGGGGCACGCACCGCAGACTGTCGGCTCTCGGCGCCGCAGGCAGCCGCCGCTGATCCCCATGTGGGTCAGCGCAAAGTCGTACTTGAGCGGGTCACGCGGGTCGAGACGCGCGAGCGCATCGGTCACCTCACGCGCGGTGCGACCGTCTGCCGACGCGCGCTGCGTGAGGCCCAGATAGGTCGAGATGCGGTGAATGTGGGTGTCGATGGGCATGAGCAGACGCTCGGTCCCCAGGTCGGCCCAGAGGCCGAGGTCGACCTCGTCGGGGCCGCGCACCATCCAACGCAGCAAGAGCGACCACCGCTTGCACGCGCTCGCCTTGCTTGGATCGGGCGCAAGGTGCTCTAGGCCGCGCCGCGGCCCAAGCTCTGCCGTCGGGGCCATCAGGGCGGCCCGAAACGCCTGCAGCGCCGGGCGCAGGTCGGGCGCATCTGGGCTCAGGTGCGCGGCGACGCACGCGCCGAGCCCCCCGTGTACGCGCAGCACCGCGCCCACACCGAGCCAGAGGCGCGCGAGGTCCTCGCCGCGCGTGAAGCGGTAGACAAAGCCCTCGAAGCGCGCGCGAGCCTGCGTCGGAGAGTCTTCAAGCGCTGCGCGAGCCGGCGCGGAGCCCATGCGCGCGGTCACGTCTTCGAGCGCCCGGGCGATCAGGTCGACGCGCCCATAAGCGAGCAATGCGGCATACAGGGCGACGACCTCCCGATCAGCCGCTTCGGCGTAGCGGTGGGCGAAGGCGACGGGGTCACGCGCCCGCGCCGCGGCATAGTCAAACCGGACCAAAAAGGCGTCGAGCGCGGCTCGTAATGCGGCCTCCCGCGCGATCGACCCGCGAGGGCTCACCGCCCCTTCCCTGCGCGTCGCTTCGGCTCAGGCAGATGGCGCAGGGCCGCGAGGTCTTCAAGGCTCCCTAAGAGCGCGCGCAAGTAGGTCGGTGACAGCGCCTCGGCCTCGCTCAGCACACGCGCGACGAGCGCCTGCGGGTTGTAGTGCCCGAAGTCGTCGGAGAGCCTGTCGTGCGCTCGTGCAACGACCACCGCGGAGCGGGCGTGCTGGGCCGCCTCTTGGTAGAGCGCGCGCGCTACGCGGTCACCGACCTCACGCACGCGCCGGTCTGCGCCGGGTGCGCTGCGTACCTCGCCGAGCGTCGCACGCAGCGCCTCATCCGCAAGCTCCGCCGGCAACAACACGCCCTTGGCCTCGACCTGCGAGAGCAGGCGACGCACGCGGTCCTGATGCGCTTCAGTCGCGCCCGACTTGAGCTGCCGCAGCGCGCGCGGCCCCTCAGTTGTGAGCGCTGCGAACTCGCCCCGCATGAGCATCGCCGCGAACGCACCGTCGGGGTCGCCGCCCTCGTCCTGCAGCGCGCGCAACATCGAGGCCGCCTCGGCCCGCGCTGCGTCGAAGGCCGCCTCAAAGGTCTCGAAGCGCTCAGCAGCCCGCGTCCGCAACCGCTCAGCCACGACACCGTCGTACTCCGCGGCCTTTGAGAGGAGCGACTCAATAAAGCGGAGGCCCGGGCCGTCGTGCGCCGCAGCGCCGAGTGACTTCAGGGCCTCGATTCGCTGCTCCAGCGTGTTCTCGACACGCGACGTCACGGCGCGCTCGCGGGCTGTTGCGCGGGCTTTGCGCCGTCGCGGGAGCGCGGGACAGGCACGATCTCGACCCGACGGTTCCGTGCGCGGCTGGCTGCGTCCGCGTTCGGTACGCTCGGATGGTGCTCACCGAAGCCCGCAGCGAAGAGGCGCGTGGGCGCCAGCCCTGCGGT
>CANLBD010000046.1 GCA_947488215.1 Myxococcales bacterium | reverse complement strand
TTCGCAATGGGCGGTATGGCGGCGCAGATCCCCATCAAGGCGGACCCCGTGCGGAACGAGGCCGCGCTCGAGCGCGTGCGCCTCGACAAGCGCCGCGAGGTCACGGATGGGCACGATGGCACCTGGGTCGCGCACCCCGCGCTCGTCGAGGTCGCGCGCGCGGAGTTCGACGCGCACCTCACGACGCCGAACCAGATTCACCGGCAGCGACCCGACGTGCACGTCACCGCCGCCGACCTGCTCGAGACGCCCCGGGGCGCCCGCACCGAGGCGGGGCTGCGGCACAACGTGCGCGTCGGCGTCCTCTACACGGCCGCTTGGCTGCGGGGCCAAGGCTGCGTGCCGCTGTTCGACCTGATGGAGGACGCCGCGACCGCGGAGATTTCGCGCGCGCAGGTGTGGCAGTGGCAGCGGCACGGCGCGCGCCTCGACGACACGACGTGCGTGACCCCTGAGCTCGTGCGGCGCGTGATTCAGGAGGAGGTGCGCGCGCTGCGTGAGGCCGGCACGGAGCCCGCGACGCTCGACCGTGCGAGCGCGCTCTTCGAGGCCATGTCGACCGCGCAGACGCTGGGCGACTTCCTTACGCTTGCGGCCTACCCGCAGCTCGACGCCGGCTGAGGCTCAGGGGAGCGGCGCTGCCTCGCACACAAAGGTTCGAGGCCCGTCACAGGGGCGGTCGTCCCACTCGCTCGCGCGCCCGTCGGACGCCATAATCAAGCCGCAGTCCTCGCCGCTCTGCCCGCCGTTGTTCGGCTCGCCCGAGTCCCAGTGGGTGTAAGCGAGCGCGGTCCCGTCGGACCACTTCCACGCGCCCTCATCGCCCTGGTCAGTCAGCCCGATCCACGTGTCTCCGAAGCCGCGCATGCGCATCTCGCCAAAGACGAACGCGTCCTCGCGCGCGTCGTCCACCTGAACGAGCTTGTAGCCAACGCCCTCGCAGAGCATGCGGCCTTCGGGCCACGTCTTCCGAACGCTGCAGACCAAGTAGGCGTGCCCCTCTCGCTGCACCACATCGCAGGGGCACATCACCAAGTCGTCAATGATGTCGTTCCCGTCGTCATCGAGGCCGTTACACGTCTCGCGGACCGGCGCCGTAGGCGGCTGCGAGGGCGGCGCGGTCGGCGCGGCGCTCGGCGGTTCGCTCCCGGGATCGGGCGGGTCGGCGCTGCCGGGAACGCTCGGGGCCGGGCTGGGGGCCTCGCCATCGGTCGTCGGCGGGCGAGCACCATCGCCCCACCCTGCGTCGCTTGTCGGTCGACGCCCAACGGTCCCGACGAGCGCGTCCTCGCTCGTGTCTGCCCGGGGCGTCTGCATGACCTCGGCGCACGCCGCCGTGAGGGCACAAGCGACCGCTGTGGCGCGCGCGAGCCCGACGAGATGTGGCGTTCCCCCTCGCATCTGGGTCTTTGTAGCAGATTTCGTCGGGGAGCGCGCCCAGCGGCCTTGCATCCTCGCCCTGATTCCGGGCATCGAGAGTGCGCACTGAGGCGCGAGCATGAGCGGTAAGTCGAGACTCCACTTCATCGCGGGCAAGGGCGGCGTCGGCCGCACTACGATCGCCGCCGCGCTCGCTCAGGCGCTCGCTCAGGCGGCGCCCCCGTCTCGACCCCGTGTACTCGTCGTAGAGATGGACGAGGCCACCACGCGCGCGGTCGGCGAGCACCCCGCGCTCGCCGCGACGCTCGGCCGCGGGGAAGCGCTGCCGCCTGAGCCGGTCAGGCTCTCCGCGCATCTCGACGCGGCGCGGCTCTGCTCGATGACGGGTCACGAGGCCTTTCTGAAGGGCCACCTGCCGGGCGGCGCGCTCATTGCCGCCGCCCTTCGATCGAAGGCCGTCCGCCGATTTCTGGAGTCAGGGCCGTCGTTCCACGAGCTCGGGCAGATCGCTCACCTGGCGCACCTGGCCCACAGCGGCCACTACGCCCACATCGTCGTCGATCTGCCCGCCACGGGGCACGCGCTCGGCTTGGCGCGCCTGCCCGAGTCCATGCGCCGCATCATCTCGGCGGGGCCCGTCGCGCGCGCGCTCGACCAATGCACGCTGACGCTCCGCGACCCCCGGCGCACGACTGCGTGGATTGTTGCGCTGCCCGAGCTTCTGCCGGTCTCCGAGACCCTCGAGCTGGTCGAGGCCTTGGAGCGCGAAGGTCTCCCACCCCCTCGCGTGCTCTTGAACCGCTGGCCCGCCGACCCCTTCAGCGGCGACGAAGCGCTCCGCGAAGCGGCCGCCGCATTCTTCGACGCGCACGGTCCGGTGGGTGGCAGCGTCGCGTTCGGTCGCCTGCAAGAGGCCATCGAGGCGCGCGCACGACTCCCTGCCGCTCGAATCGCCGCGACCCTGCCCCACCTCACGGGCCGCGAGACGCGCGCGCTCGTGGACGCGCTGGCCACTTCGTTGGTCGGGGTCGCCCTGTGAGCGGGCTGCTGCAGAGCGTCCTCGCGCGGCGCGCCATCGTGTGCGCCGGCGCGGGTGGCGTGGGCAAGACCACGGTCTCGGCGTCCCTCGCGCTCGCGGCGGCGCGGGCCGGCCGCCGCGTGCTGGTGGTCACGGTCGACCCCAGCCGACGCTTGGCGGAGACGCTCGGGGTCGCGCGGCATGCGGAGCAGCCTGTGCCGCTCAGCGCCGAGCGATTGGCCGCGCTCGGCGTGCCGTCGACGGGCAGCTTGTCGGCGTGGATGCTCGACGCCTCGGTCGTCTCCGACCAGACCGTGAGGGCCTTCGCACGTACACCGGACGAGGCGGAGCGCCTGCTCACTCACCCGCTCTATCTCGGTATCACCCGCCTCGCGGCCGGCATGCACGAGTACACGGCGATCGAGGCCATGCACCGCTTCGTGCACGAAGACCGCTACGACCTCGTCGTGCTCGACACCCCACCTGCCCGCAACGCGCTGCGCTTCCTCGAGGCACCTGAGCGTGCCCGCGCGTTCCTCGATCCGCGCATCCTCGAGGTCTTCACACCCAAAGAGGGCGGGCTCGCGCGGCGCATCGCCGAAGGGGTCGCTGAGCGTGTCCTCGACGCCACCCTCGGCGAGCAGACACGTCGCGCGCTGCAGGCCTTTCTGGGCCTCTTCACGCCGCTTCTCCGACAGCTCGACGGCAACCAGCTCGCGATGTCGGCCTTCCTGCGGAGCCCACAGATCGGGTTCGTGCTGGTGACGTCGCCCCAACGCGGCGCGGTGGACGAGGCGGACGCGCTGGAGGCTCGGCTGAGGAGCGTGCTCGGTGTGCCCTTGCTCGGTCGCGTGCTGAATCAGGTGATGAGCGCGCCCTCGCCCCTGCCCGATGCGGCGGCGTCGGACTCGCTGCGGCTGCGCGCCGCGCTCACCACGCTGGCGCAGACCGAGCACGACGAGGCGGCGACGCACGCCACGCTTGCGGAGCGGTTCGCGCGCCCCGGCGCCCACACGGCGGTCCTGCCTCGCCTGCCGCACGCAGCCAGTCAGCTCGAGGCCCTCGACGCGCTCGTGGAAGCGCTCGCGCGCGCCTGAATGGACTTCGGTCGGGACCCCGCGCTCGCGCTCGACCAAGTCGACTTTGTGCTCCCGCAGTTGGAGCCACGGTCAGTCGCGGCGCTCGCGGCCTCGACGCCCATCCTCACGACACCGCTCCGCGTGGGGGCGCCCGCCTGGGCTGTGCCCGCGTGGGTCGGTGACCTCTACCCCCGCGGCGCATCCCGGGCCGACTGGCTCAAGCACTACGCCGCGCGCTTCGACACGGTCGAGCTCAACGCGACCTTCTATGCCATCCCGACGCGGGCTCGCTGCGCGGCGTGGGCCGAGGCCGTGCGAGAGAACACAGCCTTTCGGTTCTGCCCAAAGGCGCCGCGCGCGCTCTCCCACGCGCCGGGGTTGCGGCCCGCTGCGGCCGATGTCCGCGCGTTCGTTCACGCCGTCGAGGGCTTCGGGGAGCACCTCGGGCCCAGCCTGCTGCAGCTCCACGAGGCCGTGGGACCGTCACGTCTGCCGGAAATCGTGCGCCTGCTCGACGCGTTGCCACGCGCGCTCCCGCTCGCGCTCGAGGTCCGCCACCCTGGCTTCTTTGCGGAACGTAGGCTCGCCGCGCCGCTCTTCGAGGCCCTCGCCTCACGCGCTGTGGGGGCTGTGGTCACGGACGTCGCGGGGCGGCGCGATGTGTGTCACGTCAGCCTGCCGACGCCGACCCTCTTCGTTCGCTTGGTCTGCAACGGCCTGCACCCGACCGACGCCGTGCGCGCACGGGCTTGGTCGGCGCGCTTGCTCGAACTGCGGGCCCGAGGGCTACGCGAGAGCCATCTCTTCGTACACCAGCCCGACGACGCAGACGCGTTGAGCACGCTGGCCACGCTCCAGCAGGCTCTCGGGCGACCCGCGAGCCCCCCGCCGCCCGCTGGTCAGCTCACGCTGCTGTAGGCGCGTGGCTCGCGCTGGGGAGCGCGGCGAGCACAGCCGAGAGCGGCGGGTGCTCTCCGGCCTCGTTCGAGAGAAACCGCCACCGCTCCCGCCCACCGTGCTCGAAGACGACCACGCCCCCCTGCTGGAACGGGTCGCCCTGCACCCGCGCGGCTTGGCGGAAGCCCTTGGCGAGCGCCTGCGCGGCGCGCTTGACGGTGCCGAGCGTGGCCGCGGTCCGCCACCCGCGCCGCATGCCGAGCGCGCAGTAGGTCTCACGCGTCGGATCGGTCAGGACCTCAAGGCCGTCGCCGAACTCGCGCGCGAAGGCCGCTGCGTCCTCGACTGATCCTTGGCCGACGACGACGACTCGCGCCCCCGCGCGCTCGAAGTCGGCGCGCGCTGCCCGCACCTCGGCGACCTGCTCTCGACAGAAGACGCAGCCGAAGTGGCGAACGAAGAAGGTGACCACGGGGCCATCGGCCCAGAGCGCGCTGAGCGGGACCTGCTCACCCGTCGTCGTGAGGAGCGTCAAAGCTTGCATCGGAGACCTCCGTCGACCGCCTCGGCGGTCACGTCAAGTGGGGCCAGGGGCCGGTGATCGCGATCGTTTCGTCTCGCCCGCCCTGCAGGTTCACGAAGAGCACGCGCCCATCGGGCGAAAAGCACGCGCCCGTGAACTCGTCGCCCGGCGCTTCGCCCGGCGTCACCGGCGTGTTCTGCGGATTGCGGGCGATGTCGTAGACGGCGCCGTCTCGGTCGATGCCGCGCAGGTGCTGATGGGTCACGGTCGCGTCGGACGAGTAGTTGTCCTCGCAGACCAGCACGTCGCCCCAGGGCGAGAGCGCCAGGTTATCGGGCAGTGAGAGGTGTGCGGGCGCCGTGACCTCGACCGCGCACCGGAGCGTCACGCGGGCGCCGCTCGGCGTCAGCTGCCAGAGCTGGCCTTTGCCGAGGCGCCCACCCTCCGTGGCGCTGATCCAGATGCGCTGGCCGTCCCAGAGGACGCCCTCGGTCCGCGCAAAACGTGTCATTTCAGGCACTTGTGCGCGACAGGGCACTTGGAGCGCCTGTCGGTCGGGCACCGGCAGCCAGCGCACCTCGACGGCCTCACCGCGCGCCAGCGGGTGGTCCGGCGGCAGCGTGCGCGTGTCCGCGAGCCCCGGCACGCAGAGCACCTCAAGCACGCCCTCGTCGAAGGGGGCGTCGACGCTGCGCGGGCGGAACCGATAGACGCCCGCGGCGGGGTGGTCCTCGCTCATGTAGACCGTGCCGTCCGCGGCCCGCGCGATGCCTTCGCGCTTGAAGCGCCCCCACGTCTCGAGGCGCGTGGGGCGCGCGCCCGCCGCAGACGGGACATGGAACGCGTAGCCGTGGCCCGGCGAGTCCGTCTCCTCGCAGGTAATCCAGCCGTCCATCCAGCGGCCGCCCGAGCAGTTACAGTCCGTCCCTGTGAGCGCCATCCGCGTGCTCACGACGACTTTCGGCGCGTCTGCGCGGTCAAGCGCGGCGAGCAAGGCCGCACGGTCGACCTCGACACGGCTCACGCCGCCGTGCTTCGTCGGGTTGATCGGCGCGTCCGCCGCGCTCCATGTCACGACCTTGCGCTGGCCCGAGTAGCCGTACTCATCGATCCACGCGTCGTTGCCCATCTCGTGGTTGCGGAGCAGCACCCAACGCCCGTCGCCCGCGTCGAAGCAGGTCATCCCGTCGAAGCAGCCGGGCACGGGGCGGCCGTCGTCCAGCGTGTCGACCCCCGCGCGCTGCACCACGACCGCGCGAAACCCTGCGGGCAGGTCGAGCAGCGCGCCCGGCGTGCTGAGCAGCGGTCCGAACCCCGTGCTGCGGGGCGGCGAGAGCGCGCTCGATGCACTCAAGTCACGGCGCACCGCAGGCGCAGAGCGACAGCCCAGTGCGGTCCATTGCAGGGCGGTCAGGCCGGCGAGCTTCAGCAGGTCACGTCTGTGGGGCGCGTACATGCGCTGTACGATGCCCGAAGTGACCTTGGGGGTGCGTCACATTCCGGTGACGCCTGTGCCGCAGGTCGCGCAGCCCCGCGCGCGGGGCACGCGCAGACGCGAGAGCTCCGCCGCGAGCGCGTCGTAGCACGCCACCTGCCCGACCAGCGGCATGCCCAGACCAAGCAGCAGCTTCAAGGCCTCGACCGCTTGCAGGAGCCCAACCACGCCCGGCAAGACGCCCAGCACGCCCACCTGCGCGCAGTTCGGCGCCAGCGCGGCCGGTGGGGGCGTGGGAAACAAGCACCGATAGCAGGACGACGGCCCCCCGGGCGACGCTGGCCAAAAGACCCCCACCTGGCCCTCGAAGCGGTGGACCGAGCCATACACATAGGGCTTGCCGGCGCGCACGCACGCGTCGTTCACGCGGTAGCGCGTGCCGAAGTTGTCGGTGCCGTCTACAACGACGTCGACCGGCGCCACGAGCGCGTCGACACTCTCGTCCGTCACCCGCGCGGCATGCGCGTTCACCGTCACGTTGGGGTTCAGCGCGAGCAAGGCCTCTCGCGCGCTCTCGACCTTGAGGCGGCCCACGCGACCTTCGGTGTGCAGGACTTGGCGTTGCAAGTTGCTGCGGTCGACGACGTCGAAGTCGACCACGTCGAGCGTCCCGACGCCCGCCGCCGCGAGGTACAGGGCTGCGGGCGAGCCCAGCCCGCCCGCGCCGACCAAGAGCACGCGGGCCGCCTTGAGCCTGAGCTGACCCGCCTCGCCCACCTCGGGCAAGGCGAGGTGCCGAGCGTAGCGCGCGCGCTCCCCCGCCCCCAAGCCGCCCGCCGAGCCCGCAGCGTTCATCGGGAGCCCCGCCTCACGCCAGCGCTGCACACCGCCTCGGACCGAGCGCGCGTCGCTGTATCCCAACGCCCGGAGCGCCTCGGCCGCGAAGAGAGAGCGAGTTCCGCTCCCGCAGACCAAGAGCAGCGTGCGCCCGGGCGACGGCGCGAGCTCAGCGATGCGCAGCTCCAGCAGACCGCGCGAGACGCCCACCGCACCCTGCGGGCTGCCCGCCTCGCGCTCGTCTGACTCGCGGACATCGACCAGGAGCGCGCCGTCGCGAACCAGCGCCGCGCACACCTCGACCTCAACCTCGGGGACGCTCGCCCGCAACGCGGCGACGCGAGCGCTGAGCAAGTCGGTCATCGCGCACCCCTGCGCGCCCCGAGGCGCATCAGGCCCACCGCGGTGAACGCGAGCGCCCACGGCAGCCACGCGACGCAGCGCCCGACCCACGCGTGGTGAGCCCGCACCCGCGCGCTCGACGACGCCTCGGCGAGGCCGTCCCCCTCGCAGGTGTCGCCGCAGCCGTCATCGCCTGTCTCGTCTGCGCTCACGTCGTCCCCCTCGCAGCCGCTCGAGGCATCGGCGCCGTCGCCGAGCGTGTCGGCCTCGCTGCTCGACGCCGTGCTCGGCTCGCTGGGACCGCATCCGTTGCCCGCCGTCTGGTCTGGCGCGTAGCCCGACGCGTCGCTCCGCGCGTCGTCGCGCCAGAGGTCATCATCGTCTCCGCCACAGCCAGAGTCGCTGGAAGGCTCGTCCTGCGCGGCGAGCACGTAGGGCGCCCGCGCGCGCGCCGCCGCGAGGGCGTCGGGATCGTCGGGGTCGGTCGGCAGGCCCACATCGCCGCCGCGCACGCGCCGCCACTGGCCGCCCGCGTCGGACACCGCGAGGTCGAGCGACAGGGACATCCCCGCGGCGTCGACGAGCGCGCGTGCCGTGCCCGCAGCCCGCGTCGACTCAAAGACGACGCGCCCGTCGGCGGCATACTCCGCGTAGCGCAGGCGCGCCCCCGGGGCGGGCAGCGCGACCGTCCGACCGCGCGCGAAGCCCTCGGGCAGGTCGAGCGTCAGGACACCATCGCCCGAGCCCGTCGGCAGGTCGAGGGTGACAACGAGCCTGAGCCGCGTCGCGTCCACCTGACCCACGAAGACCGCCGAGACCAGCGCGCCGCGCGCCTCGCTCGACGCCCACACAATCTCGCCTGAGGCGCCGCCTTGCCAGGCGTGCGCGGCCAGCGGCGCGAACGCCACGAGCGCGCTCAAGACGCCGATGACCCACAGCGCGCGAGCGGACCGCATCAGAAGTGCGCCGTCACGGTGGCGAGCGCTCGCCCGCGACCTGCTGTGGCGTTCGCCTCGGCGTCGCCCGCGGCGAGCGCCGCCAAGTCGACGCCGCGCTGGTCAGGCATCCACGCCCAGTCGAGGGCGCCGCCGACGCTCAAGTTGTCCCACAGCCGCCACTGCAGGCCCGTCTGCGCGAAGACCTGAAACCGCTGCGTCTGCAGGTTCAGCGTCGCGTGCCCCGCGCGCGCGACCTCGGCCGACTCGAGCCGCTCGCCGCCCCCCAGCTCGCCAAACCAGCGCAGGCGAGGCCCCGCGACCGGCAGGTAGACGCGACCGCCGACGCCCAGCTCGACGCCGCTCCGCGTGATCTCCGCGCGACCGAGGTGCGCCGGCCCGCGCTCCGCGAGGCTGTCGAGCGCGACTCGACCGGTCAGGTACCACACCGGGGTCGTGCCTGCCCAGCGACCGCCCACGCCCAACGTCAGGCCACCGCCGCCCCCCAGCCCCGCGTCACTCGCCCGCCCCAGCGGCGTCGCCGGACCGCCCGCGGCTTCGAGGAAGAAGTGATTGCCGGCCGCTGCATCCGCGCTCCACAGGGCGCCGACGAGGCCCATCGAGGTCGCGAGCGCGCGCGACGCCTTGCGGTCTCGGCTGAGCGGCGACGACATGGGGAGAGCATCGCACGTTTGACCCGCTCCGCGCGATGCGCGCAGTCTGCGTCCATGCACACAGAGACATGGAGCCTCGACCTGCGCGCGGCGCTCGCCGTGGCCATCGACGCCGCGCGCGCCGCAGGCGACGTGCTGCTCGCGGAGACGCGGCGCGCAGAGGGTCCCAGCGGCGCGCTGGGCGACTGCCCGACCGATGCCGTGGCCGAACGTCTGATTCGTGACCGCCTGACCGCGGTGTTTCCTGAGCACGGGATCCGCGGCGAAGAGCTCGACACAGAGGATCGAGCCCCCGCCAGCGGGTGCCCGTGGCTCTGGCTGGTCGACCCGAATGATGGCACGTCGGCGATGCAGCGAGGCTTTCGCGGCGCCGCAGTCTCAATTGGCCTGGCGCGCGGTGATGCGCCGGTCCTCGGCGTCGTCCTCGCCTACGACTGGCCGGATGACGACGGCACGCTCTTCACGTGGGCCGAGGGCTGCGGACCTGTGCAGGTCAACGAGCGGGACGCTCCACCGCTCGCGCACACCGGCAAGCTCTCTGGGACAGACACCGTGCTGGTCTCGCACCAAGCGGACCGCGCCGCGGCGATGCCCGCGCACGCCCTCGCCCCCGCGCGTTACTTGCCTGTGCCCGGCATCGCGCTGCGGCTCGCGCGCGTCGCGGCGGGGCACGGCGTGGCGGCCATTTCACTGGCGGGCCCGTGTGACTTCGACTTCGCCGGCGGACACGCCTTGCTGCGCGGCGCGGGCGGTGAGCTGGTCGACCAGAACGGCAAGGTCATTCGCTACGCCCTCGACCGCCCCAGCGACGACACGACCCGCTGCTTCGGTGGCCCCCTTCCCCTCGCCGTCGCGCTGAGCGGCGCGCCGTGGCCGAGCGACGTCGAAGCTTCGCGAGGGCCGGCCCCGCGCCTTGACCTGGTCTGGCCAGTCGCCGGCGGCCGCGGCGCGAGCGCCGGCCAGCTCGCGCGCGCTCAGGGCGCCTTGCTCGGGCAGTGCATCGGCGACGCGCTCGGGAGCCTCGTCGAGTTCCAACACGCCTCGGACATCGCCCGCAAGTACCCCCGCGGCGGCCCGTCCGAGCTCGTCGACGGCGGATGTTGGGACACCATCGCCGGCCAGTGCACAGACGACACCGAGATGGCGCTCGCGCTCGCGCGGAGCATCCTCGCTCAAGGTCAATACGATGCCGAGGCCGCCGCTTGGGCGTACGCCGACTGGTTCGCGTCGAGGCCCTTCGACATCGGGAACACGACGCGCCGCGCCTGTGGACCCGGCGCCGCTGCGGCCGAGGGCGCGCGCGCCGACGCCATGCGCGCGGCGGCGGATCGCGAGAGCCAGGCGAACGGCGCGCTGATGAGGCTCGCCCCGCTCGCCGTTCACTTGGCCTTTGCGGATGACGCCGCCCGGGACGCCGCCGTCCGGGCCGACGCAGCGCTCACGCACCCGCACCCCGCCTGCGCCGCTGCCTCGGTCCTGTTCGCGCACGCCGTCGCCTTCTCGATTCGAACCGGCGCGGGCGCGCCCGAGGTCCTTGACGAGGCTCGGCGCCGCTCGGCTCTCGATGACATCCCCGCCGAGGTACGGGCTTGGACCCACGCCGCCCGACCCGACCACGGCCTCGACATGAGCGACCAAATGGGCTGGGTACGCCTCGCGTGGACGAACGCCCTCGCGACGCTCCAGCTCGACGTGCGCCCCATGGAGGCGCTGACCTGGACGGCGCGGCTCGGCGGCGACACCGACACGAACGCGGCGATCGCAGGCGCGCTCCTCGGCGCAGTCCACGGCCGCGACGCGTGGCCGCAGCAGTCCGTCGACCGCGTGCTGACGTGTCGCCCGCTCTCGGGCCTCGAGGGCGTCCGCCGGCCTCGACCGAGGACCTACTGGCCCGTCGATGCGTTGGTGCTGGCCGAGCGGCTCGTCGAGCTCGGCCGGCGCCGCGCTCAGTAGAACGCGAGCGGGACGAACGCGACGGTGAGCAGCGCGACCGCCATCACGGCGCACGGCACGATTACGGACTCGTTGCGCGAGAAGAACGACGTGCCCTCTTTGCGCGCATCGGCCCACTCGGCCTCGCCGACGACCGCGCGCGCCAAGAGCTGGTTGAGCGCCACGGGCGGCGTCAGGTAGCCGAGCTCAAACGCAACGAGCACGACCATCCAGAAGTGCGCGGGGTGAATGCCGTTGCGATAGGCGACCGTCGCGAACGAGGCGGACACCAGGATCACAGCGCCATAGGGGTCCATCGTCATCCCGACGATGACCAAGATGCCGACGATGATCGCCATCGCAGCCGCCGGTGAGCCAAAGGTCTCCGGGACCAGGTGCATGACCTCGCTGCGCTCGATGACGCCGCCGATCGCGACCGAGCACGCCATCATGATGAGCAGCGCGCCGATGTGACCGCTCGTCTCGGCGCTCGCCTCGACGGCCGCGTGCCCGAAGCCTGGCGAAGGTCCTTGCGCCGCGCGTCGCGCCGCGTAGCGGTCATAGGCCAGCAGCGCGAGCACCACCACAGGCAAGACCTGCGGCGCGGTGTGCTCGTCGACGACTGTGCCCAAACCAACGGCGTAGAAGACGAGCACCCCCACCACGATGCCGGCATACGGGGCGAGGCGACGCAGCGCCGCCTTCATCCCCTGCGCAGCCTCGGCGACCGGCGCGATCTGCATCGGCGCCTCGCCTCGCCGCAGTAGGAGCGTAGCGACGAGGAACATTCCAGCGGTCCCCAGATAGACCCACAGACCCCAGCCGTAGAGTTCGTCCGTCGTGACGTCTTTGTTGAGCGAGGCGACGATCACGACGAGCAGGCACGGCCGCAGCACCACGCCGAGCGAGCCAGACATCGCCGTCGCTGCGAGCGCGAGCTGTCGCCGCGCGCCTGCGCGCCGCAGCTCTTGGTAGACGAGCCCGCCGACCGCCATGACAAAGATGCCGGACGCCCCGCTGTAGGCCGTCGGGACAGCCGCAAACGCCACGACCACAAAGGCGAGCAGCTCAGGCGGCAGGCGCCACGGACGCAGCAGGTCGAACGTCATGGGGGCGACCTGCGTCTGCTTCATGAGCATGCCGATCCACACGTAGAGCCCGACGGGGATATAGAGGAGCGGGTGCGCGGCCAAGAGCTGCGTGTAGATCGCCAAGCCGGCGGGGTGGTCCTCGACGAGCAGGAAATACCCGCCCGCGATGAGCGTCATGAAGCCGTAGAGCGGGACCGTCGCGGCCGCCCCCGCAGTCGAGCCGCCGGACGGGAGTTCCGCAGGTGGCCGTGCGAGGTTGGCGATGTGCGCGACCGCCATCGCCGCGAAGCCGACCATCCAGAGATGGAACTGGACACCGCCCGTTCGCATCTCACCCGCCGCTTGGTCGATCTGCCACTGCGTAAAGACCGAGTGAAAGAGCAAGAGCGAAGCGACGAGCTGCAGGCCCTCGGAAATGTTGTACTCGCTCCGGTTCGCGGGCGAGCGGAGGCCAATGTGCATCCGCAGCGCAGAGGCCGTCGTCGAGCACACGAGCAACAGCGTGATCAGCAGCGCCGTGAACACGTCATTGCCAAAGACGACGAAGCGCTCGATCGCATCGTGCACGGCGTCGAAGGCCATGAGCCCGCCGGTGATCTTCGACGTCGTCTCGGCGTAGAGCGCGTGCTGGCTCTCACACTTGGCCTTGGCCGCGCGGACTGCCTCGGGGGAGATCGCGTCCTGAGCAGGCGCGTCCCCTTGGCCGTCGAGCCCCGCGAGCAGGTCGTCCTCGGCGGCCGCAGAGGCGGGCGCCGCAGACGCAGGCACGACGAAGCTCGCGGGGTCGCACGCGGGCTTCTCCGGCGCGACGCGCAGGAGCGCGTAGCCATCCCAGATACCCTGCCCGACCTCGGAGAGGCGCGCATTGACGCGCTGGCCCAGATCAAACGAGAGCGCGGCGACGAGCAGCCCGAAGACGGGCAGCGTCGAGAGGACGAGCCGCGCTCGGCTCATTCCTTCTGCTCAGCGCACTCAGCGCGCGCGGGCTCCGCCTTGCAACGCACACGGCGCAGCAGGGTCAGCATGCCCTTGTCGTAGACCTTCGACTCGTCCCGCAGGCGCAGGCGGACCTCTTGGAACATCGCGTCGTACTTCTCTTTGTCGCCCGCGGCGATGTCGATCCAAACGGCCTTGGGGATGTCCTGGTCGCCCTTCTCGACGACCTTGCGGAAGCGCGTGAAGTTGTCGGCGCCCCACTTGCGGGCGTTCTGGGCGAACTCGTCGGTGAAGGCGCCCGTCTTGGCGACGACCTGGAACGTGAGGTGCGACAGAATGTACTTGGCGATACCGCCGCCCTTGGAGACGCCCTTGTGCATCTCGAGCGCCTTGTAGCCGATTGCGGGGGCGTAGGCGGCGTCCACGCTGCCGTTATTGAACATGCCCGCAAAGTTGCCCAGATCGGCGGGCACGAGGGACGCCCCCACATGGCGAACCATCGTCTTCGCCGCGTCATCGTAGTCGAGCGTCGCGATGCGCTTGCCAGCGAGCTCCGGCACCGTGTCCACGTTGCGGTCCCGCACGTAGAGCCACACTGCGCCGCCGGGGTAGATGCCGAGCACGTCATACTCCGGCGTCTTGAGCAGCTTGCCGCCCGCGGGCGTCGAGAGCTGCTGCACGACCGTCTGGAGCTGGTCATAGCTCGTTACGGCGCCCATCGCCTCGAGCGAACCCGCGAACTTGTGAAAGAGGCGCACGCGCGTGCTCGTGAGCACCACAGCGTCACACTTGCCCGCCTTGAAGTCCTCGGCTGCGGTCTTCTCGTCCGTATAGGGCTTCGCGTTGAAGTCGACGCCCCAGCCCGCTGCGGCCGCCTTGAAGTCTTTGGTCAGGTTGAAGATGTCGCCGTTCGCGCCGCTCGGGTCGTAGACGCAGAGCGACTTGGCGGGACCGGCGAGCGCCGTGCCCGCCCCGAAAAGGGTCGAGCACGCCGCGAGGAGCGTGATGAGGCTGTGGAGTGAGCGCATGTGTTCAGGTCTCCAGATGAACGTTCAGGGGAGGTCGTTGATTGAGTGAGCTCAGGGCGTGGAAGCGGGCGCGTCACCGCCGAGGCCCTCAAACAGGCTCGTGTCCTCGGTCGTCGGCGCGACGCCACCGGGGAACGTGCCGAGCGCGCCGAGCGGCGTGCGGTGGCCCGTCTCGCGGGTCCACATCCGGTCCGACATCTGCTGCACGAGCAGCAGGCCGTTCTGGTCGAGCAGCTTGAAGGCCGCGTGGGTCAGCGTCTTCTCGCGGGACTCTGCGTAGCTCTTGATCGCGGCGCGCACGTCCTCCAGACGCCCCGCCGCCGCGAGAGATTCAATCTGAATCGCGCGGGCGAGCCGCATGCCCTTTGACTCGCCGAGCTCGGCCGCCGCAGCCAAGCGTGCCCAGGGGTCCTCGCCCTCGGGCGCGGCGCCGGGGACGCTCAGCCAGACCGCGGCCCGGAGCGCAGACGGCACCCCGAACCACCGCGCGTCGTCGAGGCACTCACTGCCGCGCGCAGCCAAGCGCGGCACGTCGAGCGCGATGCCCGCCTGCCCCTCGGCAGCGCGATCGTGCGTGACCGCCTGCCCCCCCGCGATCAGGCCGACCAAGTAGAGCGTCTCGTCCTCGGGCGTCTCCAGCGTCGGGCACTCGCCGCCCGGCGTCCCAAAGGCCTGCGTCATGCGCGTCCACGCCGCGCCGTAGCGCCGAGCCGCGACCGCGTGCCACCGTTTTTCCTCGACGCGCGCGTCCTGCGCCTCCTCGGGCTGGTTCGCCCGCAGCGCGCGCAGCGACCGCAGCTCCGCCTCCCACGCGTGCGCCTCGGCGCAGCTTGCGGCCGAGGCCAGCGCCGACAGCGCCGCCTTGTTCGGCCGGTCCGTGACCCGCTCGAACGACATGGTGAAGTTGCCCATCGCTAAGCCGGACGCGCACGCCATCTCGGCGTCGTCCGTGGACATCACGAACGGCGTGACGTGCTCCGCCGCGAAGTGCGTCGTCACGTCACCCGTCTGTCCGTACATGAAGCCGCGGCACCCCGGGCCGAGCGCGAGCAGCGCGCCCAACGCGCAGAGTCGATTCACCAGACGCATCGTGTCTCCATCGTCCATGCCGCCGCGCGGCGTCTCTCTCAGGTGCGGCCGTACTGCTCAGAGAGCCCGCGCAGACGCGAGGCCACGTCGTCGCGCAGGTCTCCCGCCCGCAGGCGCCAGCCCCAGTTCCCTTCGGCCACCGAGGGCGTATTCATCCGCGCGCCGTTGTCGAGCGTCAGGACGTCCTGCATCGGCACAATGGCCAAGCACGCGACCGACTCGAGCGCGGAGCGGACCAAGTCCCACACGACGTCGTTCCCTGAGATGCCGTAGTAGCGCCGCACACGGTCCCGTACGCGCTCGTGGGTGCCCAGCCACCAGCCGAGCGTCGTCTCGTTGTCGTGCGTGCCCGTGTAGACGACGCTGTTCGGTACGTGGTTGTGGGGCAGGTAGGGGTTCGCGGGGCCGTCCCCGAACGCGAACTGCAGGATCTTCATGCCCGGCAACCCGGTCGCGGCCAAGAGTTCGCGCACGGGCTCGTCGATCACACCCAGGTCCTCGGCCACGATGGGCAGCGGCCCGAGCGCGGCGCGCAGGGCGTCGAACACCGCGCGTCCCGGCCCCTGCACCCAACGGCCACCGCGCGCGTCGAGCGCGTCCCCCGGGACCTCCCAATACGCAGCAAACGCACGAAAGTGGTCGATGCGGACCATGTCCGTCAGCTCGAGCACGCGGCGCACGCGGGCGACCCACCACGCGTACCCATCCTGCGCCATACGCGACCAGTCGTAGAGCGGGTTGCCCCACAGCTGACCCAAGTCGCTGAAAGCGTCCGGGGGCACCCCCGAGACCACCGGCCGGCTGCCATCCGGGGCGAGCTGGAACATCGCCTGATGGGCCCACACGTCCGCGCTGTTCGCGTCCACGTAGATCGGCATGTCGCCCATGATGAGCACACCGCGCTCATGGGCGTAGGCGCGCAGGGCCCGCCACTGCCGGTCGAACAGCAGCTGCTCGCCGACCACGCGGTCGATCGCCGAGCGCAGGTGCGCGCGGGCGCTCTCGACCGCAGACGGCTCGAAGTCCCGCAGCGCGGCGGGCCATGTCCACCACGGCTGCCCGTGGTGCGCGCGGCTCACGGCCTCGAACAGGGCGTAGGCGTCGACCCACGGC
>CANLBD010000045.1 GCA_947488215.1 Myxococcales bacterium | reverse complement strand
GACGCTCAGCACAACCGCAAGAAACCGCCGCCAGCCACCCGTTCGCTGCTCAGACATGTCGCACGCTCCGAAGCGCGCGCGGCACCTCAAGCAGGCGACCGCGCACGCAGTGAGTCAAAATGCACCCCAGACGCTCAAGTCTGGGACTGAACATGCCGGGGGAGCAACCCGGTGCTAACCGCTACGGAAAAACCCTAGCCATCACACCACGTATCGCCGCCCCACCGCCTGCGCCCGCAGCTCTGCCCGAAAGTCGGGGTGCGCGATCTCGAACAGCGCCTCGGCGCGCTGGCGCACGCTGCGGCCCCACAGGTCCGCCACGCCGAACTCAGTCACGACAAAGTGCACGTCGCCGCGGCTCGTGACCACCCCTGCGCCCGCCTCGAGCGTGGCTTGAATCCGGCTCACCGTGCCCTGCTTGGCCGTGCTCGGCAGCGCGATGATGGGCTTGCCCCGCCGCGCGCGCGCCGCACCCCGGATAAAGTCGACCTGCCCGCCGATGCCGCTGAAGAAGCGCCCGCCGAGCGTATCGGCCGCGACCTGCCCGGTCAGGTCGACCGCGAGCGCGGCGTTGATGGCGATCATGTCGTCGTTCTGCGCGATGACAAAGGGATCGTTCGTGAACTCGCTCGGCCGCATCTCGATCTGCGGGTTATCGTTCGCCCAGGTGTAGAGCGCCTCGCTGCCCATGATGAACGACGTGACCATCTTGCCGGGCAGCAGCGACTTGCGCCGCCCGTTGAGCACCCCCAGCCGCGCGAGCCGCGCCGCGCCGTCCGAGAAAGTCTCGGTGTGCATGCCCAGGTCGTTGCGCGTGTCGAGCTGGGCCAAAACAGCGTCGGGGATCTTGCCGATGCCCGTCTGCAGCGTCGCGCCGTCGGGCACGAGCCCCGCCACGAGCGCGCCGATGGCCTGCGAGACAGCGTCGGGCACTTCGCCGAGCCGCTGGGGGAGCGGCGCGTCCACGGCGACCAGAGCGTCGATGCGGTCCACGGGGATAAAGCTGTCGCCGAGCGTGCGCGGCATGCGCGGGTTGACCTCGGCGATGATGAGCGTGGCCGTGTCCACCGCCGCGCGCACGATGTCGACCGACACCCCCAGGCTCACGAAGCCGTGCGCGTCGGGGGGGCTGACCTGAATCAGCGCGACGTCGACCCCAACGCGGCCGCCCCGAATGAGCTGCGGGATCTCCGACAAGAACACGGGCATGAAGTCCGCGCGCCCCGCCCAGACGGCCTCGCGCGCGTTGTCGCCGATGAAGAACGCCGTGTGGCGCAGGCGGTCGCTCACGGGCGGCGCGCAATAAGGCGCGGACCCGAGCGTGAGCAGGTGAACGACCTCGTTACCGGTCAGGTGGGGCGCGGCGCAGAGCGCGTTCACGAGCGACTCCGGCTCGCCCGCGCCCGAGCCGATCAGGATGCGCGTGCCCGCGGGCACCTTGGCTACGGCCTGCTCCGCCGTCGCCCACTTCTGCGCCCAGCGCGCGTCGCTCATGGTGCCCCCTCGATGAGAAGCCGAAACCCGATGAAGGGCGAGCGGGCGCCGCGGTGCCGCGCCAGCCACGTCGTGCTCGGGATGGGGTGAATGGGCGCTGCGGGGCTGTGCCCCCGCACGACGACGTGGTCGGCGAGGTCAGCCGCCGGACTCGACGTCCACTCGAGCACGCCCGTCATCAGGTCCTGGACGCCCCACGGCGAGGTGTCCTCGGCGAAGTGCCCGACCTCGGTCAGGCCGTCCATATCGCCGCGGCACCACGTCGGCTCGTAGCGATGCCCCCAGGGGAAGCGACGACCGTCGACCCCGCGCAGGGCCTTCTCCCACTCGAGCGTGCTCGGCAGACGGTACTTCACGCCGTCCCGCGCGCCCCGCCACTCGCAGTAAGTCAGGGCGTCGTTGAGCGTGACGCCGGTCACCGGGCGGTGCGGTGAGAATCGACCGAGCACCCGCTCACCCTCGGGGCCCCACACGAGCGGCCCGCCGTCGTAAAGGCGCGGCTGCACATGGTCGGCCCAGCGGCGGTCGCGCAGCGCGACGTCGTTCAAGAACTCGTGGTATTCGAGGCACGTCACGGGGTGCACGGCCAAGGCGAAGGACGGCAGCGCCGAGAGCTGGAGCGGCTCGCTCTGCTCAACATCACCGCCGGTCAGGAACTCGCCGCCCGACACGAACGCGAACCCGGGTCGAATCAGGGCGGGGAGTGGCCATTGCAGCAGGAGCTCTACGGGGCTGTCGCGCTCCACAAGGAACGGCAGCTTCAGCGTCACGCCCGCACGATTCACAAGCGCGACGTAGCTGCCGACCGGCAACGTAGCGAGCTCCACAGGCGCGAGGCCGCGGTGCACGAGCTGGTCGGCCACCATGCGCCGGTCGACCTCTCGCGCCCGATAGACGCTGACCATCAGCCCCATCGGCATCGTGCGGATCGTGAGCGCGGCGCCCGCTTGCAGCCAGGCGCCATACAGACCGTCGTCGTCGATGCGGGCGAGCAAGCGCGCGCACCACGCGGCGCCGACGTCGTCTCGCATGGCCTCGGCGCGGCGCGCGTGTCTCATCAAGAGCTCAGCCAAGGCGCCCCGGGTCGCGTGGTCATCCCCGCTCATCGCCGCGCGGCACGAACGACTGGCCTCGGTGAGGCGGGCCTCGACCTCGTCGAGGAGCGCGCGCTCGCGGTCGCGCGCCTCCCACAGCGGGACCTTGCGCGCGACGGGGTCCTCAGGCTGGACCTCGGCCTCATAGCGGCGGCGCGCCGAGGCGTGCTGCGCGTAGGCGCCCCAGGCCTCGTCATAGCGCGCCAGAGCTTCACGGGCCCGCGTCACGCGTCCCTCACGGAGCGCGCGGTCGCGTTCTTTGTCCCGCTCGGCGTCCTGAAAACGCTCAAGCTCGCGCGCGAACGCCACGGCGTCGGGCGCGCGGTCGTTGGGGTCCATCGCCAGGTTACGCAGGCAGATGGCGTCGAGCTCCGGCGGGATGTCCTCGCCGGGTGCGGTCTCGCTCGGCGGCTGCGCGTTGCCGCGCCGCACCTTGGCGAGCACCTCGTTGACCTTCTTTCCCGCGAACGGCGGGCGCCCCGCGAGGATGTGGTAGAGCACCGCGCCGAGGCCGTAGACGTCGCTCTGTGGCCCCACCAGGTCCTGCAGGCCCATCGCCTGCTCGGGGCTCATGTAGTAGGGCGTCCCGATGACCGAGCCCACGCGCGTCACGCGCCCATCGACCTGCGCGAGCTCCGCCGCCTCGGGCACGTCGCGCCGGTCCGACGGGTCGGGGTGAATCAAGCGCGCGAGGCCGAGATCGACGAGCGCGACCTCGCCGTAATCGCCGATCAGCACGTTCGCAGGCTTTAGGTCTCGGTGAATCACGCCGCGCGCGTGGGCGAAGGCCACACCAAAGCACACTCGCCGAAAGACGGTCAGCAGGCGGTCGCGGGTGTGCTCGGCGCGCGCGCGCTCGTCGCCCGCCGCGCGCTGCTTCAGCACGTCACCGAGGCTCACGCCCTCGACGGGCTTCATCGCGAAGTAGCGCTCGCCGGACGGCAGCACGCCGATGTCGTAGATCGGCATGATGCTGGTGTGCTGCAAGCGCCCCGTGATGCGCGCCTCCATCACAAAGCGATAGCGCGAGAGCTTGTCGTCGCGGTGCTTATCGTGCAGGACCTTGAGCGCGACCTGGCGCTCGAGCACGCGGTCGAACGCGAGCATCACGCGGCCCATGCTGCCGCGCGCGATCTCATCTTGAATCGCGTAGCGCTCAGGCCCCATGTCCGCCAGCGCGCTCAGGTCGGCGGTCTCGGGCACGCGCCGACCTACGCTGGCGGGCACCGCGCCCACGTGGCGCTGGAAGATCGAGCGCCCCGTCACCGTGAGCTCGACGCTCTGCAAGACCTCCGCAGCGTCGCCGGACGCATCGATTGGGTCGACCGATGGGGCGACGGCGACCGGCAGCAGCTCAAAGTCGGGGGTGCGCGAGGCGGGCGGCGCCAGACCGGGTGGGTCCATCGCCATGCGAAACCCCACGCCGTCGAGCAGCGTCGCCGCGGTCAGCGCCGTGCGGACCGTCAATCGGCACTCGCTGTATGGGAGCCGCCAGCCGCCGCCCCTCAAGACGCGGTGGTCGCCGGCAAAGAGGGTGTCGGTGAACTCTCGAACACCGCCCGCCATATCCCGCACCCCGAACGGCGACTCATCTGCCGGGCACGCCCCCACAGGCGCTGGGCGCGTGTCTGGCGTGACGTTCGAGCAGTGGTGCGCGAACGTCGGCTCGGGCCGGTCGCCCCATGGGTAGAGACGTCCATCCGTGCCGCGGGCGGCCTTCTCCCACTCGAGCTCCGTCGGGAGTCGCCACGGCAGGCGGTCGCTCTGAGCACGCCAGGCGCAGTAGGCGAGGGCGTCGTCCGCGGAGATCCCCACGGCGGGCCAGTCCCCTTGCCAGACCTGACCCTCGGGGTCAGTAAAGGGCGCACGGTACACACCGCTCTCGGGTCGCCACATGGGCGCCCCGCCTTGAAAACGCCTCGGCGCGCGCGCTTCGGCTTCTGCGGGGTTTGCGTCATGCAGGGCGTTCAAGAAGGCCCCCCACGCCTCGAGCGTGACCGGATCGCGCGTGATGACGAAGCCGGGCAGATGCATCCGGCCCAGCGGCAGCGCATCCCTAAAGAGACCGTCGTCGCCCCCCTCCCCCACCACGAAGGGCCCGGGCGGCACGAAGACCGCGCCGCGCGGCACGCTCGTTGGCACCGGAAGCTCCAACGCGAGCGCCTCACCCGGCCCCAAGAACAGCGGAACGCGCACGACCGGGTCCACGCCGCTCAAGACGACGAGCCACCGCCCGGGGCTGAGCCCTTCGAGGCGCACCGGCGTCTGTCCCATCAGCTGGCCTTCGTCGGGTACCCATCGGCCGCCGCGCTCGGAGACCGCGTACAGTCGAACCCACAGGCCGGGCGGCTGGGTGCGCAGCTCCACGCTCGCCGGCGCGTCGAGCAGCGCCGCATAGCCACCGGGGTCGTGCTCGGCGAGGCCGGCCTTGAGGTATCCCCTCGGCAAGCGCACGAAGTCGCGCTGAACGTCCTGGAGCGCGTCAAAGTACAAGGCGCAGAGCCCGCGCCGCGCCGCCTCCAGAGAGGGTGACTCAACGAGCGCCCGCGCCCAGGCCTCGTCCGCGCGCACGAAAGCGGCCTCGAGCGCCTGCTTGCACTGCTCGACCTGCGACCGCGCCGCCTGACCCTGAGCCGCGTCCACGCCTCGACCGCAGCCGCGCCACCGGAGCTGAGCGGCGCGCGCAGTCGCCTTGGTCATTTGCTGCCGTGCGAACTCGTAGGCTTGGTTCAGGCGAGCAGCATCCTCAACGCGCTCCTCGGCGCGCTCGAGCTGACGCTCCTCGGCGCGCGTGCCCTCCAAGAAGACCTCGAGGCGCAGCGCGAACTCCTCGGCAGAGAGCCGCCGGCGCACGGGGTCGAGCTCGAGCGCGCGCGTGCAGAGCTCCTCAAGCGCGGGTGTCGACTCGCGGCCAGCGGGGCGGCGCTGGGCGGGGGAGACCACGTGACCGCTTGCGATCTCCCGAAGCAGCTCACTCGACGACCGACCCACCAAAGGCGGTCGCCACGTCAGCGCACCGTAGAGCATCGCACCGAGCCCCCAGACGTCCGCTGCGGGTCCGCACGCCGCGAGGCCCCGCTCGAGACGCTCAGGCGACAAGTAGCCGAGGCCGTCGTTCACGGAGTTGAGGAGCGCGTCGCAGGCGTCGTCGGGGGCGGCCTGGCGCGCCCGAGCCCGGGTCCAGCCCGTGACCTGAACCTCGGCGAGCTCCCCAAGGCGGACATTCGACGGCCGCAGGTCTCGGTGAACGACGCCGCTGCGGTGCGTGAAGGCGACCGCGCGCGCGACGTCGAGCAGCACCTCGACGAGCCGCACCAGCGGATAGCGCGCCCGCGCCTGACCTTCGTCTTGGGCCACCGACTTGAGGATCCCCGCGAACGTGCGCGGCAGGCTGCGCGCCTTCGCCAGCATCGGCCGCCCATCGGGCGAGCGCGAGAGTTCGTAGACAGGCTCGATGTTCGGGTGCTGAATCGCGGCCTGAAGACGCGTGATCTCCAAGAACTTGCGGTGGCCAAAAGGTGCGTCCGCCCGGAGGACGTGCGCGACAACGTCTCGACCGAGCAGGCCGTCACGCGCCCCGCAGAGCTCAAAGAACCGGGTGCGCGCGAAGACCTCGCCGAGGGAGAAGCGCGCTGAGCGCTGCGGGCGTGGCGCGATGTTGCCCTGAGCAAAAATCAGTGACGAGATTGAGGGGTCCGTCCCCTCTTCCCAAGTCCAGCCGCCCGAAGAGATCGGCGCGACGCTGGGCTGTGAGACCTGGTCCCCGACGTCGACCGGCGCCGCCGCGACGTCACTCTGCGCTGTCAGCGGCCCCTCGATGTCCGTGGGCGCCTCCATCGACCAATCGCTCTGCGAGAAAACGGCCGCCGGGCGTGGCGCCAGCGTGTTCACGATGGCCTCGCGCCCATGCCCCGCCTGCGCGAGGGCGTCGAGCGCCAAGCACTCGGCTTCGGTCAGGTACCCCATCATGAGCCACCGCGACAGCGAGGTGGGGCCCAGCGGGGCTGCAACGGCGATGACGTCCTCGACTGGAGCGCCTCGCCGCGCCGCGATCGCGCCGGCGACGTGCGCCCAGAAGGTCGGCGCGGTCGTCGGCAAGTGCCTCAGTACCTCGCGAGCGCGGCCATGGCCTGCTGCACGTCTTGCGTCTGGGGAAGGATGACGTCCTCGAGCGTGGGGTGGTACGCCACGAAGGTGTCGAGGGCGGCGACGCGACGCACCGGCGCGTCGAGCCACTCGAAGAGCTCCTCACCCACGCGCGCCGCAATCTCGGCCCCGTAGCCCCACGCCTTGCTCTCCTCGTGGACGATCAGGCACCTGCCCGTGCGCTTCACGGACTCGGCGATTGAGGTCCAATCGTAGGGCGCGAGCGAGCGCAGGTCGTACAGGTCAACCGACACGCCCTCCTTGGCCAAGGCGTTCGCGGCCACCCAGCTGCGCTGGACGAGCGAGCCGTACGTCACCACCGTGAGGTCATCGCCCTCGAGCAGGCGCCGGGCCTTGCCAAACGGCACCATGTAGTCGGGGCCGGGGTACGGCGCGCGGTTGTAGGTCTGCCGGTAGAGGTGCTTGGGCTCCAGAAAGAGTACCGGGTCGTCGCCGCGAATGGCGGTTCGCAAGAGCCCGTTCGCGTCCAGCGCGTTGCTCGGCATCACGACGCGCAGGCCGGGCACGTGCGTGAACATCGTCTCGGCGCTCTGGGAGTGGTACGGCGCGCCGCCCTTGAGGTAGCCGCCGCTCGGCACGCGGATAACGACGGGCGCGGCCCATCCATCGCCGCTGCGCCACCGCAAGGTTGCGAGCTCATTGCGGATTTGCTGATACGCCGGCCAGATATAGTCGAGAAACTGAATCTCGACGACGGGCTTCAGGCCGCGCATCGCCATGCCGAGCGCGCGGCCGACGATGTTGGCCTCGGCGAGCGGTGAGTTGAAGACGCGATCCTCGCCGTAGCGCTTTTGCAAGCCGTGCGTGACCTTGAACACGCCCCCCTTGCCGCGGCACTCCGACAGGACCTCCGGCCGGCTCGCGTCCGCGACATCTTCGCCGAAGACCACAATGCGCGGGTCGCGCGCCATCTCGTCCCGGAGGCACGCGTTCACGAGGTCGACGAAGGTCTGGTCCTCGCCGCTGAACGCCGGCTCGCTCTCGAACGCGGCGGACGTTGGGTCGGTCTGCGCGCTGTAGATGTAGTCGAGCACCTCGGGCGGCTCGGGGGTGGGCGCCGCGAGGGCCTTCAGCGTCGCGTCCTCGATCTCTGCGTCGACCTCACGCCGAAGCGCCTCGAGGGCATCAGCCGTCGCAAGCCCGCGCTCAAGGATGAAGCGCGGCAGCAGGTCGAGCGGGTCACGCTCCGCGTCCTCGGCGCGCTCGCTCTTCGGGCGGTAGTTGCCCTCGTCGTCCGACATGGAGTGGGAGTAGGGCCGCACGACCTTGGCGTGTACCAAGGCCGGCCCATTGCGCGCGCGGCAGTGCGCCGCGGCGGTCACCATCGCGCGGTAGGATGCCACGAGGTCGCAGCCGTCCACCTCAACGATCAGCAGGTCGGGGAACTGCGAGACCAGCCGCGAGATGGACCCCCCCGCGGTCTGGACCTCGACGGGGACGCTGATGGCGTAGCCATTGTCTTCGACGAGGAAGATCGTCGGAAGCTTCTTGTTCGACGCGGTGTTCAGCGCCTCCCAGAACTCGCCCTCGCTCGTCGTACCGTCGCCCGTGGTGATGAGCGTGACGTCGTCTGGGGCGTACTTCGGCGCCAGCGCGCGCGCCGCCTCGATACGATCATAGTACCAGCCCGCCTCGGCCCCGCCGACGCCCTGCAGGAACTGCGTGCCGGTGCAGCTCGACTTCGAGAAGACGTTGAGGCGCGGATGGCTCCAATGGCACGGCATCTGCCGACCGGCGCTCGTGACGTCGTCTTTCGCGCCGACGGCCGCGAGCAGGACCTCGAGCGGCGTCATCCCGAGGGTCAGCATCAGCGCGCGGTCGCGATAGTAGCTGATGAACCAGTCGTAGCTCGGCCGCAGCGCGAGGCCGGCGGCGACCAGGATCGCCTCGTGGCCCGCGCCGCTGATCTGGAAGTAGATGCGGTTTTGCCGCTTGAGCTGCATCTCGCGGTCGTCGAGGCGCCGCGACATGAACATCGTGCGGTACGCCTGAATGACCTGAGCGGGGTTGAGGCCCCCAAGGTCAATCTCAGCCGCCTGCTTGGCCCGCGGGCCGTTACGGGTGCTCTTGGTGGCCATGCGCGCGCTGCTCCATCGCAGTTTTGACCGTCGGAAACGGCCGCGGCTTCTTAGCCGAAGCACGCCGAAACCTCAAGGCTCGCTCCCCGACACGAATCGAGGCACACTTGGGGCGTGAATAGTCCGACACCCAAGACCGTCGGTGGGCCCGACAACGCGCGTCTGCTGATCGACATCGCGCTGCAGTTCGGCGCCACACTCGACCTCGACCGCCTGCTGCCCCAAGTGCTCACGCGGCTCACGGACTTGGTGCGCGCCGAGCGGGCGCTGTTCGCGCTCTTCGACGACCAGGGGCAACCGCACCGCGCAGTTCTGCACAATCTGGCGTGGGACGGCCCGGGGCATCCGCTGCCCGCGAGCCAGACCGTGATCAGCGAGGTGCTTGAGAAGGGTGAGGCCGTCATGGTCGCGGACGCCGCGACCGACTCGAACATGTCGAGCCGGCAGAGCGTCCAAATCCACGGCCTGCGGTTCATCTTGGGCGTGCCGGTCCACGGGCGTGGGCGCGTCGTCGGCGTGATCTACACGGACAGCAAGGCGAGCCTCACGAGCGATATCACCGCCGAGCTCGAGACGCTCACGGCCCTCTCCCGCCTCGTCGGTACGGCGGTCGAGAACGCGCGGCTCTTCGAGGAGCAGCTCTTTCGGCATCGGCTCTTGGGCAAGACGGTGCACGACTTTCGCTCGCCGCTCGCGGGCATGCGCGCGCTCACCGAGATGATCCCGCTGCTCGACGGTGTGACGCCGGAGATCAGCGAGATCGCCGCCGAAATCCTCGTGGGCTGCGACCGCATGGACCGCATGATGGAGCACGCCCTCGAGCTGTCGAGCATCGACCACGGCCACCGTGTGCTTCGGCCCCGGCCGCTCGACCTGCTCTGCGACCTGCCCAAGCAAGTGCGCCAGCTCACCACGGCCGCGCGTCAACGGGGCGTGCATGTGCAGCTCGAGCTGCCCGTCGACCTGCCCAACGTCGAGACCGTGCCCGACCAGCTCTGGATCGTGGTCGATAACCTGCTCTTCAACGCGATCAAGCACGCGCGTTCAGGAACCGCAGTGACCGTGAGCGCGCGCGCTCGGCACGACGCAGGCCCACCCGACGCTCGGCGCCGAAGCGGGACGTTGGCCGCGGCGCTCTTCGAGCGTGAAGGGCACATTGAGCCGGCTGCGCATTCCGACTTCGTCGAGGTGACTGTGCGGAACGTCGGCACGCCCATTCCGGACACGCTGCTGCCGCGACTCTTCATGGACTTCACACCCGGCGCCGAGCGCACCAGCGGGGTCAAGAGCACCGGCCTCGGGCTGTCGATCGTCGACGAGGTCGTGCGGCACTTGGGCGGGCTCGTCTGGGCGACATCGACAGCGAGCGATGGCACGGATTTTCGCTTCACATTGCCCACCCGCGTCGAAGGCGCCGTCGCCAGCGACCGGATTGAGCCGAACCTCACGCCCGCGCAGTTCTCACGCGATACAGCGCCACTGCCCTCGCTCGGTCGATACGCCGCGCTGGCGCTCTCGGACGAGCCGACGCTGCCCCCCGCTGACACCTACGCGCCGGGCGACGAAGAGCGTTGAGTCGTTGACACAAGGCGACCGGGCGTCGAGGATCCGGGCTATGCGTTTCAGTCCGTGGGCGCTCGCCGCCGTGATGCTCAGCGCCCAAGCCGCGCGCGCCCAATCACCCGCCTCGCCCGATGCGCCGACACCCGAGTCCACTCAGGCACGCGCCGCCGCGCTCTACAAAGAGGGCGCTCGACTCTTCAAAGAGGGCAAGTTCCGTGAGGCGTCCGAACGCTTCGAAGCCGCGTACGTCGCGGACCCCTCGCCCATCTTGCTCTACAACCTCGCCCGCGCCGCCGAGGAGCTCGGCGACGGCGACAAGGCGATGTTCAACTACCGTACCTACTTGGCGAGCAACCCCGCGGCCGAAGACCGTGCCGAGGTCGAGCGGCGCATTCGGGTTCTTGAAAAGTTCTCAAAGCCGAAGACCGCGACGATCGCCCTGCTGCAGGTGCCCGAGGGGGCGACTGTGACCTTCGACGGGCTGACCCCAACGCCCCCCGGCCCGGACGGTCGCTATCTGCTCGGCCCCGGGAATCATGTGGTCACGGTCACCGCGCCGAACGGTCGGAGCGAGCGACGCGAGGTCACGTTGCAGGGGGGCGAGTCGGCGCAGCTCGACTTCTCGGCCCTCAAGGCGGCAGCCTTCGAGGCGCCGTACAACGGCCAGCTCAGGCCGTGGGGCTGGGCCGCGGTCGGCACGGGCGCAGCGATCACCGTCGCGGGCATGGTCTTCGGGGTGAAGGCCCAGGGCGCAGTCGAGGACTTCAACGCGGTCCGCCGCGAGATCGCCCGCACGCCGCGACCCGCAGACCCCGCGGAGCGCGCGTCGCAAGAGGTCGCCTTCGCGCGCAAGCTCAGCGCGGCCCGGGACGACGCGGAATCGAGCGCCACCTGGGCAAACGTTGGCTACGGCGTCGGTGGGGCGTCGCTCTTGGCCGGCGCGGTGCTCCTGATCGTCGACGCGACGCGCACTTCGGACGCCGCCACCTTCGAGAAGGGCACGTCCACCGCGCTGATTCCGCTCCCGGGCGGATTCGGCGTGGGACTCGGCGGCGCTTTCTGAGTACCATCCGCGGCCTATGGCCCAGAACGGTCGAGAACTCCTCTCCCTGAACGTGAACGGCGACCCGCATACGGTCGCCGCCCGCACCCACCACACCCTGCTTGAGGTCTTGCGCTACGACTTGGGCCTGACCGGCTCGAAGCAAGGCTGCGACAAGGGCGACTGCGGGGCGTGCACGGTGCTCGTCAACGGCGAGCCGACGCTGGCGTGCTGCACGCTGGCAGCCTTCGTCCCGCCGGACGCCGAGATCACCACGATCGAAGGGCTCGCGGGGCCCGGCGGCTGCCTTGACCCAGTTCAAGATGCCTTCGACCGCAGCGGCGCGCTCCAATGCGGCTTCTGCCAATCCGGCATGATGCTCTCGGCGCGCGCGCTGCTTGACCGCACGACGAGCCCCACGGACGACGAGATCCGCGAGGCGCTCGGCGGCAACCTGTGCCGTTGCACCGGCTATACGCAGATCTTCGACGCCGTACGCCTGGCTGCGGCCATCGAGCGCGGCGAGGCCCCGGACCACGCGCCGGGCGCAGCGCCGGGCTTCTCCATCCTGGGCGGTCGCCACCGCAAGGCGGACGGCCACCTCAAGGCCACGGGCGCAGCGGTCTACACAGACGACGTGCAGCCGGCGCGCATGCTCCACGGGCGCATCCTGCGGAGCCCGCACGCGCACGCGGAGATCAAGCGCATTGACGCGTCGCGGGCGCTCGCGCTGCCCGGCGTGCTCGGGATCGTCACGGGCGACGAGCTGCCCAACCACTACGGCGTCATCCCGTGGACCGAGGACGAGCAGGCGCTCTGCACCGACCGCGCGCGCTTCGTCGGCGACGAGATCGCCGCCATCGCCGCGATCGACGAAGAAACGGCCGACCGCGCGCTCGCGCTGATCGACGTCGAATACGCCGTGCTGCCCGCCCTGATGACGCCCGAGGCGGCGCTCGCCGCAGACGCGCCGTCGCTGTTTCCGGGGCGCAAGGGCGGCAACCTGTGCAAGCGCGTCGAGCTCGAGTTCGGTGGCGTGGACGCAGCGCTCGAAGCCGCCGACGTCGTGGTCGAGGGGGATTACTTCTTCGAGGGCACCGCCCACGCGCCTATCGAGACGCACTGCGTGGTCGCGGAGTACGACGCCCGCGGGCTGCTGACCGTGACGACGAGCACGCAGATCCCGCACTACGTACACCGCACGCTGTCCAAGGTGCTCGAGCTGCCGCCCGACCGCATCCGGGTCATTCAGCCCGCGCTCGGCGGCGCGTTCGGCGGCAAGTCCGACCCGTTCGGGCACGAGATCGTGGCCGCGCGGCTCGCGATCAAGACCGGTCGTCCGGTCAAGATCCTGCTCAACCGCGAGGAGACGTTCTACACGCACCGCGGTCGCCACCCGATGTCGATGCAGATGCGCCTGGGCGCGCGCGCGGACGGCCGCTTGACCGCGCTCGACAGCAAGCTGCTGATCGACGGCGGCGCCTATACGAGCTTCGGCCTGGTCACGAGCTACTACGCCGGCCAGCTGCTCGCGGCGCCCACAGGCTTCGAGACGTACCGCTTCGATGCGCGGCGCGTGTTCACGAACAAGCCGCCCTGCGGCCCCAAGCGCGGTCACGGCTCGGTGCAGCCGCGCTTCGCGTTCGAGATTCAGCTCGACAAGCTCGCGGAGCGGCTGGCCATCGACCCCATCGAGCTGCGCCGCCGGAACGACGTCGGCCCGAACACGCAGACGGTGAACGGTCAGCGGATCACCAGCAATGGCTTCTTGGAGTGTCTGCGCGTCGTTGAAGAGGCGAGCGGCTGGAAGCAGCGCCGCGGTCAGCTCGGCTTCGGGCGGGGTCTGGGTGTGGCGGGGAGCTGCTACATCTCGGGCACGGCCTACCCCGTGTACCCGAACGAGATGCCGCAGAGCGGGGCGCAAGTGCGCCTCGACCGCAGCGGCCGCGCGCACGTCATGTGCGGCGCGAGCGACATCGGGCAGGGCTCGGACACCATGCTCGCGCTGATCGTGGCCGAAGAGCTGGGCCTGCGTCCGGACGACGTCCGCGTGACGAGCAGTGACACGGACCTGTCCCCTGTCGATCTCGGCGCCTACTCGAGCCGCGTGACGTTCATGGCGGGCAACGCCTGCCGCGAGGCCGCCAGCGCGCTCTCCGCGGTGGTCCGCGCGTGCGTCGCCGAGCACCTGCAGGTGCCGCCCGCCGAGGTCGTCGGCGCGCAGGGCCGGTGGTTCCACGCCGCCGATCCCACGCGCGGGCTCAGCGCGGCCGAGGCGTTCCAGCTCGCCGAGGCCAAGCACGGCACGCTCGGCTCCACGGGCGGCTACCGGACGGACAAGACGCTCGGCGGGCAGTATCGCGGCGGCACGATCGGCGCGAGCCCCGCTTACAGCTTCACCGCCCACATCGCCGAGGTTGAGGTCGACGTCGAGACGGGCCACGTGCGGGTGCACAAGATCTGGGCCGCGCATGACTGCGGCTTCGCGCTCAACCCGACCCTCGTCGAGGGCCAGATCGCGGGCAGCGTCTACATGGGCTGGGCCGAGGCCGTGATGGAGGAGCAGAGCTTCGCCTACGGCGGCCCGAACCCCGGCCTGCTGCGCGGGCCCAACCTGCTCGACTACCGCATCCCAACCACGGTCGAGGCGCCGGAGATCGAGTGCTTCATCGTGCAGAGCCAGGACCCCAATGGTCCTTATGGCGCCAAGGAGGCGGGCGAGGGGCCGCTGCACCCCGTGCTGCCCGCGATCGCGAACGCCGTCTACGACGCCGTCGGCGTCCGGCTCGATCGCCTGCCGTTCCACCCGTCGCGCGTGCGCGCGGCGCTCAAGGCGAAGGGGCTCTGACATGCTGCGCATCGAACCCGGCTTCGTCGTCGAGCGACCGCGTGCGGTCGCTGAGGTCGTCGCGCTGCTCGCCGAGCACGGCGCGGACGCCCGCCTCGTCGCGGGCGGCACTGACTTCGTGCCGAACCTCAAGCACGGCCTGTACGCCCCGAAGGTGTTGGTCGACCTGAAGGGCGTCGACGGGCTCCGAGGCGTCGAGGACGACGGCGAGGCCCTCTGGCTCGGCGCGCTCCTCGGCATTCATGACCTCGCCACAGACGACCGCCTCGAGAGCGTGCTGCCCTCGCTGGCCGAGGCCTGCGCGCACATCGCGGGGCCGCAGCTGCGGCGCATGGGCACGCTCGGCGGCAACGTCTGCCTCGACACGCGCTGCGTCTACATCAACCAGACGCGCTTTTGGCGCTCGGCGCTCGGCTTCTGCATCAAGAAGGACGGCGACGCGTGCCACGTGACCGGCACAGGCAAGAAGTGCGTGGCGGCGGCTTCCAACGACTCCGCGCCCGTGCTGATGAGCCTCAACGCGCAGGTCGAGCTCGTGAGCCCGCGGGGCGCACGCCTCGTCTCGCTCGAGGACTTCTACGTGAACGACGGCACGAAGAACAACGCGCTGGCGCCGGACGAGGTGCTCACGCGCGTGCGCGTGCCCAAGCCCACCCCGACGCGGCGGATGGCCTACCAGAAGCTGCGTGTCCGCGACTCGATTGACTACCCGATGCTCAACTTGGCGCTGGCGTATGACCTGAGCGCAGACGGCGTGCTCAGCGCGCCGGAGCTGGTCGTGAGCGCCATCGCCGCGCGACCGCGGCGCATCAAGCCGCTGCCCGAGGGGCCGCTGGACGCCGCCCTCATCGAGCAGTTCGCGGAGCGCGCCTTTGCGGCGGTTCGGCCTCTCACGAACATCAACGGCGACGTCGAGTGGCGACGTGAGATGGTGCCCGTGCTGGTGCGCCGCGCGTTCGCCTCCGCCCGCGGCACGTGGCCGGCCGACCTGCCGCTCACCGGGCCGGCAGAGGCCTGAGGGTGGTCCGCGTCTGGACGACGGTGTGGGCCCTCGTCATGGCGCTCGTCCTGTGCGTCAGCGCCGCGGAGGCCCGCGGCAAGGCCAAGCCCAAGAAGGGCAAGGGCGCGCGCCCCGCCGCCCATGCCGCGCAGTCGAAGCGCACCGTGCCCGTCGGCACGATGACCCTCCATAGCCTGAACACGCGCGACAAGGTGACCGCCCTCAAGGTCATGGACGTCAAGAAGGGCAAGAAGGGCAAAAAGATCGAGAAGTTGCGGCCCGCAGCCGTGCGCCGCGTGACGAAGCTCCTGCGTGACTACCGCACGGGCGGCACGCGCCGCGTCCCCGAGCGCCTGCTCACGCAGCTCTACCAAGTGCAGCAGAGCTTCGACGCCCCCATCGACATCGTCTCGGGCTACCGCCACAACGCGCGCAAGACCAGTCGGCACTTTCGGGGCTATGCGGTCGACTTTCGTGTCAAAGGCGTGGCGGTCAAGCGCGTGTGGGAGACCTGCAAGCGCTTCAAGAACACCGGCTGCGGCTACTACCCCAAGTCCGGGTTCATCCACATGGACGTGCGAGACAAGAGCTACAGCTGGATCGACGTCAGCGGCCCCGGCGAGTCCGCGCGTTATGTCAAGGGCGACCCCGCGGCCGCCGAGGCGCTCGTCGCGCAGGACGCCCGGCGACCGAAGCCGCCCCCCGCCGAAGAGGTCGGCTCCGAGGAGGTCGACGAGCCAACGGACGTGCCCCCCGACGATACGCCGACCGAGGTGGGGCAGTGAAGCCCGCCCCGGCCTCAGAACGGGAGACCGTCCGTCGGCAGCAGCGGCCGGATGATGCGAAACCCGAGCACAGGCCATCGGTCGTCTTGACCCGCGGCGGCGCGCGTCGCTGAGCGGACCCAGTCGCCGCTCGAGTAGAACGAGCCGCCCCGCACGACGCGCGGCCCCACGCCGAGGGGACACGCGTCCGTCACGTCGCCCGAGAGATGCTCGGAGAAGGTGTCGGCGCACCACTCCCAGACGTTGCCGTGCATAT
>CANLBD010000044.1 GCA_947488215.1 Myxococcales bacterium | reverse complement strand
GTTCCCCGCGACGATGGCGTCGTGGACCGACGCTTCCTGGATGCAGGCGGTGCAAGGCGCGCTTTTGCCGGGCGATTGGCGCTATAACGTGCTGTTCGTAGCCCTGATTATGTTCTTTGCCTACTTCTACACCGCTGTGATGTTCAACCCGGTGGACGTGGCAGAGAACTTGAAGAAGTACGGCGGCTACATCCCCGGGATTCGTCCGGGGACGAAGACGGCTGAGTATATCGACCACGTCCTCTCGAGGCTGACTGTTGCTGGTGCTGCCTATATCGCGGCGGTCTGTATTCTGCCGCTGTTCTTGCAGAGTCGATTCAGTGTCTCCTTCTACTTCGGTGGGACTTCGCTGCTGATTGTGGTGTCTGTGGCGCTGGATACCGTTCAGCAGATCGAGAGCCACTTGATCTCGAAGAACTACGAGGGTTTCGCTGACTCTCAGGGTCCACGGATTCGTAACCGGCGGCCCGCTGAGGAGTCGCCCTGATGTCCGCGCGCCGCTTTATTCTTCTTGGGCCGCCAGGGGCGGGCAAGGGGACGCAGTCTCAGCGGTTGGTCGCCGACCTTGGCATTCCTCAGATTTCGACGGGCGACCTTCTGCGCGCTGCGCGCAAGGCCGGTACAAGCTTGGGGCAGAAGGCCCAAAGCTTCATGGATGCCGGCCAGCTCGTTCCGGACGCGCTCATCTTCGAGCTCGTCGAGGAGCGTTTGGCCCAGCCCGATGCGGCTGCCGGCTATATCTTGGACGGTTTCCCTCGGAACGTCACGCAGGCCGATGAAATGGTCGGTCGGCGGATCGCCGTCGAGCGCGTCGTGCTGTTGGACGTTCCAACGGATGCGCTCGTGGCGCGGCTGTCCGGGCGCCGGGTGTGTGGGCAGTGTGGCGCTACGTACCACGCTGACACGTTCCCAACGCGCCTTGAGGGGGTTTGCGATGCTTGCGGGGGGGCCGTAGCCCAGCGCAAGGATGACCGCGCCGAGGTGGTCGCTCAGCGGTTGGAGGTCTACGCAAAAGAGACGTCTCCGCTGATTGCGTACTACGCGTCGGCAGGTACGTTGCGGCGGGTGGATGGCTTCGAGTCGGCGGACACGGTCTACGCGTCGATCCTCACGGCGTTGAGCGCTTGAAGGCGCGTCGTGAGCGCTTCGTGCTGAAGTCTCAGCGCGAAATCGATTTGATGCGGGTGGCTGCTTCGACCGTCAGCGAAGTGCTCGACGAGCTCGTCGCCATGGTCGCGCCAGGGGTGACGACGTGGGACCTTGACGCGGCTGCTGAGGCCGCTTGTCGCGTGCGTGGGGTGACCCCGGCGTTCAAGGGACTCTACGGGTTTCCGGCGTGTTTGTGCGTGGCGGTCAACGAGGAGGTCGTCCACGGCATCCCGTCGAAGAGGAAGGTTCTGCGCGAGGGCGACATTATCGGCCTCGACTTCGGAGTGGTCTACAAGGGCTGGTATGGTGACCACGCTCGTACTGTGCACGTCGGCGTGGTGTCGCCCGCTGCGGAGCGTTTGGTGCGCGTCGCTCGCGAGAGCCTAGAGGCAGCGGCTGCGGCGTGTGTGCCAGGTGCCCGATTGTGTGAGATTGGCCGGATCGTTGAGGGGCACTGTACGGCGCACGACTACACGGTTGTGAGAGATTTTGTCGGTCACGGGATTGGCCGCAAGCTGCACGAAGACCCGCAGGTGCCGAACTACTACGATCCGAACGACCGTCAGATGCTGAAGGCCGGCATGGTGATTTGCATCGAGCCGATGGTCAACGCAGGGGCCCCCGATGTTCGCATGCTCGCGGACGACTGGACGGCGGTGACCGCGGACGGCGCGTTGTCGGCTCACTTTGAGCACACGATCGCGGTGACCGAGGGCGGGCCCGTCGTGTTGAGTCAATCAGGTTGGGGCGCCAAAGCGGGCGCAGCGCTCGCTTGAAGCGTTTTTTTTGCTAGAAGACTTGTATATTCGTGCGGGCTCATGTATCTGGGCGCGCTCCTAGGTTGTCGTTGGCTCCGGCTTGGTCGGGGCGGCTTCCTGGGTTTGGTTCGGTGTCTGTTCAATTGAGAGGAGCGACGACCATGAAGGTTCGTGCTTCGGTGAAGCGCATCTGTGAGAAGTGCAAGGTGATCCGCCGTCACGGGCGGGTTCGCGTGATTTGCGAGGACCCTCGCCACAAGCAGCGGCAAGGCTGAGCTGAGCCCTTAGGAGTAGAGCGACATGGCGCGTATTGCTGGCGTCGACCTTCCTCGCAACAAGCGGGTTGGCATTGCCCTCACGTACATTCACGGCATCGGTCGCGTGACCGCTGCTCGGATCGTGGCCGAGTGCGGCCTTGACCCGGCTCTCCGTACGGACAACATGTCCGAGTCGGATATCCGGAAGATCCGGACCATCATCGACGAGCGCCTGAAGGTTGAGGGTGACCTCCGCCGCGAGGTTCAGCTCAATGTGAAGCGCCTCATGGATCTGGGGTGCTACCGTGGCCTGCGCCACCGCCGCGGCTTGCCCGCGCGTGGGCAGCGCACGAAGACGAACGCTCGGACTCGCAAGGGTCCGCGTCGCGTCATCGCGAACAAGAAGAAGTAAGTCGAGAGGACGACCATGGCGAAGCAGACGGGCGGCAGTGCGTCCCCCAAGGCGCCGAAGAAGAAGGTTCGCAAGAATATCCAGTCGGGTATTGCGCACATTCAGGCGACCTTCAACAACACGATCGTGACGATCACCGATGTGCAGGGCAACTGCGTGTCGTGGTCGTCGGCCGGCTCGCGCGGCTTCAAGGGCAGCCGCAAGAGCACCCCCTTCGCCGCACAGCTTGCAGCCGAAGAGGCCGCACGCAAGGCGATGGAGCACGGCATGCGCTCGCTGGGCGTGTATGTGACGGGGCCGGGCTCGGGCCGTGAGGCGGCGCTTCGCGCTCTCGCGACCGTGGGCTTCAAGGTTACCCACATCCGCGACGTGACCCCCGTCCCGCACAATGGTTGCCGCCCGCCCAAGCGCCGGCGTGTCTGAGGAGAGTTCCCGTGGCTCGCTACATTGGTCCGGTTTGCCGCATTTGTCGGCGTGAAGGTCTCAAGCTCTTCTTGAAGGGCGACCGCTGCTACAGTGAGAAGTGCGCGTTCGATCGCCGCCCGTACGCTCCCGGCCAGCATGGCCAGGCGCGTACCAAGCAGAGCGATTATCGCGACCAGCTCCGTGAGAAGCAGAAGGTCAAGCGGATGTACGGCCTGCTCGAGCGGCAGTTTCGTCTGTTCTTCCAGCGCGCGGAGCGCATGCGCGGCGTGACGGGTGAGAACCTGCTCAGCCTGCTCGAGCGGCGTTTGGACAGCACGGTTTACCGCATGGGCTTCGCCTCGAGCCGCATCGAGGCTCGTCAGCTGGTTCTGCACAACCACTTCACGGTGAATGGCCGCAAGGTCAATATCCCGTCGTACGTGGTGAAGGCCGGCGACGTGCTTGAGGTGAAGGAGCGCAGTCGCAAGGTGGCGAAGATTGAGCTCGCGATGGAGGGCGCTGATCGGCGTCCGACTTTGTCGTGGCTTGAGCTCGACAAGAAGGCGTTCAAGGGTCTCGTCAAGGGCAACCCGGTGCGTGAGGAGCTGACGCTCCCCATCAACGAGCAGCTCATCGTCGAGTTGTACAGCAAGTAAGTCCGTTTTCTCCGAACGACTGGGGTGTTGCCCGGTGGCGCGATGGAGAGGCGCCCCCGCGGAGTGGGCCTGGTCAGCTACGGGAGGCGTCTATGTCGATTGAAATGGTCTCCAAGAACTGGCGCGATCTGATTCGGCCGAAGGGTATCTTCGTCGAAGAGGCGACCGCGACGTACGGTAAGTTCGTCGCTGAGCCCTTCGAGCGGGGGTTTGGCATCACGGTTGGTAATTCGCTGCGCCGGATTTTGCTCTCGTCGCTGCAGGGGGCTGCCATCACGGCCATCCGCATCGACGGTGTCCTGCACGAGTTCAGCAGCGTGGCCGACGTTCAGGAGGATGTGACGGACATCATCCTGAACCTCAAGGAAGTGCGCTTCAAGATGCACACCCTTGAGCCGCGGACGGTGCGGATTCAGGTGGAGGGCGAGAAGAAGATCACCGCGGGTGACATTCTGTGCGACGCCCAGATTGAGGTGTTGAACCCGGACCACCACATCGCAACCCTCAACGAGGGCGGCAAGCTCAACATGGAGCTGACCGTCAAGATGGGGTGGGGCTATGTGGGTTCCGAAGGGAACAAGACCCCGGGCATGTCGGTCGGTACGATCCCCATCGACTCCATGTTCAGCCCGATTCGCCGGGTGAACTACAACGTGACCAACGCGCGTGTCGGGCAGCAGACGGACTACGACCGTCTCGTGCTTGAGGTGTGGACTGACGGAAGCGTTGCGCCTGCTGACGCGGTGGCCTACGCTGCGAAGATTATCAAGGAGCAGGTCAGCATCTTCATCAACTTCGATGAGGAAGCGGAGCCGGCCTATGAGGAGTCCGTGCCGCAAAACGAGGTGCTCATGAACGAGAACCTCTACCGCAGCGTGGACGAGCTGGAGCTTTCCGTTCGGTCGGCCAACTGCCTGCAGAACGCGAATATCAAGTACATCGGCGAGCTCGTACAGCGCAGTGAAGCTGAGATGCTCAAGACCAAGAACTTCGGCCGGAAGTCTCTGAAGGAGATCAAAGAGATCCTTCAGACGATGGGCCTTGCGCTGGGGATGAAGCTGGAAGGCTGGAGCCCCGACCTGCGCCGCAAATAAGCCGGCAGAGCGAGAGAGAAGATGCGTCACCGGAAGTCTGGCCGTAAGCTCGGTCGTAACGCGTCGCACCGCGACGCGATGTTTCGCAACATGGTCACCTCGTTGTTCGAGTCGGAGAAGATCCAGACGACGGACGCGAAGGCGAAGGAGTTGCGTCGAGTCGCTGAGCGGCTCATCACCTTGGGTAAGCGCAACGCGCCGAGCCTGGTCGAGGCCGCGGCCGAAACTGACCGCGCGCGGTTGACGGCGAACCGCGTCGCGGCCGTGCGCCAAGCTGCCCGCGTCGTTCGGTCGCGTGAGGTGCTGCAGAAGCTCTTCAGCGACTTGGCGGAGCGTTATCAGGCGCGGCCTGGAGGCTACACGCGCATCATGCGCGTGGGTCGGCGCTTGGGCGACGGCGCAGAGATGGTCATCATCGAGCTGCTGCCCGATGGCCTGGCCGATGTCGCGCCCGTCGCGGAGCCGGTCTCAGCCTGAGCTGTCCCAGTTCGTGCGATTCAGAGAGCCCAGACTTCGGTCTGGGCTTTTTGCGTTTCTGGCCTTGCGGTGTACAGGCTCAGGCCGACTGTGTGCGTTGTCGGCACGGCGCACAAGCGCGAGGGTCTTTGGCGGGGTAGGCGTCGTACGTGACGGGCGCCGAGTTGTTTGAGTCTGCCCGCGGCAGGGGCCGCGAGGGCGCTCAGTCGAGGGTCGAGAGTCCGCAGCTGTCGATGACGACAGCGGCGCGCTTGTCGTCTGGGAAGCCGAACCCGGACTTGGACGGGGAGTAGTAGACGCAGGCCTCACCCGTCGAGCCGGCGCGGAGGGGGTTGCGCCACCAGATGTTCTCGACGTCGAAGAGGCCGCAGCCGAACAGCTCGGTCAGGGTCGAGATGTCGTCGCCCGAGTAGCCGGAGGCGGAGAGACCGTCGGCGTTGCAGACGTAGTCAGCGATATCGCCGGCGTCGGCGGGTCCGAGCTGGGCACGGTCGGCGCCACCCACGGAGAGCGGGTCACCCAAGGTCAATGAGGCGCAGGCGGCGGCTTCGTTGGACTCGGTAAAGAGGGTCCAGCAGTCAATGACCACCCGCAACAGCTCGTCGCGCGCGTCGCCGGAGCCAATGAACGACTCGGGCGCGCAGAATCCGCCGTCGGTGCAGACGTCACCGTTGTTGCACTGGGCGTCTCCGAGGCACTCGACGCACACGTTCGTCTCAGGCTGGCAGAGCCACTGGCCTGTGCAGTCGCAGTCTTCTTGGCAGGGGCCGCCCTTGGCTTGGTAGCAGGCGCGGTCGCCGCCGCACGCGTCGAGGATGATGCACTCGGCGCCGGGATTGCACTGCGCGCTCTCTTCGCAGGGGTTGCCGTCCTGGACGCGGCACTCCCCGACCTCGAGGTTGCAGCGGAGGGCGAGCACGGGGTCGCACTCGTCGTTCGAGTTGCAGGGCGCGCCGGGGCCCGAGACACACTGGTCGTTGACGCAGCGCTGTCCGCGGCGTGCGCATTCGTCGGTCTCGCCGTTGCAGTTGTCGTCAAGGCCGTTACAGGTCTCGCGGGCATCGGGGAAGACGGCTTGGTTGTTGTCGTCGCAGTCGAAGTCGCCGCGTGGGCAGCCGCCCTGACCGAAGCCGTCGCCGTCCCGGTCGGTGCAGGCGCCTTCGCCCATGCCGGAGCAGCCGCGGTCACCGCCTTGGCAGTCGTCGTCCTTACGATTGCCGCAGACCTCGGCGCGGCCGGGGTTCACGCGGGGGTCGGCGTCGTCGCAGTCCTGGCCGAGGCAGCTGGAGCCCTCGCCGTAGCCGTCTTGGTCGCGGTCGAGGCAGTCCATGTTGAGGGCGAGGTCGGCGCCATTGCAGTCTTGGTCGACCATGTCGCCGGGGATGTCGCGGGCGCTTGGATTGCTGTTGGGGTCGGCGTCGTTGCAGTCGGTGCCGAGGCAACCTCGTCCGACGCCGAAGCCGTCTCGGTCGGCGTCTTGGCAGTTCTGCGGGCAGGTCAGGTCAACGTTGTTGCAGTCTTGGTCGACGTTGTCGCCGCAGACCTCGACGCCTGCGGGGCTGCGGTCTGCGTTCGTGTCGTCACAGTCTTCGCCGTAGCAGCCAGAGCCCTCTCCGTACCCGTCAAGGTCCCGGTCCATGCAGTTCTGCAGGCAGGGGATGTCGCCGGCCCGGCAGTCGTCGTCCTTGAAGTTGCCGCAACGCTCGCCGACGCCCGGGTTCACGTTGCGGTCCCGGTCATCGCAGTCACCGCCGGTCTGGCGGTTGAGGTTGCACGCGGCGTCTTGGAAGCCGTCGCCGTCGAGGTCGCGGCAGGGCATGCAGCCGTCGTTGACTTGACCGTCGCAGTCGTCGTCGAGCTGGTTGGCGCAGTTCTCTTGACGCATGGGATTGACGAGGTTGTTGCGATCGTCGCAGTCGCCGCCGCGCACGGGCGCGTTCGGGTTCGCGTTGCACGCCTTGTCCTGGTAGCCGTCGCGGTCGAGGTCGGCGCAGCCGGGAGCACTCGGCGTGCCACTCGGGGTGGTCGTGCCGGGGGTTGTGGGGGGCGTGGGGCCGCCATCCGCGCCCGGGAAGGTGATGCTCGGACCGCTCGCGCTCTCGGCGCAGGCGGTGACGAGCAGGGTGCCATAGAGCCAGTGCTTCATTGCCATCGTGGGCAGTTCTCCTTGCGGGTGATCGGCGCATGGTGCGTCACGCGCCCGCATCTCCGCAAGGTGAACGGCTCTACTGCGCGGGCCGAACAACCGGTCGAAGGGCGAGGGCCTGCGCTGCGGCGCGGTCCGCATTCACGATGTCGCCCTTGGCGCGGAGCGCGAGTGAGAGGGCGCGCCAAGCCGCAGGGCTCTCTGGGGTCCAGGCGATCGCTTGGTCGAGGAACTGGAGCGCGGCATCCACCCGGCCTGTCTTGAGCGCGAGGTGCGCGAGTGTGAGGGCGGCTGCGGGCTCTCGTGCGCCCGTTTGAACGAGTCTGAGCGCGAGGGCGGCCGCGTCTTGGTCGCGACCTGTGTGTGCAAGCGCCAAAGCGCGGAGAGCGTCGAGGCGTGCTCGGATGGCAGGCGGTGCGACGCCGCGGCCGGCCAGCGCGCGCTCTGCACCATTGAGCACTTGAGTCAAGGCGGACCAGTCGTCTCTGTCGGCGGCGGCGCGGGCACGGGTAAGCCACGCGGCGACATCGAGCGGAGACAAAGTGGTGGCGCGTTCATAGGCGCTGGCCGCGCCTGAGGCTTCTCCCGCGAGCTCGAGCACGAGCCCCTCGACCTGCGCGACGCGTGGATCGAGGGGCGACAGCGTGTGCGCCTCTCGCGTGGCTTTGAGGGCGTCGTCGGCGCGGCCCAGCGCGAGGTGTGCCTGTGCCGAGAGGACCAAGAGCGCGACATCGTGGGGCTCGGACCGCCGACCGCGCTGGGTCGCTTCGAGCGCTCCGCGCGCGTCCCCCGAAGCGAGGCGAGCCGCGGCGGTCGCCTGGGCGATGCGCGCGTCTTCGGGTGCAAGGCGGAAGGCAGCCTCAAGCGCGGCCCGAGTCCCCGCGGCATCGCCGCTGAGCTGGCGCATCGAGGCGAGGTCAGCCTGGCCTTGCGCGCTGTCGGGGCGTTGCCGAAGCGCCGCATGGAGTCGCTCGGCGGCGCGCGCCGCGAGCTGCGCTTGGTCGGTCTGTGCTTGACGCGCGCGCTCGGACTCAGCCCGCGCGAGGAGCAGCGCCTCTTCGGTGTCCGTCATGTCAGCGGGACGCGGTCCAATGCGGACGAGTGTGCTTGCCGCCGAAGGGGGGAGGGTGGGGGCCGCGCCTGTGCTCCGCGTGTCTACGACGCTGATGTAGTGGTCCGTCATGGCGACGTGGGGGATGTCGCTCGTTTCGGTGCGCGGCATGTGGCACCGCACGCAATCGGGGCCGCCGTCGCCGGCGCACGCTTGATGAGATTTGCCGTGACAGTCTCGACAGGCTGCCGAGCGGTCGCTCGCACGCTCGCCATGGGGGGCGTGGCAGCCGGTGCACTCGAGACGGCCTTCACCGCACTTGGATCGGCGGAGGCGCTCACTGTGGCTCGCGATCCCGACTTCGGCGCCCGCAGTCGCCTCGACAAAGGTCACAACGGAGGCTTCGAGCGGGGCGCCTCCGGGGAGATACTCGCCAAAGGCGTGTCCGTCGCGCGCGAGGCGAACGGCGCCTTGGAGGTGACACTGGTCGCAGACTGCGGACTTCTCAGCCGCGGGGAGGCGCGTCGGGACGACGATCTCCGCGTGAGCGGGCGCGCCGGGCGCTGCAGGGCGTCCAGCGCGAGTCGCCAGATGCCCGCGAGGGTCTCCGTGGCACCGACTGCAGCCGATAGGCGCGGGCGCGGGTGAGGCGAACCGATTGGCCGTCCCGGGGATGTGCGGCGCGGGGTCAGCGTGACAGAAGAGGCAGTCGGGACCCACTTCCCGGTGCATGCCGGGGTGGTCCGCCGTGTCGTAGCCGGGGCTCAACGCGATGAGGTCGCGGCGCGCATACCAGGTCAGGGGCGCTTCAAACCACGCGTCGCCCTGGGTCCACAGGTAGGAGCGTGTGTGAGCGCCGCTGCCCACCGCCGCTGCGGCGGCCCTGGAAAACTGCGCGTCACCCATGGCCATCGTGAAAGTGGGGCGGCCCTCTGCGTCGAGGTTCATCAGAAAACGGTGCCCCGTCAGGGGATGCTGAGCGCTCGCCTGAGTCGGCTCAGTTCTCCGGGGCGCTGCGCCGTTGCCGTAAAGTGCGAGGCTGCGCCCCATCGGCGATGCGCCCCACGCGGCGACCTCGTCGGGGTGACAGCTCTCGCACTCGGCCTCGGCGAGTCGCAGCGCGGCCCAGTCGATAGCGGCGCGCGTCGGCGGGGCTGCAGAAAGGGGCGCCGCGGGCGGCGGCTCTTGCGGTGGCGCTTGACACGCAACGCCGATGAGCAAGACGGCTGCACAGACGACGCCGACCCACGCGGAGCGAGCCCGTCGGACACGCGCCGCAGGGGTCGTCACGGCGTGTTGGGGTAGATGAGGTCGCTGTTCGTGACGACGCCGATGAAGGGCAGGTTACGGAGCTTGCGCGAGAAGTCGAGGCCATAACCGACCACGAATCGGTCGGGAATCGTGAAGCCCACGTAGTCGAGGTCCACGTGAACGCGCATGCCATCAGGCTTGTGAAGCAGCGTCGCGACACGGACGGACGCGGGCTCGCGCGTGTGCAGGTTCGCGAGCAGGTACTTCATCGTGAGGCCGGTATCGACGATGTCCTCGACGACGAGCACGTGCTTGCCTTTGATGGGCTCGCTGAGGTCCTGCGTCATCCGCACGATGCCGCTGGTCTCGGTGCGGTCGCCGTAGCTCGAGAGGCCCAGGAAGTCGACCTCGACCGGCAGGTCGATGTAACGGCACAGGTCGGCGATGAATGGGAAGCTGCCTCGCAGTACGCCGACGAGCACGAGGTCACCCTTGCCCTTGTAGTCGGCGGTGATCTGAGCGCCCAGCTCGCGATTGCGCGCGTCGAGCGTGGCCTGGTCGTAGAGGGTCTCGATCTTGGAAGCGTCATAGAAGGCCATGGTCACACCCAACTATTGTTCATGAGTTCGCCGAAGCCACCCCCGCCGGGGATGATGTATTGCCGCTCGTCTAAGCCGGACTCCTCGGCCCATCGCTCGCCAGGCATCGTCGTGAGGACTTCGGGGGGAGACATGCCGCGGTCGAGCCGCAGCGCGTAGATCGCGACGTCTGGGAACTCAGATTTCAAGCGGCGAATGAACTCGGGCGTGACGATCAAGTTCATCGCGACGAGCTTGCGAGGACGCCCCAGCGAGCCGTCCGTGTAGCTCTTCATGGCGGTGACCAGGCTGTTGCCTGTCGCGCCCATGGGGTCGGGGAAGAGCACGAAGCAGCCGTCGGCGGAGCCGCCGATCTTGCTGCCGGAGATCGCCGCGCCCGTGACCGTATGGCTGGCGTCTACGGTCCGCGCGATGATGACGTGGTCCTGACGCACAACCTGCGGATCGAGAACGTGGTTGAGCGTGTCGAAGCAGATCTGACTTGGCAAGATGCCCGCGCGTGCGAGATCGACGACGACGGTCGGCGTACGGGTGTCGACCGTATGGCCTCGGAAGACGCCGTTGCGATTCGCCGCGAGCATGCGGGTCGGCTGCTCGGTGAAGACGCGCGGAAATTCGACGTTGATGACCGTTCGGATCAGGCTTGAGTAGAGCATCGCGACGAGCTGATTGAACGCGGGCTGCTGCGTCTGGGGGGCGCAGAGGCGCGCGAGCTGCGTCGTGAGGAACGGGTCGTCCAGGATGTGGACCCCATCTCCATAGCGGTGCTCGATCTCGCTGAGGCGGTAGGGGGCGGTCATCGTGGGCCTCCAAGGGGAAAAGCGAGCTGCTCAGGTTGCAAGGGCTGCGTGCTCTGTGGGCCCGGCTCAATGGGGAGCGCCGGCTGTGCGGGCGCGCCGACCGCCGCGCTCGAGTGGCACCGGCGGCAGCGTGCCTCGTAGGAGTCGTGTGCGCCGACGACGACGCGGCTCTCGCTCGCGGAGAGGCGCTGCGACCGGTTCGCGGGCGCGCCGCACACCATGCACACGGCGAGCGTCTTCGTGATGTACTCGGCCACAGCGAGGAGCTGCGGCATCGGCTCGAAGGGCCGGCCGAGGTAGTCCTGATCGAGTCCCGCGCAGATGACGCGTAAGCCCCGGTCGGCGAGCGTGTTGACCACTTCGACGAGGTCGTTCTCGAAGAACTGAGCTTCGTCGACCCCGACGACCGCAGTGTCGGGCGCAACCAAACGCAGGATCTCCGGCGCGTTGTCGACGGCGATACCCTCGATGCGCTGCTCGCTGTGGCTCACGACCGCTTGCTTGTCGTAGCGGTCGTCGGTCCGGGGCTTGAAGACCTGGACGCGCTGGCGAGCGAGCGCCGCGCGACGGAGCCTGCGGATGAGCTCCTCGGTCTTGCCCGAGAACATGCTGCCGCAGATGACTTCTACCCAGCCGGGCTGAGCCGAACTCCCTGCGGGCGGGAGGTCGCGTGGACCATGAAGCGCCGAGTTCATCGCGCGGGAGAATAGGTAGCCGCCCACCGATGTGCAATCGACTCAGCGTCGAGGTTGAATGGAGCGGACTTCGCTGGCCATCCACGCGCGCAATTTTGCGTTCAGGCGCTCGGCCTCGGCGGGGTGAGTCTCGATGAGGTCGTTTTGCTCCTGAGGGTCGTCCTGCAGGTTGTAGAGCGTGCGCTCGTCGAACGTGATGCCCCACTGGAACTTCCAAGGCCACTCGATGAGCGCGCGCCGGTCGCTGTGGTTGGAGTCACGCATCATCTCGGTGAATACGGGCGGGTGGTTCGCGCCGAGGCGGGGGCTCCCGAATGGAATCAACGAGATGCCCGAGAGCTCGCGCGGAATGGGAATCCCAGCGAGGTCGAGGAGCGTCGGGGTCACGTCGAGCAGGGCCACCGGCGGTTCGACGACACGCGGCGGCAGGCCGGGGCCGACCAGAACGAGAGGCACGTGGACCTGGTCATTGAAGAGGTGCTGTCCATGGTACCGGTAGCCGTGCTCACCGAAGCCCTCACCGTGGTCTCCGTGAAGGACCACGTAGGTCGAGGGCCCGTGCTCGGATGATGCCAGCGCTTCGAGCAGGCGACCGAGGTGTTCGTCTGTGTAGCGGACCTCTTCGTCGTAGCGGTCGCTGTCTTGGTCACCGAGGTCAGTCGGGGTGTCGTGACTCTGGTAAAAATGGTGCGGGTCGAAGAAGTGCACCCAGAAGTAGAAAGGCCCGTCATCCGAGCGCCGCTGCTTGAGCCACGCGATCGCGCGGTCGGCCACGAGGTGGCTCGTCGTTACGTTGACGATGTCGCGACCAAACTGCTCGACGAGCGTAAGGTCCCAAGTCTGAAAGCCTTGGTGCAGGCCGTAGGCGGGCAAGAAGAATCGGTGGGCCGGTTGACCCACCGTGGTGTAGCCCGCGTCGCGCAGGCGCTCGGCCAGCGTTGTGTTCTCGGGCCACACGGTCGCCCACGAGTCGGGTGACCGGTCGACTTCGGAGAAGTAACGGCCCACGAACATCGAGGGCATAGAGACTTTGGTCTGGGCACCCTGACTGAAGGCCCACGAAAATCGCAAGCCACGCGCGGCGAGCGCGTCGAGTTGGGGCGTCGTGCCACGCGCATAGCCCCACGCGCCGATTCTCGAAGCGCCGAGCGTGTCGATCGTGATGTGAATGATGTTCGGCCGATTGACGAGCGGCGGCCGCGGAAACTCTGACAGGCGCGCTGCGTCGTCTGCAGTCTCAACGCGCGTCTGGGCTGCGCCCTCGAGCGCATCGCCGCCGAAGCAATCATCGTCGACGCCATTGAGGGGGACTTCAGGGGCACCGGGGTACACCGCCGCGTTGTCATCGTCGCAGTCTCCGCCGCCGAGCGCGCTCGCGTAGCCGTCGCGGTCGGCGTCGAAGAGGTTCTGACCCATGCGGGCGGCCACCTTGAAGATGAGGGTGTGGTCAAGCAGCGCGGACTTGACACCCGGGCGAGCATCCATCGACGAGAGAACATCCAGGACGCCGATGGCGCCGAGCAGGCTCAGTACGACGCCGCCACGCATCAGGCTGTGGGACCTGAGAATCGCGCGAAATCGGTCGCCGGACAGCGCGTGCACGGCCGCTGCGGCTGTCACGCACCAAGCCACCACGAAAGCGGGCGGCCAGAAGCCGACGACTTCATTCAGCGCCTCGTTGTTGGCGAGCGTTGCGCCGCCCAGAGAGATGATGAAGGCCGTAACGCCTGCGCCGACCAGACGGCTCGGCCGCAGCCACCCCGGCCCATCGCGTCGCTCGTCGAGGGCGCCGAGCGCGCGCCGCAGCGCAGACCAGAGGTAAGTGCCGCCGAGCGCGGCCACCGGCAAGGCGATGGCGAGCGCGGCGGCGCCTAGGGCTCGGTTGTGCGTCTGCGTCGCGATGAGGCGCGTCGTGACAAAGAAGGTCGCAGCAACGACGACCACAGCGAGCAGCAGGGCAGGCGCGTCGGCCGTTGGCTCGGCCGTGTCTTCAACGTGCGCGGACCGCTGTCGCCGCGTCGACGTCCAGAGGTGGACGAGCGCTGTGCCCATGGCTCCCACGAAGGCGCTGACCATGACCCAGGGGCTCAGCGCATACGCGGCGGCCAAGACTCGGCCGGACGGCTCAAGTCCCTCGTGCGCTGCGGCGCCCGCGAGTGTGGCGTCTACAGCACCGAGCACGCACGCCGCCGCGAGGCAGGCGTAGAAGACTCTGCGGGCCGGGGTCTCTGACACGGGCGGCAGCATATCAGGTGGGGCGAATGTGGCTATACTGCGCGCCGCATGCGTGAACGCTCGTCGCTCCTCCTCTCCGCCGCGCTGGCTATGAGCGCGCTGGCGATCGTCGTCTTTTACTGTCAGGCGGCGGTCCGCGTGCCGTGGCCGTTCGAGATCGAGTGGATGGAGGGCGGCATGCTCTCTCACTCGGCGCGCCTCATGTCTGGGCAGGGCATCTATGTGGCGCCGTCGACGGACTTCGTGCCGTTCTTCTACACGCCGCTCTACCCCGCGCTGGTCGCTGGGCTCGCCGAGCTCGTCGGCGGGCTCTCGTTCCCGCTGGCGCGCGGCGTGTCCCTGGTCTGCACGACGTGGACGCTCTGGCTGCTGTTTCGATGCGCCCGCCGTGAGACGGGCGATGCCCGCATGGGCCTGCTCGCGGCGGGTCTCTACGCCGGGATGTTCCGCTTCGCGGGGGCCTTTTATGACTTGGCGCGACCCGACGCGATGTTCATCGCGCTCGTCCTGACCGGTGCTTACGTACTGCGGTATTTCCCGACCGGGCGCGGGGCCGTCGCCGCGGCCCTCCTCTTCGTTGTCGGGCACTTCACAAAGCAGACGACCAGCGTGTTCGTGCCCGCTCTCACGCTCTGGCTCCTGTCACAGAGACCGCGGCACGCGCTGCTCTTCGCGGCCGTCGCGGGTGCGGGGGGCGTGCTGGGGACCATCGCCCTCGACGCGGCGACGCAGGGGTGGTTCTGGCGCTACATCTTCGAGGGGCACCAAGGGCACCTGTTCTATTGGAAGAACATCCTCATGGAGTACTGGCGCGACGTGCTCTTTCTCGCGCCGCTCACGCTCATCTTGCCGTTGTTGTGGTTCCGAGCGCGTGTCCCGGTGGCCGCGTTGTCCCTGCTCTTGGCGGCCCACTGGACCTATGCGTACGTGTTCCGCGCCCGCACGCTCGATTACGTGCCGCACATGTACTACCAAGAGCTCTGGTACGAGTCGCCGCGCTGGGCCCTGCTGGTGCTGCCGGCGCTCTTGGGCGCCTTGGCGCTGGTGCATCGCGGGCTGAATCGCGGGCGTGCAGTGAGCGGAGACCCATTCCTGCTCGTGACCTTCATGGCGGGCGTCGGGTCGAGCGGCCTGAACCACAGCACACAGTGGGCGTACGCGAACTGCTTTATGCCGCTCGCGGCGTTCGCGTCGCTGCTCATCGCGAAGGCTGTGACCGACCTGACGACGCCCCCGTCGTCCGAGGCGCCCCAGTGGCGCGGACGTGGTCTGGTCTACGCGATGGTCTGCGCGCAGTTCATCGGGCTCGCCTGGGATCCGCGCGCGCAGGTGCCGGGTGACGCGGACGAGGCCGCGCTCAGGTCGCTCAACGAGCGCCTCGCCGCGTACGACGGCCGACTGTTCGCGCCGGCGCACCCGATGCTCGCTTGGGCGCGCGACGGCGCCGTGCACGTGCACCAGATGGGCATTCAGGACGTCGCGTTCATGGGCGGCCTGAAGGACCTCGAGCCGAAGCTCGCCGCGCACGCGTGGGGCGTCGTGCTGCTCGATGAGCAGAACACGATCCCCGGTCTGGCCAAGCACTACCGCTTGGCCGAGCGCATCGCGTACCCCGACGCGAACGCGCTGCGCGCGCTCACGGGGTTCGCGGTTCGACCGGAGTCGATCTGGGTGCCGAAGGACTGAGCCGACCCGTCATGCGCGATGACGGGCGGGCTCAGGCTCGGTCAATCACATCGCGGAGACGCCGCCGATCGTGACGCCTTCCATCTCAGCCTGGAGGCAGACGCCGATGGCGTTGCAGTCGTCGGGCGTGCCGGGGTCGCAGGCGCTCGGCGCGCCATCCGCGCCGACCTTGGCCTCGAAGCTGCCGATCAGACCCTGGATGAGCGCGAGCGCAGGGCAGGCGTCCTGCGTGCAGGAGCCGGGCGCGCCGATCAGGCCGCCGACCGTGTCGCAGAGCGAGGGGGGGCTGGCGCTGCCGCAGACCGTCTGGATGCCGATGATCAGGTCGATGATGGCGGCCTTCGTCAGGTATCCCTGGATCGTGCCGTCGCTCATCTGGAAGCCAACGCCGCCCGTGCCCAGGCCGACGAAGCCCGTGAGGTTGGTGGCGTTCAGCGTGATGTTCAGCGGCAGACCGTCCACGAGCGGGAGTGACAGCGAGAACTGCGACGGCTCCGTCGTGATGACGCCGGCGGCGTCGATCATCGTGTTCGGGAAGTGAATGAGCGGGTCCATCGTGCCGGAGACGAAGCTGACCGGGTCGATGGTGAAGCCGCCGGCGCCGTCCTGGTCGCCCGTGAAGAGCTGGAAGTCGATCGGGCCGGTGGCGCCGAAGGCCTCGCCCGCCTCGGCGCCCGCAAGGCGGCCGAGCAGGAGGAGCTGGATGTTGCCCTGGTCGTCCGGCAGGACGTACTCAGCGAGGCCCGTGCCGCCCGCGAGCGAGACGAGGCCACCGAGGGCCGTGCCGTTCTTGGCGCCGATGAGGTCGCAGCCGACCGTGCGGGCCTCGGCCTCGTTCGCCGGGATGTTGATGTAGTTCACGCGAGCCGAGGGGCCCCACTCGTTC
>CANLBD010000043.1 GCA_947488215.1 Myxococcales bacterium | reverse complement strand
GACGACCCCGCCCGAGGCGCGCGTGTACTCCGGCGAAAAGCTGCTCGGCATGACGCCCTTCACAGCGTCGAATCTGCCTGTCCCGACGACGCTGAATCTGCGCGTCGTCGCCGCGGGGCACGCAGAGTGGACCGGCCAGCTCACGCTCGACGCGCAGCGGCCGAGCCGCGGGGTAGAGCTGCTGCTCAAGCCGACGCCCTGAACTTTCGATTTTCGACCCGATTCGATTGACAGCCCGTGATCGGTCGCATATGGTGCCCCCGCTTTCGTGGTGGGGGGCTGTAGCTCAGCTGGGAGAGCGCTTCCATGGCATGGAAGAGGTCAGGGGTTCGATCCCCCTCAGCTCCACCCTGATTAGGCCGATCCTCCGGGGTCGGCCTTTTTTTTTCTGCGGACGGGAGGGCACATGCAGGTCCTGCTGGTGCACGGTTACCTGGCGCCCGCCGCGATCCTCTGGCCCATCGGCTTCGCGCTGGCCCGCGCGCGCCGAGCGCCGGTCTACTTTGACTATCCGTCCCGTCGCGGCCCTTTCGCGCGGCACGTGCCTCGGCTGAAGGCGCGCCTCGCCGCGATGTCGGGGCCCTACGCGGTGGTCGCCCATTCGATGGGCGGGTTACTCCTGCACACCGCGCTCATGGACTTCGACGGCCCTTGGCCGACGCACATCGTGCACGTCGCGGTGCCGCACGCGGGCTCAGCCTTCGCGCGCCGGGTCGACCGGGTGCCGCTGTCGCGTGCCGTGGTCCCCGCCCTGGCGCCTGCGACAACGGGCGTGCCGACGCCGAAGCACTGCTGCCCTGTCGGCACGCTCGCGGGCGAGCGCGATACCGTCGTGCGGCCCGACGAGGCGCGCCTCGCCGGCGCCTCGCACCAGACGCTGCCCTTCGGCCACAATGAGCTCCTTCTGCGGCCCGCGACGGCCGCCGCGATCCTGCACTTTCTGCAACACGGCGCGTTCGCCGAGCCGGGGTGAAAATGAAGACGACGAGACTCTTTTGGACGGCGCTGCTGGCCGCGAGCGCGTGCGTGGTGGCCTGCGACGACCGCGGCGGCGGTCAGCCGAGTACACCGGGTCTCCGCCCCGACGGGGACATCGCCGGGGGCGCGGACGGGGCCACCGGCGGCGGCGCAGGCGGTGGCGCAGGCGGCGGCACCGGCGGCGCAGAGCCCGGCGGACAGCCCGGCGGCGCGTGCCCCGGGGAGGCGCCCCCAACGACCTGCGCGGGGCTGACGCCTCGGCCTTGCACCCCGCGCGTCGGGACGAACGGCATGGCGATCCTGCGCGGCACGGTCGTGACCCCCGACGAGGTCCTGTGCGACGGCGAGGTCATGGTCGAGCGCGCGCAAGGTCGCATCGTGTGCGTGGGCCAAGACTGCAGCGGCGCGGCGGGGGCCGCTGAGGCGTCCGTGGTGTGCGCCGACTTGGTGCTGCCGGGCCTGATCGACCCGCACAACCACATGAGCTACAACACGCTGCCGCGCTGGCGACACGACGGCCCGACCTTCAGCAACCGCGGCCAGTGGAATGGGCCCGTGGGCGACGAGATGTACGACGCCCTCTTTGAGCCGACGGACCCCATCGCGGCGCGCTACGCGGAGCTGCGCCTGCTGCTCGCCGGGACGACGAGCGTTCACAAGTCGCAGGCGCCGGACGCCTGCCTCGACGGCGTGCGTAATCTTGACCGCGCCGAGAACGGCAACGATCTGGGCTACGCCGGCGACGCGTTCACCGAGTGCGTCTTTCCGCTGCGTGACAACTGCCGGGACGCGCCGAACTACGCGACCGGTGAGCGCGTGCCGGACCGACGCTATGTCGCCCATGTCGCCGAGGGCTACGACGACGCGTCGCGGGCGGAGTTTGATGACTTCGTCGCCGCCGGTCAGCTCGGCGAGAAGACGACGCTCATTCACTGCATCGCCTGCGACGGCCCGCAGTTGACGCAAGTCCGCGGCGCCGGCGCTGCGCTGGTGTGGTCACCTCAGTCCAACATCGACCTGTATGGACGCACGCTCGACGTGCCCGCCGCACTGCGAATGGGCATTCCCGTCGCGCTCGGCCCGGACTGGACGCCCTCGGGCACCATGAACCAGCTCGCAGAGATGAAGTGCGCTGCGCAGGTCTCCGACCGCCACTTTGGCGGGTCCATCGACGGCCGCGACATCCTCCGCATGGTCACACGCGACGCGGCCAAGGCGATGGGGATCGAGGACCTCGTCGGTACGCTCGAGGTTGGCAAGGCTGCGGATGTTTTGGCTCTGAAGGGTGACCGCGCGCGCCCCTACGAGAGCATCTTGGCGGCAGGGAACGCCGACGTGCAGCTCGTGATGATCGGCGGCGTGGCGCACATGGGCGCCGCGGGCGTCGTCGACGCGAACATCGCGCTCAACCCCCTGTGCGAGACGCTCGACGTCTGCGGGCAGCAAAAGACGGTGTGCGCGCGCACCCAGGAGGGCGCGGCGAACACGGCGGACGCGGGCGGCTGGGCGCGCTTCTCGGTGGCCGACCATGTGACCTACCTCGAGAGCGGCCTCTCCCAGAAGCCAGGCGCGAACGGCGAGTTCGCGTACGCTTACAACTTGTATCCGCTCTTCGAGTGCGAACCAGCGTTCGATTGTGCGCTGGGCAACTCGGCGCTGCCGGCCGAGCCGACCATGGCCGACACGGACGGCGACGGGCGCGAGCCCGCGACGGACAACTGCCCGGACGTGTTCAACCCAGGTCAGGGCGATTTGGACGACGACGGCCGCGGTGACGCCTGCGATGTATGCCCGTGGTCCGCGGTCGACTGCCCGTGCCGCGTACCGGTCGTGGGCGACCGCGACGGCGACGGGATCGGCGACGCCGACGACCTGTGCCCGGACGTCGCGGACCCCGAGCAGGCGGACCGCGACGCGGACGGTCAGGGTGACGCCTGTGACTTCTGCCCGGATAGCCCCAGCGCCGGCGGGTGCCCGACGACCATCTACGCGCTCAAGCGCGGCGAGGTGCCCGCGGGCACGACGGTCGCCGTGACGGGCGTCGTGACCGCGGTCGTACCGACCGTCGGCAACTTCTTCATGCAGGTGCCGGCGACCGCGCCCGAATACACCGGCGTTGATGACTCGGGCGTCTTCGTCTTCATCGGCAACGGCGCGATGGGCCTGACCGCCCCGAGCGTGGGCGACCTGGTCACAGTGTCCGGTGTGGCCAACGACTTCTTCGGCCAGCGGCAGCTCTCGTTGGTCAGCGGTCTCCAGACGATCGCGCGCGACGTCGAGCGCCCCTCGGCCGAGACGACGACGACCGCAGACGCCAAAACGGGCGGCGGACGCGCTGGGGCGCTTGAGGGCGCTCGTGTGTGCGTCGACGCCGTGAGCGTGGAGCAGCTCAATCCCCCCGCGGGCGCCGGCGACCGCGACCCCAACAATGAGTGGGTCGTGACGGGTGGCCTGCGCGTCAATGACCTGCTCTACCTGCCGGCGCCGCTTCCGGGTGTGGGCACCCGCTTTGATCGACTCTGCGGCGTGCTGCGCTTCGCGAACGGCGACAGCAAGCTTGAGCCAACGAGCGCCGAAGATCTGGGCGCCGGCCCAGTTCAGGTCAACGTACTCTCGCCCGGCGACACCCTGCTGCGCGCGGGGCAGCGCGCGGTGCCGCAAAACGCCGACGGCCTGCCCCTCCGCGTCGTCCTCACGGGCCCCGCGCCCGCGGGCGGCGAGGTCGTGGCGCTGCGGTCGAGCGACCCCGGCGTGCTGAGCGTGGACGCGAGCGTGACTGTCCCGGCGGGCGAGACCTTCGCCGCGATCACGGCCACGGGCGTCGCGGCCGGCAGCGCGCAGATCACTGTGTCCATCGACGGTCGCGGCGAGTCGAGCGCGAACGTGCGCGTTCTGGCCGCCGATGCGCCGGCCTCTCGACTGCGCCTGACGCCCGAGGTCGCCGAGATCCCGCTTGATGGGACCGCGACCTTCCGCGCGCTGATCGACGTCCCTGCGCCGACGGGCGGCCTGCGCGTCGCGATCTCGGCCGAGCCCGCGTCGCTGAACCTGCCTGTCGATGTCACGATCGCCGAAGGTCAGACGGGCGCAGACTTCATCGTGGGCGCTGGCCCCTCACCCGCCGAGGTCACCCTCACGATCACGGCGGGCGCGCTGACCGCTCAGGCGGCCGTGCGCATCGCCGCGCCCCTTATGGGCGGCGGGCTCGTCATCAACGAAGTGAACTACGACATGCCGAACGTCGAGTCGCAGGAGTACGTCGAGATCCTGAACGCATCGAACGCAGCAGTCCCGCTCGCCGGCTGGCGCCTTGAGCTCGTCAACGGTCGAGGCGGCGCGGTCTACTCGACCATCGAGCTCGGGTCGGCCGGCGCCGCGCTCGCAGCCGGTCAGTATCTCGTCGTCGCGGACGTCGGCGTCGCGGTCCCGCCGGGCGCGCTGGTCGTGCGACTGGACTCTGCCGCAAACAGCGACCACAACATCGAGAACGGCGACCCCGATGCCGTTCGCTTGGTCAACGGCGCGAACCCCGACGCCGCGGCAGACGGCGTGGCCTATGGCGGCCCCATCGCGGGCGCCGGAGAAGGCGTCTCGAGCGCGCCCGACGACCCGGGTAACTCCGAGGTCGCGAGCGTGGGTCGGTGCCCGAACGGCGTTGACACAAACGACAACGCCGCGGACTTCGTCAGCCTGATGTCTCTCAGCCCGGGCGCCGCGAACCCCTGCCCTTGAGGCGGCTGCGGCGGGCCCGCGCTGCGAGCGCCGCGAGGGCCATCAAGCAGGCCGCTGCGCCCTGACCCCCTCGGCTCGGCGTCGTTGAGCAGCCACCGCTGTCGCCGCGGCCGCTGGTCGGGGTCGCAGCGTCAGCGCGGCCTTCGGTGCCGCTGTCCAGCGGCGCCTCGGTACCGGACGGCCCGGCATCCACGGGGCCCACCTGCGCCCCCCCGTCGACGCCCGCGTCCATGACCGGCTGCACGGGCACGGGGATCACGGGCCAGTCGGCGACACACTGCGCCGTGCCCTGGACCACGACGCAGCGCTGGTACTGCGGGCAAGCGAGGTCAACGCAGGGGTCTGCGATGCACTGCCCCCGGTCGCAGACCTCGGCATATGCGCAGGTGACCGACGCGCAGGGGTCGGAGATGCACGCGCCTTCGACGCAGATCTGACCGCCTTGGCAGCCCACGGGCTCGCAGCCCGTCGCCTGACAGACGCCATCGAAGCAGGCAGACGCCGCGGGGCAGCTCAGCTCAGCGCACGAGAAGATGCAGGTGCCGTCGCGACAGAAGCTCGAGCCGCCACAGTCGATGCCTGCGCAGGGGTCCGGCTCGCAGCCCGCGGGGCGGCAGCGCTCACCGAAGGCACAGCCCGTGTGAATGCAGTGGGTCGGCCCGCAGGTGCCGCCAGCGCAGACTTCGCCCTCAGCGCAGGTCACGCCCTCACAGGGGTCAGCGCAGCCGCGGTCCGTGCACGTGAGGCCGCCGAGGCAGCCGTCGACCGCACACCACGGCACGCACACGCCATCGGCGCAGAAGGTGTCGCCCGCACAGCCCGACTCGCCGCACGGCGGCAGGCAGCGGCCGTTCGAGCACCCCAGCCCCTCGGGGCAGGTCGCTCCACCGCCATCAATAACGCCGTCACAGTCGTCGTCCCGCCCGTTGCAGGCCTCGGGCGGCGGCAGGCCGCAGGTGCCGCACGCGTTGCGGACCGACTCATCCACTAAGCCATCGCAGTCGTTGTCGACCAAGTCGCAGAGCTCTTCGGCGGGCGAGATGTCGGGCAAGCAGCGCGTCCGACCGCTCGCGCAACGCCACACGCCCGCCGCGCACTGACCGCTCAGCCCCGTGGCGCAGGCGCCGGGCGCCACGACGGGCTCACCATCAAAGCGCGCGTCTACGAGCCCGTCGCAGTCGTTGTCGAAGCCATCGCAGACCTCGGGCTGGCCGTCGGGGACGCACAGCGCGCGGTCGCACGCGTCGCCGTACCCGTCCGTGTCGGCGTCGCTCTGGTTCGCGTTCTGCACCTTCGGGCAGTTGTCGCACGGGTCGCCTACGCCATCGCCGTCCTCGTCCGTCTGGTCGGGGTTCGGCACGGTCGGGCAGTTGTCGTCGGGCACACAGATTTCGTCGAGGTCTTCGTCCGAGCATGGCCGCCCGAAGCCCCACTGAACCGCGTAGCAGATGGTCGGGCTCTCCTCGTCCGGCGCGAGCGGGCCGACATCGAACCGCAGCGCGAGGGTCACGTCATAGCCGTCGTCGGTGATGAAGTCCCCGTCGAGGTCCGCGTTCATACCCCGACCGCGGTTGATGTCGTTGTCGAGCGCCGTGCAGCCGTTGTCCGTAGACGCGATGCGAGACCGCTGCTCGGGGTAGCGGCCGATCTCCCACGAGTTCAGAAATACATCGCCGTTCCCGAGCGAGTGAAGCCCCAAGAAGGTCGTCGGCTCGTCGGGATTGTCGCCCTCGTCGAACTCCCAGACCGTCTTCGGCGCGCCGATGCTCGTGCCGCCGTAGTCGTTCCCGATGCCGCCGTTGAAGAACAGGTCACCGTCGATATACGGCGTGAGCGCGACCGTCGGCATGACCTGGTTGGTCACGTTGCGGAACGTGTAGCAGAGCTCGAGCTGCGTGCAGTTCATGGCGTAGTGCGCCGTGACCTCGAGGCCGTTCGTCGTGAACAGCGAGTCGATCCCGTCGGGCGAACCATTGCTTTGGGCGATGTTGTCCAGATCACCGCTCTCCAGCCAAACTCCTTCCGTCAGGCCGTCCTCGGTCGTTCGACACAGGAACGCCTGTGACTCGAAGATCGTGGACACCAGCCCCTGGTCAGGCACATCGAGGCCGGGGTCGTAGTTCGCGACGGAGTCGATGCCGATCGCGGAGCCGACGGCGCCGTACTCGTCGACGGTGAGCTCGACACGGCCGAGCGCGGGGTCACAGTCGACGCCGAGCGTCTCGAGCGGGTACCCGCGCTGGGCGCTCGCGGGCGCCGCGCAGAGCATCGCCGCGAGGAGCACCGCCGAGGTCGACTGGGAGAGTGAGACCTTCATGATGGCTCCGGTCAGAGTGGGCGAGGTGCTGCGCCCTCAGTAGCGCAGCAGGTGGAGTATCGCCGCCTGGATGTCTTCTTCTTGGGGCAAAATTTCGCGCTCCAAGATGCGCGAGAAGCCCACAGGGATGTCGCGCGCGCCGACCCGCTGGACGGGCGCGTCGAGCCACTCGAAGCACTCCGCCGCGACCCGCGCGACGACCTCGGCGCCCCAGCCCAGCGTGATGTGGTCCTCGTGCGCGACGAGCAGCTTGCCAGTCCGCTTGACGGAGGCTGCGACCGTGTCGAAGTCCCACGGCTTGATGGTCCGCAGGTCGATGACCTCGACCTCGTAGCCCTCTTTGGCGAGCTTGTTCGCGGCGCGCAGAGACCAGTGAACGGTCGTGCCCCACGAGACGACGGTCGCGTCCGTTCCGGCGCGGCGAATGCGCGCCTTACCGAACGGCACCGCGTGGTCATCCCCGCATCGGGGCGTCTGCGCGAAGGGCTGGTTGTAGAGAAACTTGGGCTCGAGGAACAGGTTCATGCCGCGGCTGCGAATGCAGCTCCGGAGCAAGCCTGCGGCGTCGTCCGCGAAAGATGGAACGACGATCCGCAGGCCGGGCAGGTGGCCGAAGATCGCCTCGACGTTCTGCGAGTGGTAAAGGCCGCCGCCGATGTAGCCGCCGCTTGAGAGGCGAATCGTGACGTTCGGCGAGAACTGGCCGCGCGTGCGCCAGTACTCGTGCGTCATCTCGATCATTTGCTCCATCGCGGGCCACACGTAGTCCGCGAACTGCGCGGCCTCGATCACGACGCGGATGTCGTCATCGAAGCGGCAAATCCCGTTCGCCGTGCCCACGATGAAGTCCTCCGCGATGGGCGCGTTGAACACGCGCCCCGAGCCAAAGGCCTGCTCCATGCCCTTGGTGACGAGGAAGACGCCGCCCTTCTCCTTGCTGGCGACGTCCTGCCCCCAGAGGAAGGTCTTGGGGTTGCGCTTGAACTCGGCGTGGAGCGTCTCGGTGATGGCCTCGCGCAGCTTCCACTTCTCCTCGACCGCGGGCGTGGGCGTCTCCGCGGTCTCCCACGCGTCCGGCAGGACGAACGTGGCGACCTTGGTGGGGTCGGCGTCGGGTGACGCCTCGCCCCGCGCGCACGCGGCGTCGACGTCCACCTTGGCCTTGGCCTCAATCGCGCCCAAGTCCGCCTCGGTGAAGCCACCGAACTCGAGGAGCTGCGCGCGGAACCGCACCATCGGGTCCCGCTGCCGCACGGCCTCGAGCTCCGTGTCGTCCCGGTACATCTCGTGACGGTCGGAGTTGCTGTGCGACCCGATGCGTACGCAGTCGGCGTGCACCATCGCGGGGCCCTCGCCGCTCTTCACGTACGCGATGGCCTCTTGCATACCGCGCCAGCTGTCGAAGAAGTCCGTACCGTCGACGTTGATGATCTTGAGGTACTTCAGGCCGACGTAGTTATCCGAGACGCGCGTGTTCGCCGACTGCTGATGCACAGGCACCGAGATGCCGTACTTGTTGTTCTGGATGACGAAGACGACCGGCAGTCGCTCGCGGCTCGCGCCGTTGTACGCCTCGTAGCAGTAGCCCTCGCTCGTGCTCGCCTCGCCTTGACTCGAGAACGCGACGGCGTCCGTGCCGTAGTACTTGATCGCCCGCGCCACGCCGACCGCGTGGAGCGTGTGGTTGCCCGTGCACGACGAGACGTTCTGCACGCCCACCGACGGCTTCGCGAAGTGGTTCGACATATGTCGACCGCCGCCGGCGACGTCGGCCTCCTTCGACAGGCCATTGAGGACGACCTCTTCCGGCGTCAGGCCCGCGGCGAGGCTCGTCAACATGTCCCGGTAGTACGGGAACAGGTAGTCCTGGTTCTGGCGGAAGCTCGCGCCCAGAGCGAGCTGGATACCGTCGTGGCCGGCGAACGGCGCGTGGTAGCTCCAGCCCATCGCCTTCTTGATGTAGATGCCCGCGCGGTCCTCGAGCAGCCGCCCCTCGAAGGCGATGCGATACCAGTTCGCGAGGGTCTCTCGACCGAGCTCCTGCGCGAGCCCTTCTGCAGCAGACTTTTCGGCTTTGCGCCTGGTGGCCAACGCGCTTCTCCTTGATGTGGACGGATGTGGACGTTGAGGCGGCGTTCCCGCGTGGACGGCCGCGGAGTGTCCAACCCCGATGCCTCTTGCGTCAAATCGTTGCGGCGCGACCGCGTGAAGGGGTATGAACGCGCGTCCGCGGGGGCCGCCCTCAGACCCCGCTCAAGCGAGGTATCTCAATGAATCTCAAGCACATTTCGCTTTTCCTCTTCGTCGGCACCGCGGGTTCGCTCACCGGATGCAGCAGCCCCAAGGAGCCGGCAGCCCCCCCTGTCGCAGCCACGACGCCGCCCACGGCAGCGCCCAAGGAGCCCATCGACGAGCTCTTCGACGCCGCGACGGCCTGCGTCGAGAACGGCAAGGTCAATCGCGGCTGCGACGGCTATGCCAAGCTCTCAGCGTTCGTGAACCAGCAGCGCCGAGAGCCCGCGCTCGTGGGCAAGCTCGTGACGCAGGCCGAGGGCAAGGACGCCGCCCGCCGCGCGCTCTCGCTGACGCTGCTCGCGCGACCGTTCCCCGAAGAGGGTGATACGGCCGCTCGCCTCTTGGCGCTGTTGAAGACCGAGAGCGACCCCAACGTGAAGGCGGACCTGCTCGAGGCCCTCACGCCCCGCTCCGCTCCGGGCGTAGCCGAGGTCGCCTTGGAGTTGCTGACGGCTGCGCCCGAGCCCGCCCTGCGCGCCGCGGCCGCTCGCCTGCTCGGCAGCAAGGCGCATGAGCGCTTGGCGGAGAGCGCGAAGCCCGCGCTGCTCAAGGCGCTGCGCGAGGACCAGGCGCCGGCGGTGCGTCGTCAGGCCGCAACGAGCCTGGGCGGCCTGACCTACGCCGAAGCCCTGCCCGACCTGGTCAAGGCCCTCGACGACCAGCTCGTCGCGCCCTCGGCGACCTTTGCCCTCGCGCGCTTCAAGGACAACCCCGCCGCGTTCGACGCCATCTGGACGCGCGTCGAGGCCGGCACGAAGGACGGTCGCGTCTCGCTCCCCTTGCTGGCGTCGCTGCGCCTGCTCGAAGACCACAGCAAGTTCGACAAGAAGAAGGCGCGCAAGACGCTCGAGAAGCTCCTAAAGCCCATGAAGAAGCTCGCAGACTCGGGCGACCAGACCGCGCAGACGGCCATCAAGCTCGTCGAGCGCAACATCGACCGACTCGATGGCAAGACCACGACCGACAGCGTGCCGGTCCCCATGGGCGCGAAGCCCGCGCCCACGAGCGCTGCCCAGTGACGCGCGAGCGCGTCGAGGCGCTCCGTGCGCTGCTCGCCGAGAACCCGAACGACAGCTTCGCACGCTACGCCCTCGCGCTTGAGCTGAGGAGCCAGGGGAACACCGCGGCCGCCCATGAGCTGCTCGAGATGTTGGCGCTCGACGAGCCCGATAACCACGCCGCGTGGTTTCAGCTCGGTGACCTGCGGGCCTCGCTGGGCCAGCTCGCGGACGCTCGGGATGCCTTCGAACAGGCGATCGCCGCGGCCGACGAGGCGGGTGACCACCGCGCTTCGGCCGAAATCCGAGCTGCCCTCGAAGCGCTGTGAGCCGCGCGCTCGCGCCGTGGCTCGCCGCGCTCGCGCTCTTGCTCTGGGCCGCGCAAGGCTGGGCCCAAGCGCCCCGCGTACGGTCCGTAAGGCTCGAGGGCGTGACCGGCGGCGGTGTGCGTGCGCTTCGCGCCGAGGTCTCGACCCTGCTGGACGCGGCCGCGACCGACGAGCGCCTCAGCGCCACGGTTGAGCGGCTCGCCGCTGCCGCCGATGAGCTGGCGTGGGATGTCCGCGTCGAGCGCCTCGATCCGCGTACCGGCACGGCCGAGGTCACGTTTATCGCTACGCCGAGCGTCAGTCGGATCGCGTCTGTGAGCCTCACCACGCGGGCCTCGGGGCCGCCTGACTCCGAGGAGAGCTGGCGCCTTTTGCGCCAAGCCCAGAGCGAGGGACGCCCCGTCAAATCACGCTCTGGGCAGCGCCCCCACCCCTACTTTGTTCGGCAAGACGAAGCGACGATTCGCGAGGTGTGGGCGGCGCGGGGGCATCGAGACGCGCAGGTCCGCGCCGAACAGATGACCGTCAACGGCGCGCCGGGCCTTGTGGACCTGGTCTTTCGCCTGACGCCGGGTCGTGCCCTCCGGCTGGCCCGCGTCTCGGTCGAGGGGCTGCCTGGCACAGACGCCGACCAGACCACGCTGCGCGAGCGAATCACAGCACAGTACGCCGAAGACGCCCGCTTCGTGCGCGCCGCCCTCGCCGCTGACGCCGAACGTCTGCGCGCCGCCGTCTGTCGTCGTGGCTACCCGGAGGCGCGCGTAGAGCTCCTGACCCGCGACCTCACAGAGGCGGACGCGGTCGAGGCGACGCTGCGTGTTGTCGCGGGTCCAGAGACCTTGATTGGTCAGGTCGGCTTCAACGGTGACGCCGTTCCAGCGGGCGTGCGCGCTTCACTTCACTCGCAGCCGGGGCGACCGTGGTGCCCCGATCTGGTCGCCGACGACAAGGCCACGCTGCTGGCCTGGATGCGAGACCACGGCCACCCAGACGCGTCCATCGAGATCGGGACCGCGCCGCGCCTGGGGACAGCGCGCGTCGTTGACATCCTCGTGGGCTTGGTCGCGCGGGCGACCGTCGTCGTTGAGCGCATCGGCTTTGAGGGCAATCGCGTCACGCGCGAGTCGGTCTTGCGTCAGCTCTTGGCGCTCGAGGAGGGCGACCTCTTCCGGCAGCGACAGATCGACACCACGGTGCAGAACATGCTTCGCAGCGGGCTCTTTCGCGAGGTCGAGGTCCGGGTGCTCACGGGCACGTCGTCGAGCGCCCGGTTCGTCGTCTTCGCCGTCGTCGAGCAGGACCCCGTGGCGGTCGACGTCTTGGGTCAGAGCCTCACGCTCCGCAACGTTGACGTGACGCACTGGCCCTCGGACATCGGCCAACTCCAGTCGGGGAGCGCGCTGCGCGGCGCGGGGCAGGACATTGTCCTGATCGGTCGACCGGACTACGTCGGTCTGCGGTTTGAGCACCGGTTCTTGCACCCGTGGTTGCTGCTCGAGGCCGAGGTCAATCGGCGCTCCCAAGCCTTCGCGTCCGTCACGGAGACCTACTTCACGTCCGAGGCGGGCCTGGGGGTCAAGGCGCTCGAAAACCGCCTCGCGCTCATTCCCTTCGTGCGGCTCGAGCGGAGCGACCTGCCGAGCAAGCCCGCCTTCGAGCCCCTGCCTGTGCGCCTCGGTCCGAGCCTGACCCTCGACGTCGGCGCCGAGGCCCGCGCGGAGCTCTCTCTCCGCGACGCCGAGCGGATTGTGTACCTCGGCCTCGACACCTCGGTCCGGTATGCCCACGCAGGCGCGTGGCTGGGGACCGACATCACGCGAGACCTCTTGGACGTGCAGAGCGCGCTCAACCTGCCCCTCTTTGAGAACGACCGAGGCGCGCACGCGATCCTGCGGCTGACGGGTCGATTCGCGCAGCTCTTCGATGGCGACGACGTCCCCGCGCACGACCGCGTCAAGCCCGTCGTCCGCGGCTACGGGCTCAGCGCGATCGGTATCCCGTTCGCGACGAGCAGAGGCGGTGATCCAGACGACGCCGGCCTCGTGGGCGGCGAGCGCGCGGCGTCCGCGACGGCCACGCTGCGGCTGCCGATCCGACCCCTGCGCCGAAACGCCGTCGGTCCGTTCATCGACGCCGCCACGGTCGCGGCGCCCGGAGACGCGCTCCTTGACCGGCTCAGCGTCTCCGCAGGCGCGTTGTATTCGTTCAGCTTCTTCGCCGAGCGCCTCGAGGGGTTCGCGTGGCTCGCCTACCCGTTCGATGGCGCTCTCGAGAGCCGCTACTTCGGCGCGGGCGTCGGCGGCAGCTTCTAGCGCATCGCGCTGCGAATCGCCGTGGCCATCTCTCGCGTAGTGGCCGAGCCGCCGAGATCGGCCGTCAGCGCGGTGCCCGCCGTCAGCACGGCAGAGATTGCGCTCTGGAGCCGCGACGCCGCCTCGGCTTGACCTACGTGCTCGAGGAGCGCGATCGCGGGCAGGAGCATGGGGAGCGGGTTCGCGACGCCCTTGCCCATCAGGTGCGCGGCCTTGCCGTGAATCGCGTCGAAGACCACGACGTCGTCGGACTGGTCGACCCCCCACACCGCGCTGATCCCACCGACGAGGCCCGCTGCGAGGTCGCTCAAAATATCGCCGTACAGGTTTCCGCAGACGAGCACCTCGAACTGGTGCGGCTTCTGCACGAGCTGCATGCACGCGTTGTCCACGATGACATCGCGGGTCTCGAGCTCCGGGTACTTCGCGCCGACCTCACGCGCCGCGCTCAAGAAGAGGCCGTCGGCCTTCTTCATGATGTTGGCCTTGTGCACAATCGCGACGCGCTTGCGACCGTTCGCTGTGGCGTAGCGATAGGCGAAGTGCGCGATGCGCTCCGTAGCGGCTCGGGTCACGACCTTGATCGACTCGACGACGCCGGGGTGCACCTGGTGCTCGAGGCCCGCGTAGACGTCTTCTGTGTTCTCTCGCACGATGACCAAGTCGACGCCGGCATAGCGTGCCTTGAGACCGTCGAGGTTGCGAATGCGGCGCACGCCCGCGTACAGGCCGAGGGCCTTGCGGAGCGTGACCGTCGGGCTCTCGTAGCCCTCACCGACGGGCGACTTGAGGGGCCCCTTGAGCGCGAGACCGTTGCGCCGAATGGACTCAATCACGTGCGTCGGCACTGGCCCTTCGCCGGTCTCCGCGCCCGCCTCTTGGAGCTCCCAGTCAATCGCGCCGCCCGCGGCCGCTACAAGCTCGATAACAAACGGCGCGAGGTCACGCCCGATCAGGTCGCCGGGGAGCAGGGTCACACGGGGCGTGGTCATACGCGCACCTCCTTCGCGTCGGGCAGGGCGTCGATGATCGCCTGCGTGTACTCGGTCGTACTCGAACGTCCGCCCAAGTCACCCGTGCGGACGTCACCTGCGCTCAGCACGCGCTCGACCGCGAGCTCAATGCGCCGCGCCGCGTTCAGCTCGCCGATGTGGCGGAGCATCATGACCGCCGACAAGAGCAGCGCGGTCGGGTTGGCCTTGTTCTGGCCCGCGATGTCCGGCGCTGAGCCGTGGACGGCCTCGAACACCGCCGAGGTGTCGCCGATATTCGCCCCCGGCACCACGCCAAGTCCGCCGACAAGGCCCGCGCACAGGTCGCTCAAGATGTCGCCGTACAGGTTCTCCATCAGGAGGACATCGAAGCGCGTCGGTTCAAGGACCAGCTCCATGGCGCAGCGGTCGATGTTCATCTCCTCGCATCGGATGTACGGGTAGTCGCGCGCAATGTCCTGGCAGGCCTTGAGGAAGAGGCCGTCCGAGAGCTTCATCACGTCTGCCTTGTGGACGATCGTGACCTGCCGGCGACCGCGCCAGCGGGCGTACTCAAAGGCGTACTTCGCGATTCTCCGGCTCGCTCCCTCGGTGATGATCTTGAGCGCCTCGACGACGCCGGGGACGACCTCGTGCTCGCGGCCAGCGTAGAGCCCCTCTGTGTTCTCACGAAAGACGACCAGGTCGACGTCCGTGTGCCGCGTCCGAACGCCGGCCAGCGAGTTGACGGGCCGCAGGCTGACGTACAGGTCAAGCGCCTTGCGCAGGCCCACGTTGACGCTCGTGAACCCCTTGCCGACAGGCGTCGTGATCGGGCCCTTCAGGGCGATGCGGTGGGTCTTGATGGCGTCGAGGGTCTCGGCGGGCAAGGTGCCAAGGCCCGCCTCAACTGCAAGCTGGCCCGCGAGGTGGCTTATCCAGCGAACCGAGACGCCGGCGGCCTCGACGATCCGCACGGTCGCGTCCGTGACCTCGGGCCCGATGCCGTCCCCCGGCAGCAGGACGATGGTGTGTGACATGGTTGACTCCAGTGGCTTCAGAGGGGCTTGACGAGGCGCAAGCAGCGCTGGCCTCGAGGATAGCGAGTGTCTTCAGAAGGCTTCGGAACGAAGCCTGCACGCTCAAAGAAACTCCGCGCCGCGACGTTGTCTTCCGCAACGGAGAGCGCGGCGCGCTCGGCGCGGACGGACGCGGCCGCAGTGCGGGCTTGTAACAGCGCGCGGTCGAGCAGCGCGCGCCCGATGCCCGCGCGACGCCACTCGGCCGAGACGCCGAGGCCGACGATGTCCGCTACAGGCCGCAGGGGGGCGTCGTCTGTCGGGGCGACAAACGCCCAGAGCACGTAGCCGACCGGGCTGCCATCGACCGTCGCGATCGAGGTGACGACGTCCGCGTGGTCGAACCAGCCACCCAGGATGCGGTCGTAATCTCCGAGGCGCGCGAAGCTCTCGAGCGCCAGCGACACCACGAAGCCACGGTCGTTTGGCCCGGCGGGTCTCAGCGCGAGGACCGCGCCGCACGCCTCGTCTTGACTTCGTTCGACGGCGGACACGGCGCCACCTTACGCAGCGTTGCATCCATTGCAAGGCTCACCCGCGGTCGAATTTCGGTTAGTCTACGCTCATGTGCGAACTGCTCGGCATGAGCGCGAACGTGCCCACAGACATCTGCTTCAGCTTCACCGGGCTGATGCAGCGCGGCGGGCGTACCGGCCCTCACCGCGACGGCTGGGGTATCGCGTTCTACGACGGCAACGCGTGCCGCGTCTTTCATGACCCCGCCGCGAGCGCCGACTCCGAGCTGGCGCGGCTCGTTCACCGGTACCCGATCAAGAGCAAAACGGTCCTGTCGCACATCCGCCGCGCAACCCATGGCCGCGTGTGTCTCGAGAATACCCACCCGTTCGTTCGGGAGCTGTGGGGCCGCATGTGGTCGTTCGCGCACAACGGCAAGCTCCCGGGCGTAAAGCGCCTGCCGCTCGGGTTCTACCGCCCGGTCGGCACCACGGACAGCGAGCACGCGTTCTGCTGGATGCTGCACCAGATTCGCGCCGCGTTCCCGCGCCCACCCGCCCGCGTGGCGCCTTTGGCGCGCCTGATCGCTGCCCTCTCAGACGAGCTGCGAGCGCTCGGGACATTCAATCTGCTGCTCTCGGATGCTCGACACCTGTTCGTGTATTGCACGACGCACCTGTGCCACATCACGCGTCGCGCGCCCTTCGGTGAGGCGCGCCTCGAGGACGCCGAGGTCGTCGTCGACTTCGCGCGCGAGACGACGGAAGACGACGTCGTGACGGTCGTCGCGACCCGACCTTTGACAACGAATGAGGCCTGGACGCCCCTGTCGACGGGCGCGCTCGAGGTCTTCTCGAATGGGCTCCCCGTGTGGCGGCGAGGCCTGGAGGCGAACGTATGAAGCTCCTCAGTGGCGTGTTCCATCTCACCTTTCAGGGCCAGGACTGCGCGTGCCCAATCGCCGGCGTCCGCGACGGCAACGGCAACGTCGAGGTCGCGATCGGCACGCCGTTCGGCCTTCGACGCGTCCATGCGCGCCTGGGCGCAGAACTCCAGCTCGTCGAGGCGCACACCTTCGCGTTCGACTATGAGTCCGGCCAAGTGACGCGCTTCGAACTCGAGATTCACGGTGGCTTCGTGCCCGGTCAGGCGCGCACGCTCACGGGCACCGCGCGCGGTCCAGGCCTGACAGGGACTTGGACCGTGACTGACCTCTCGGGCGGTCGAGACGAGGCGGATGAAGCGGCGAGCGCCTTCACAGCGTTCTCGCGCCCCCGAGACTGAAAGTCAGTCATCCTCGCCGAGGAGCGCGCCGACGAGCGTCCGGTCGTCGTCGTCATCGTCG
>CANLBD010000042.1 GCA_947488215.1 Myxococcales bacterium | reverse complement strand
GCCAAGAGCGCATCGATGGAGGCGATCCCTTTGGTCTGAAGGGCCGATGCGGACGACGCGACGTGCCGTGTGATGAGCGCGCGGAGGGCCTCGCCGCGCGCGTGAGCCGACGCGTCTTCGCGCAGCCCGAGGAGCGCGAGCAACACGTCTGCAGCCGCCGCAAAGGGCTGCGACTCGTCGTACGCTCGCGCGTGACCGCGCACGACGCGCAGGCCGTCTCGCGCCAGCTCACTCTGCTCGACGATCCGAGACTTGCCCATGCCCGCAGGGCCGGTCACCAAGACCGCACGCGCCCCCCGCAGCGTGAGCGCCTCGTCGAGCGTCTGCGCCAGCACACGCCGCTCGGCATCTCGCCCAAACATGGGGGTCTCAGCGACCACCGCCCAGGGTTCGCGCGCCTTCGACTCCACAGCGGACAGCGGCAGGAGCCCGAGGGGGTCGGTGACGCTGTGCCGCAAGCCGAGCGCGCGCGCCGCGGTCGGTAATAGCCAGCCCCCGGGCGCAGCCTGCCAGCAAGCCGCCTCCGCAGCGAGGGCGCAAGGACCGACGACGTCGGCGCCGGCCTGAACCAGCGGGCCCGCCTCAAGGACCAAACGGGCATCGGGGTCCAGCGCGTCTCGCGCGTCGGCGACGGCCCGCGCGGCGCGCTGGACGTCGTTCTCAAAGCTCGTTGGCACCCCGAAAACCGCGCGGTCGATCGCGCCACGACCCGGCAGCAGACGCCCCCCGTGGGCCTCGACGATTCGTTTGAGGAGGGCGCGCCTGGACTGCTGCGCGCTCGCGAGACCTTCGGGACCGAGCGCGGGTGACAGGGGACATCGGACAGCGATGGCTGCGCCGGCCCGCGCCCCGGCGGATGTGCCCTCGGCGGCCCTGGGCGTGAACCAGCTGACCGCGGGATCGCCCAACAATCGGTGCGTGAGCGCGACCGCTTCGCCACGCTCGGCGGCGGCGCAGCGGGCCCGCCGAAGGGACTCTCCCGCCGACTCGCCCCGCCGGAGCCACGCCCAGAAGTCGCGGGCGAGGTCTGCGCTCGGGAGGTCGGGCACATCAAGCCAGGGGCCGACCACATGGCGTGCACCCGCTTGCACGAAGGCGCGAAAGACGCCGGCGTCTGGGGCGGCCGACCGTGACGTCTCCGGGGGGCTTGAGCCAGAGTCGCCGCGGGTCCCCAGGGGAAGCCCGCTGCAGGCGTTCAGAAACACGACCACCGGGCCCCCGTCGGGACCCAAGCCCGCCAGCGCGGTCGCGTCGAGCGGACCATCGGCGAGCCGCAGGCCAAGGCCAGCGTCCGCGTGTCCGGCGTAGTGGAGGCCGAAGGCGCCGCGACACAGCCGAGGAAATTCGACGCGCCTCAGGCGACCGAAGCGCGCGTCGGCGGGGACCGGATCAACGCCGTCTGAGAAAGCGCGCACCAGCGCCTCGGCCTCGTGGCGAGCGGCGGGCAGGTCGCCTGCGGGGTCGCCCACGACCGCGACTCGACCGGCCAGCGCAGCGCGGGTGTTCAGGGGCAGGTCGCCGGGTCGGCGCTCACCGAGGGCGAACCGGAGGCCCAGGAACCCCCGCCCGTCGTGCAAGGCCTCCCACGGCAGGTCGAGATCGCTCTGAACCTCGAGCGGCCCGCCGGCCGAGGCGCGCAGGGCCAACCGCGCGACCTCGGGCAGTGCGCGCTCGAAGACCACCCGCCCGAGGTGAGCGATCTCGCTGTCGTCTGTCGGCGGAGTCCGCCCGCGGAGCGCGCGCTCAAGAGCCCGCCCGAGGGCGACGATGTCGCGCCGCAAGGCCTCTGCGTCCAGCGCTTGCTCCGCGGCTCGAAAGACCGGAGCCGCCCCGGACAGGGTCGCCCGGACGCGCTCGCCGCGCCCCTCGACGCGCACAGTCATGCCGACGTTGGCCACGCCCGTCATGATGCCACGCTCGCCCTCGCCCGTGTCGATTTTGGCGGACCGGGTGTAAGACCCGAGACCGACTTGCGTCGATCCCTCCCGACGACCCACATTGAGTCTGCCCAATCTGGAGCCGCGATGACCCTGCCCCCCCCCATGTCTGCCCTGCTGCGCCTTGCACGCGCCGCTGTGCCCGCCTGCCTCGTGGTCGCTTGCGCGTGGACGCCCGAGCCCGAGGCGAACGGGGCGGACGCGAACCTGGGGCCAGGCCGGTCGCCCTTCGAGGACGCAGGGGGCACGCCGGCGGCGAACCAGGGAGGGATGGACGTCGCGGGCAACGACGCGGGCATCGACTCGCTGTCCGATGCCGCGCCCAGCCCGCCCGAGTCGACCGACGCCAGCGACGCGAGCGCCGCGCTCTGCGGTGACGCGGACGGCGGGGTGGGCGCCGACGCAGGCCCCGACGCAGGCCAAAACCCGAGCGCCGACGCGGCGGTCGACGCCAGCCCTCCCCCAGTCGACGGCGCCGTGGCCCCCGACGTCGACGCGCGTGGCACCGAAGACCCGGCCGATGGCGGCCCGGCGAACGACGCGGGCTGCGACCCCCGCTGACGGCTCTCGACCGCGCTGCGCCTGTCTGCCATAAAGCGGGCGATGCGCGGCGCCGGTCCTGACACCCGAGACGACCCGACCCTGCTCACGGCGTGCCTGAGCGGCGAGCGCCGCGCGTGGACGACGCTGGTCGAGCGCTACACGCGATATGTCGCGTGGCTGGTTCGCATGACAGCGCAGCGCTGCGCCGTCGAGCTCGACGACGACGCGGTAGGCGACTACCACGCGGAGGTCTTCGCGTCGCTGCTCGAGGACAACATGCGCCGTCTGCGCCTGTATCGAGGAGAGAACGGCTGTTCGGTGCGCTCGTGGCTGCGCGTCATCGCGGTGCGTCGCACGCTCGACCTGCTCCGAAGGCGCCGCCCTGAGGCCTCGCTTGAGCAGCTCGTGGAACAGGGCGCTCAGTGGTCGGACGACAGCGCGCCGGATGCCTTGAGCGCGCTGATCGAAGGCCACGACCCCGGGCCGCGTGAGGCCCTCGAGGCTGCGGCCGCCCAGCTCTCGCCGCAAGATCGCGCGCTGCTTGAGCTCTTGTACGTGAAGAAGCTCCCCGCCGAGGCGGCGGCGACAGCGCTCGGCATCAACCGCGGCGCGCTCTACACGCGCAAGACCCGCCTCGTGCAGCGCCTTCAGGCGCTGGTGGACGCGGATGGCGCGGGCGAGGCAAAGAAACCTTCGATGCCCCTGTAAGACGGGCGACGACTCTGCGTCCGGTGCTCCGTGACCCCGTCGGCGCCCCGACCTCCGGCGCCTCAGACAAGGATCGAAAAATGGCGCAGATGCACCGCTGCTTAGACGACGAGACCCACGCGGCTTACTTGGACGGGCTGCTGCCCCCCGACGAGGCGGCTGCGCTCCGCACGGCGCTGACCGAGTGCAGGGACTGTGCGGCGGCCGCGTCTGCGCTCGGCTGGGTCGTCGCGGCCTCGCCCATTGCCTTTGACGCACCCGCGGTGCCCGCGTTGTGGACGGCCCGCGCGACGGACCTCTTCTCGGCGCAGCGGACCCCGCTCGCCGCGGCCCAGCGCGTCGCGGTGCGCGTTGTCCGCACCGTTCGGGACGCCGTGCTCGAGGCGGTCAGTGGCGCGCTGCAGCCTGAATGGGCGCCCGCGCTGGCGTTCCGAGGCGAGGGAGTGGGGCAGCGAGCGCTCCGCTATCCGTGCACTCTGGGCGACCATCCGCTCGAGCTCGAGCTCGTCGCCGAGGATGATGACTTCGTTGAGGTACGCGTGCGGCCGCTGCGCCCGACCGCCGAGGGTCTTCTCCTGCGGCTCATCGAGCGCGAGCAGACCGTGGCGCTGGGCACTCTCCCGCCCACGGGCACGCTGCTTGCTGCCGTGCCGCCAGGCCACTACGCGCTCGTCCTCGAGCAGAGCGGCGCCCGCCTCGACGCGCTCGATCTCGAGGTCCTCGCGGGGTGAAATGACCTTGACAGCCGCAGGGCAAGTCGCTATACCCCTCGCCCTACCGCGCCCAGGTAGCTCAGTTGGTAGAGCAGTGGACTGAAAATCCACGTGTCGCTGGTTCGATTCCGGCCCTGGGCACAAGAGTTCACGGAAATCCCGGCAGGCACCGCCTGACCGGGATTTTTCGTTTCCGGGCCTGCGCTATAGTCAGGGCGATGCACGGCCTCAGCCCAGCGCCCGGCGCTCTCGCTCTCCTGATGACACTCCATGGCTGCGCGGCGACCAGCGGGCGCGAGCCAACGCCGCCCGACGCCGCAGCGCAAGACGCGACAGCGCCGGAGGCCACGCCGCCCCCGCGCGTGGTCACGGATACGCCCACGTTCTTGCACGGAGCGCCCACCGACCCGTGGTGGCCCGGCGATGTTCACGTCCACGCGACCGGTGCGAGCAATGATACAGGGGGTGACTCGACGCCCTCGGAGATCGCACGCGTCGCGCGAGACCGAGGGCTCGCGTTCGTGGTGCTCACCGACCACAGCAACTCGACGGGCAGTGACCCGAACACGCTCGACGAAGACCCCGCGCTGCACAACCGGGGGCCGGAGTTCCCTTTCTGGGACGAGGTCGCGCTCCTCAGCGTCGAGGACGAGTTCATCATGGTCGACGGCAACGAGGTCAGCCCGGTGACGGACGAGCCTCGCGTCGTCGCGCCGCGCGGGCACATCGGGTGCTTACCGCGCGACCTGGCGACCTTTGACCGGGGCGGCGCGTTCATCGACCGCCCCCGGGGTGAGGTCACTGGCGGCCAAGCCCTTGCGCAAGCGCTCGACCGCGGCTGCTTCGCGGTGGTGAACCACCCCTACGGCCTCGCGCCGTGGATCATGTACGACTGGACGAGCCGCGCGTACGACGCCCTCGAGGTTTGGAACGGGGGGAACGGCTTCGACGCGGCCGACCTCGCCGCCTGGGACGCGTGGCGCTGCGACCTGCTCCAGGGAACCCGAACCACGCCCATCGCAGCGAGCGACAACCACCGCGTGATGCGCGCGCCGCCCGGGGACGTCTTGAACCCCGCCCTCGGCTCACCTTCAACCAGCGTTCGGGCGCCCTCGCTCACATGGCCGAACATCATCGCGGCCCTCTCCCGCGGTGACGTCGCCCTGCACGAGGGCGAGAGCCTTGTGCTGCTCGAGGGGTACACCGCCGAGGGACAGTGGTCGGCCGAGGGTCCCTGGGCTTGGCTTCGCGTAACCGGCCGGCTCGACCCCGCGGCGTCGCCGTCTGTCCTGACGGTCGCGCGCGCGGTCGCCTGCCTCGACCCCCGGCCGGCGAGCACACCGCCGACCGTCGACCAGGTCGCCGTCTTCTCCCGAGAGGTTGATCCGGGCGAAGCGTTCGACATCGCCGTCCCGGTCGATGCCCAAGACGCAGGCGTGCTCACAGCCGCGCTCACGGCGCCGCTCCCGACTCACTACGCCGCGTTCTCGCGCGCGCTGGTTCAGATGCCATGAACGACCTCAGGCTCGATCTCGCCATTCAGGCCCATGCCGTCGAGGGCGTCGCGATCCGACACGCGATGCACCGGCATCCCGAGCTCTCTCGCGTCGAGCGCGACACGACCGCGAGACTTGAGCAAGCGCTGGCGGGCGTGCCCTGTCGCGTGCGGCGAGGCCCGGACGAGGTCGGGCTCATCGTAGACCTCGGCCCGCCGGGGCCACGCCCCTGCCTGCGCGCAGACATCGACGCGCTCGCGCTGACCGAGTGTACGGGGGTTGCCTTCTCGAGCGAGACGCCCGGTGTGATGCACGCCTGCGGGCACGATGTTCACACGGCCGTGGTGCTGACGGCCCTCAAGGCGCTCGCCGACACACTCCCCGACAGACCGTTTCGCTTCCTGTTTCAGCCAGCCGAGGAGGCGACTCCGGGCGGGTCGCTCGACCTGATCCGCGCCGGCGCGCTCGAGGATGTCACGGGCATTCTCGCGCTGCACTGTGACCCGACGCGCCCCGTGGGTCGGGTCGGCCTGCAGGCGGGCCCGCTCACGGCGGCGGCGGACGTCTTCGAGGTCACGCTCAACGGTCGCGGCGGACACAGCGCCCGCCCGCATGAGACCGACGACCTCGTCCTCGCGGCCTGTCAGCTCGTGACTCAGCTGCATCTGGCGTTCGACCGATGCGTCGATGCGCGCGCCCCACTGACGCTGACTGTCTGCGTCTTTCAGGCGGGGGATCGCAGCGCGAATGTCATGCCGGAGCGCGTGCGGTTCGCCGGGACACTCCGCACATCCTGCGCTCAGGCCCGCGCGCGGAGCGAAGGGGTCTTTACGCGAGTCATCGAGGCCGCCCGCCTCAGCACGGGCGCGCACATCGACTACACCATCAAGCGCGGAGCGCCCCCCGTGGTGAACGACGCGGCGCTCGTCGAGGCGCTGCGGAATGCGTGCATCAACGTCCTCGGCACGTCTGGCGTCGAGCCCATTGGGCTGCCGAGCATGGGGGGCGAAGACTTCGCCTGGTACCTCGACCATGTGCCGGGCGCGCTCCTCCGCGTGGGAACGGGCGTGGGCGCGCCCCTCCACAGCCCCCAGTTCACAGCCGACGACGCCGTCATCCCCATCGCGGCGCGCGTCATGGCGCGCGCGCTCGCAAGCCTCACGACCTAGCGCCGGGTCGCCAGCTCGGCCAGCAAGGCCTCAAGCCCTGCGCGTGTCGAGCGCGCGCGCTCACCCTCGAGCGCTGGCATCGCAGCGAGCGCAGCGGTCGCGATGGCGGCGGCGCGCGTGCGGTCGGGTGAGGGCTCGGCCCGCAAGAGCCGCGCCCAGCGAAGTCCCGCCACGGCGACGTCCAAGCGGGCGTCCAAGCCGACCCCTGGCTGGCTCGCGAGCTGTTGCGCTGCAGCGTGCGAGCGGGCTGCAGCGGCGCGCGCTGGTTCGAGCTGACCGACGCGCGCGAGCGCCTGCGCCCAGTTCCCCAGAGCGGTCTGGAGCGTACGCCGCGCTGGCCCCTGGAGCGGCTCAGCGACCCGCACCGCCTCGCCGTGCGCGACCTCGGCTTCGCTCAGCGCGCCGGTCGCGGAGTGATGCGCCCCGAGCCCGGACAACGCCCGCGCCAGGTCGAGGGCGCCGCTGGCCTTGGCGTCTCCCTGCGCGCTCGTCCAGCGCGCTCGCCGAGCGGCCACCGCCGCGTCAAGCCAAGCCCGCGCCTGCGCGTCGTCGCCTGCAGCGCGCGCCGTGTCCGCCGCCTCAAGCCCACGCGACTCCAACGCCCGGTGCGCGTCCGTATTCGAGCCTGCTGCCGCCGCGCGGCGCGTATGCCAAGCGACGGCCCGCTTCTCCAGAGTGAACGCACCGGCCACGTCGTTGGAACGACGCGCGTGGGCCACGGCGGCGTCGAAGACCGCATCCGCCTCGGCGGCGTCCCCCGAGGTCGCCCCCGAGGACCAGGCCTTCTCCGCCGCCGACCAAGCGCGCTCGAGGGCAGCTCTTGCCTGTTCACCGGCGTGCATCCCCGCCAACCGCAGCCAGCTCCGAGCGGCCGCCGCCAGCGTGGCCTCGCCCTCGATCGCAGAGGGCTCTAGCCGCGAAGTCAGCTCTTCGAGCCTCATTCGAGCCAGCGCGCGTTGCCCCCCCGCACGCTCAAGGGCGTCGACGAGCTTGTTGGTCATCGCCACCGCGTCCAGCACAGCCCGCGTGTCGCTCCGCTGAGCGTCGAGCAGCGCGTTCGCGCGCTCGGCGCCCCGTGTCAGGAGCACGAGCGCGGCCTCCGGATGGCCCCGCCGCAACGCGACCTCGACCGCGCGGTCCGCGGCCGCGAGCCACGCGCGCGTCGCGGCCGCGTCGCCCGGTGCCTCGCTCAAACGCAGGTCGAGGGTGTCCATCGCGGCCGTCAGCGCAGCGCCTGCGCGGTCGAGCTCACCCCTCTGCGTGGCCTTCTCGGCGTCTCGCAGCTCAAGCTCCGCGCGTACCCCAAGCGGCAGCGAGGCCCGCGATGGCGTCGCGCTGCGTTGAACGACGACCGCGATGAGCGCGAGCGTCGTGAGGACCGCGGCCACGACGAGCGCGATGACGCGTCGCGGCAAACGCTGGCGAATGTGGGTCGGCGGCAGGCCCGCGCTCATGAGCGTCGGCGCCACACGAGCGTCTTGACCGTGCCCGCGGCGTCCTCGGGATGGTCGATGGGCATCGGCCATGCGCGCTCAAGCTCGAAGGCCTCGCCGAGGCCATGGGCGACCATCTTTGCGAAGGCGGCGGGCCCAGTGGCACGGTGGTTCGTGATGGTCCACAGCCCGCCGCCGGGCGCAACCAACGGCGCGGCGAGCGCGGCCAGCGCGCCATAGTCGCGCCCCGCCGAGAATCGCTTGCCGTCCGCCCCCACGCTGGTGCTCGGCGGATCAACGATGACCAGGTCAAAGCGCTCGCCGCGCTTGGCGAGGCGCTTGAGCCAATCGAAGACGTCGCCGTAGATCGTGTCGTGTCGCTTGGCATCGGGCGTGACACCGTTGATCTCGAGCTGCGGTCCCACGCGGGCGAGCCACGCCCGGTCAAGGTCAACGCTGACCGTGCGCGCTGCGCCGCCGACGGCGGCGGCCACGGAGAAGCCACCCGCGTGCGCGAACGTGTTGAGGACGCTCATGCCGCCGGCGTGACGCGCCAGCCAAGCGCGTCGGTCGCGCTGGTCGAGAAAGAGCCCTGTCGATAGGTCCCCCGCGCCCAGTCGCACACGGTAATGCACGCCCGCTTCGACCACGTCGAGCGCCTCGGGGGCGGCCTCGCCGCGGACCAGCCGAGGGGGGGCTTGCTGGCCGCGGGAGCGGTCTCGCACACCGTCGATCTGGTACACCCCTCGGGCCTCGAAGGCCGACACCACAGCATCAGCCGAGGCGTCCGCGTCCACGTCGCGCTGCACCCAGAGCCAATCCCCATAGCGGTCCACGCGAAGCCCCGGGCAGGCGTCCGCAGCCTCGTGAACCAGCCGATAAGCGTTCGTATGGACACTCGCCGCGAGCTCCGCCCGAAGTCCGGTTCGCCCCGCCGCCCCAGGCGACACAAAACGCGCGAACGCAGCAGGGGGCGGCGCCTCGAAGCGCTCTCTTAGGGCGCTCGTCGCAAGCTCAAGGCGCCACGCGTGCAACATCAACCGCGGCGCGCGCCCGTCGAGCGGATCGCCGTATCTCAGGTCACCGAGGATGGGGTGCCCGATCTTGGCCAGATGCGCGCGGATTTGGTGCGTGCGCCCAGTCATCGGCTGGGCCTCGATGAGCGTCCACGCCCCCCCCGCTCCGCCGCGCCCCACGACTCGCCAGCGTGTCTCTGCGTCACGCCCCGGTGCCTCGGGTACAGGGCCACGAACCACGCCCTCGCGCTCTCCCAGATGACCCGCGACGACGGCGAGGTAGGTCTTGACCACGCCACCGCGCTCAAAGGCCTCAGACAGTTGACGCGCACCCGCTGGGCTGCGGCTGAACGCGAGGACGCCGCTCGTATCGACGTCCAAGCGATGATGCACGCCGAGCCCGCCGCCGAAGTGACTGACGACGTCGGGGCGCGCCCGCTCGCCGTCGGGGTGCGTGAGCCACCCCGCCGGCTTGTCGACCACGAGCAGGTCTTCGTCCTGCTTGAGGACAGTCGCTTGACTCGGCGTGTCCCACGCGAACGGATAAACGCGCACGCTCAGCGCACGCCGGCCCGCTCGAGGTGCGGCTTCAAGCGCCCTGTGAGCATGAGCCCATACATCCGAAAGTCAGCCATGAGCGACCACAGCGGGTACTTGAACGTCGCGGGTCGGTTGCGCTGAACGACGAAGTGCCCCGCCCAGGCGAAGCCGTATCCAAAGACCGGCGCCAGGGCCCACAGCACGGGCTGCGACGTGGTCACCGCGATGGCCCCAACCCCGATCACGCCCGTCGTCCCGACGAAGTGGAGCGAGCGGTTCGTTGGGTCTGAGTGCTCCCGCAGATAGAATGGCCAGAAAGCTTGGAATGACTCGTAGCGCGCTTCGCTCATGGGTCGGGGAGTGTAGACGCGTCTGCGTCGTCCGACAATCGAGCGCAGTGCGAGGCCGGCGAGAGACGCCCCGGCCGGTCAGACACCACCGCGTGAAGGTCAATGCGGTCGTATCGCGAGACATCGAGCCAGTCACGGTTCGCTGGCGTGACGTCGCGGTGCTGCAGCTCCCATGTTTGCAACCCGCCTGCGCCACAGACCTGCGCTCGCGTTCGGCCTTTCTCGTCGAAGCGCCGCGAGACGACGCGGTGACCGCCGAGCGGCGCGCAGGGGGCGGCCGACAGGGCAAACCACGTGGCCTTGAGGACCTCGCGAACGTGCCCGATGCGCTGGTCGACGGCACGCAGATAAGGGGGCCGCTCGAAGCGCCACTCCGCGTGGCACCAGTCGTCTGGCCGGCCACGCATGGGGCACGCGCCGTGGTGGGTGCATGGGCCGAGCAGCCCGAGCCCGGCGGCCACGCACGCGTCTCGGAACGCGAGAACGCGTCGCGACTTCTCTTTCGATGCGGGCTCGACGACGACGAGCGTTCCGGTCGGCGTCAGCAAGCGTTGGATGCGCTCCACGAGGCGCGCGTCCTGCGACTCGGGCAGCTCGTTGACGACGTTGAACATGAGCAACAGGTCAGCGGGCGCGGGCTCAGCTGCCGCGCCGAGCGCGTCGAACACACCGACCTGCGCGTCACGCCACCCGAGGGCGTCAAAGAGCGAACGCGCCGAGCTCGATGCCTCAGCGAGCACGTCTGTGGCGTGCAGCGCGAAGTGGTACCCCCGCGACTCGGCCCACAGCCCCGCCCCGACACAGCCTGTCCCCGGCCCAGCGCCCAGCTCGAGCACCCGGGCACCATCGACGGGCGCGGTGCCGCGCGCCTCAAGAAAGTCGAGGACCGGCCACAGCTTCGGCGCGTTCACGGGCAGGTAGTAGGCCGTGTATGCTGAGCGCAGCGCGGCGTCTCGAAGATAGGGACCGGGGTGGTCCGGCTCTCCGACGAGGCGCGCAGACAAACGGGACACACCCGCCGCGATGCGCTCGACCACGCGCGCGCGGTCAAGGGGCTCACCCTCGACGACGGCGAGCGCGTCGAGCAAGCGATCGGGCAAGCGCAGGGTCGGGCCAGCGCGGCGCGCGGAGCGAGCCATCGGCGTCAGCGCGGCGCAGCGAGGGTCACGCGGGCCTCGTAGCGCGCGCGGTCTCGCACGTAGGTCACGACGACCGTATCGCCCGGCCGGAGGCGCTCCAGAGCGCTCAAGAGATCGTCTGAACGACGCACCGCCCGGCCATTCAGGGCCACCACGATGTCACCGAGCGCCACGCGCCCGTCCGCGGATTCACGGACCCCACGGAGGCCTGCCCGCGCGGCGGGGCCCCCCTTCTCGACAGTCGCAAGCATCACGCCCTCAAGGCCGGCCCTTCGCATGACACGGTCGTCGGCCAACCGCACACCCAGGATCGGACGAACGACGCGCCCGAACTGGATCAGCTGCGGCACGAACTTGTTGACCGTGTCGACGGGCACCGCGAACCCGATGCCCGCGCTCGCTCCGGACGGGCTCTTGATCATGGTGTTCACGCCGATCAAGCGACCGCTGCTGTCTAAGAGCGGCCCGCCGGAGTTCCCTGGGTTGATGGCCGCGTCGGTCTGAATACAGTCCTCGATCTCTCGACCGTTCATGCCTGTAATCGACCGTCCGAGCGCGCTGACGACGCCGGTGGTCAGCGAGTGGTCGAGGCCGAAAGGGTTACCGATGGCATAGGTCGACTGACCCACGAGCAAGTCGGCGCTCGTGCCCACATCGATGGGCCGCAGCGGCTTGCGGGGCTGCACACGCAGGACTGCAAGGTCCTTGTCGGGCGCGACGCCGACGACACGCGCCGGCAGCGTCGTCTCATCGTCGAGCGTGACCTCGACGGCGCTCGCTTCGGCGATGACGTGGAAGTTCGTGACAATGTGGCCGGCCTCGTCCCAGACGAAGCCCGTCCCCGCCCCCTGAGGCACTTCGGTCACGTTCATCGACCAACGGTCCCTGTAGCGGGACAAGCTCGTGACGAAGACGACGCTCGGAGAGACGCGGCGAAAGAGGTCAATCGTCGCTTGCTCAGCGGGCGAGAGCGGGCTGCGTGGCGCAATCGGCCGCGGGCCCGCCGCGCCGCCTTGAGCCGTCGAAGCTGTGGGTGTCAGGGCGATGACCCCCGAGAGGATCACGGCGAGTGCGATGACGGAGTGCGGTGTGTTCATGCTTTCAAGACGATGGCGATCCGCTCGAGGCCGCGGACATGGCTGCAGATGACCTTGGTCGCAACGGTAATCGGGACGGCGAGGACCGCGCCGATCGGCCCCCAGATGAGGTACCACAAAAGCATGGAGACGAAGACGACGAGCGGGGAGAGAGACAGCGCGCGGCCCAAGTATCGCGGCTCGACGAACGTCCCGATCACGACGTTGATGACGACGAGCGCGGCACAGACCAGCCCCGCCTCAAGAGATGACAGCGAGGGCTCCGCGACCGCCATCAGCATGGGTGGGACGCTCGCGATGGTCGCGCCGAGCGTCGGGATGAAGTTCATCGGGAATGCCAGCATCGCCCACAGCGGCGCGAACGGGACGCCGAGGGACGCGAGACAGACCCAGACACACAGGGCGGTCAGCAGGCTGGTCAGCGTCTTCGCGACGACATAGAGGCGCACATCGCGCTCGATCGCCTCGAGAGACGCAAACAGGGCGTTGTCCTCACCGAAGGCCTCGCCGAACTTTTCGCGCAGGCGCGCCACCTCGAGCAGCGCGAAGAACGCGATGATGAGCGTGAGTGCCGCCGCGCTGAGCATCGCGCCGACCGACTGCGCGAAGCCCTTGACGACCTCGCCACCGAACTCGAGGGCGCGCGGGATGACTTCGGAGCGCAGCGAGGCTTCAAGAGCGACGCGCCGCTCTCCCTCGGCCAGGTGCGAAACGACCCACTCCAGCGAGGCTGCCAGGTGAACCTCCAGGCTCGCCTGGTAGCGATCAAACGTATTCACGAAGGGCTGCGCGCTCACCAAGAAGAGCGTGACAATCCCCAGGAGGGGCACCGTCGTGATGAGCTGCCCGAGGGCAACCGCCGCGCCGTGAGGCACGCGTCGACGCTCGAAGAAGCTCACGACCGGATGAGACAGAATCGCGAGCATGAGCGCCAACACGACCGGCACCAGCAGCGGCCGTGCCCAGACCAAGCCCGCCACGATGAGTGCGACGGCCGCGAGTCGGAATGTCGCCCGGCTCGTCACGGTCGTGCCCGGCACAGTGCGCTCAGGCAAGAGTGAGCCAGTCGGCATCGACGATCTCCTCGGCGCCCTCGTCTGCGAGCGCGCTCGCGAGCTCGTTGAGCTCGCCTCTCCGCGTGTCGGAGAGCTCGGTGAGCGCGCTGAGAACGGCCCCCAGCGCGCCTCTCACCCCCTCGAAGTCCTCGACGCTCAGGTGCAGGACAACCGCTCCACGCGGCACAAGGACGCTGGCGGTGGTGGGCGCGCCGCTGAGCAGCGAGAGCTCGCCGAACACATCGCCCTCGCGCAGGACAGCGACGCGCGCCCGCTCGCCGTCGAGTGCAGTGACCCAGACGTCTGCGTCGCCATGGAGGACGACAAAGAGCCCTGGAGGCGGCGCCCCCTGCTCGACGAGGCAGGTCTGCGCCGACACGACCCGCACGTTGAAGCGTTCGGCGACGTCCGCCGGCAGCGCGCCCCCGGCGAGCCCGGCAAAGACCGCGCTCGTGCGCGTCAGGTTGGCCAGCAGGCGCCGCTTCACGACCCCCGCTAAGTGGCGAACGACCTCGGGGTGCTCACGCCCGAGTCGCTCAACCACGTCGGCGTCCAGCGCCCACGCGAGCACAGGGGTTGTCGCGACGACGGACGCGCGGCGAGCGACCGCCGTGAGCACTGCCATCTCGCCGACAAGCGCCGGCGCGCTCGTGTGGGCGAGTGTCACCGCGGGTGTGTCGGCGCCCGGCTCGATACGCTCGATACGGACTGTGCCCTGCGCCAGGAGGTACACGCGGTGGTCTTCATCACCCTGTCGAATGAGCGCCTGGCCTGGCTCAAAATGCGCCTCGGTGAGCGCTCGCGCGAGGGCCACGAAAGAGGGCTTCGGGAGCGCCGAAAAGAGCGGCATCTCGGGCAGCCCCCCAGACCCGTCCGGCAAGACGCCGCTGAGGTCCGAGCCCAGTCGCACCGCTGCGTCGATGAGCGCGTCCGGCTCCGTGGGCACCACGAACGCGCGGGCCTCGGGCATGGGCGGCGGTCGCCGCGCGGCCGATTGTGGTCGGGCAGCTCCGTAGGCGTCCGCGAGCTCGTCGAGCAGCTCCGATTGCCGGGTGCCTTTCAAATGGCGCCGCGCGAGCGTGAGGGCGGCGTGAAAGTGGCCGCGCCGCGCCGCAGCGCGGGCCGTCGCCATCCAGACCGCTGCGGCCGCAGGGACGCCGAGCGCGTCAAGGTGATGCGCGAGGGCGGCGCGCGCGCCGATCGAAGCCGGCTGCGCCGCCAGCGCTGCGCAGAGCGAGGCAAGATTGGGCGAGTTGTGTGCGACCATGCGGCCACGGTACGCGCCGCGCACATCGTGAGCAATGTTCTGACGTGGCGGTCTCATTCATCGAAACGCGATCTGTTCATGTCATGCCGTTTTTGGTTGCGCGAGTCATGCCATGTGCCCATCCTCAGACCGCCAAGGCATCATGCCTCAACAGGAGAACAGACGATGTCCTCGATTCAGATTGAGATCCCGCTCGACGCCCTCAGCCGCGCGAACGTCGCACGCGCGCTCGCCGACCTCACGCTTGCGCTCGGCGGTCACGCCGTGGGCACCGCGGCGCCCGCCGCTCCCGCTCCCAAAGTCGAGAAGCCCACCGTCGTGGCGGTGCCGGTCGACGTCGAGGCCGCTGTGAAGGCCGAGAAGCCCGCCAAGGCCGAGAAGCCCGCCAAGGCTGCTAAGGCCGCCAAGCCCGCCAAGGCCGCTAAGCCCGCCAAGGTGCGCCCTGCCACGGGCAAGACCGCGCCGCGCCCTGAGCTCGAGGGCCTGTCCGTCGAGGCCCGCTGGGATGCTTACTTCAAGGAGCTGCCGCTCAACTCGCAGCGCTTCCTGGACCTGCTCAAGGAGAAGGGGCGCCTCACGCTCCCCGAGGCCGTGGTGCAGCTCCAGCTCGACAACCCCAAGGCCATGGGCGGCCTGACCGGTGCGATGGCGCGGTGGGCGCCGAAGCAGGGTGTGAAGGTCCCCTACGATACGCTGCAGGACACCAACGGCACGCGCTACTGGGTCTGGAAGGGCATTCAGTGACCTAAGGCGCGATAGAGCTCGGGGCGACGGTCCGCCAAGAAGCCAAAGCGTGCACGCGCCTCGCGGACAGCCTCTGCGTCGACCTCACCCCGAATCAGCGCCTCGGTCCCGGCGGCTTCGCTGATGACTTCGCCGAACGGCGAGAGCAGGGCGGAGTCGCCCGAATAGCTCAGGCCGTTGCCCGCGCCCACGCGGTTCACGCCGAGCACATAGCACTGGTTCTCGATGGCTCGCGCCCGCAGGAGCGCCCGCCAAGCCTCACGGCGCGCCTCGGGCCAGTTGGCGATCACGACGAACAGGTCCGTCTGCGCGGCCGCGACTCGGAAGGGCTCAGGGAACCGCAGGTCGTAGCAGATGAGCGTCGTCACGCGCACTGGGCCGCGCACTGCGTCGACGGTGACCGTATGCAACGCTTCGCCCGCGTCAAAGTGCGCGTGCTCGTTCGCCAGTGAGAACGGGTGCAGCTTGTGGTAGCGCGCCCGCTCCACACCCGCTGAGTCGAAGACACCTGCGGCGTTTCGCGGGCGCGCGGCGCCTCGGTCCGCGAAGCCCGCGACCAAGAACACGCTGTGTCGCCGTGCGAGCGAGCGCGCGCCCTCGACGATGAGCCGCTCATGCGCCGCCATCTCCTCGGCCCGCATGGAAAAGCCTGTGGCGAACATTTCGGGCAAGACAACGAGCGCCGCGCCATCGGAGGCCGCGCGCGCCACGTGGACCTCCGCCCGGGTCAGGTTTTCCTCGGGCGCCTCCCATGCCAGGTCCATCTGCACACCACAGACCCTCATGCCAGCGCCCTCCCCTGCGCGGCAGACCACCGCTGCAGCCGTTCAGCCGCCGCCGTGAGCGTCGTCGTCCGCTTGCAAAACGCGAAGCGCAGCATCGCCCGACCGTCGTCCGAGACCGAATAGAAGGGGCTCGGTGGAATCGCGGCCACCCCCGCTTCGGCGACAAGTCGAAGCGCGAGCGCGCGGTCATCGAGACCTGCCTCCGCGTGGCGGCCGAAGCGCGCGAGCACGAAGTAAGCGCCGTCCGGGCACAGAGGCTCGAACCCCGCGTGCCTCAGGGCGTCGACCACGAGGTCCCGACGCGCGCGATACTCGGCGCGGAGGGTGTCATAGAAGCGGTCGTCGAGTGACTCAAGGACCTCCGCGAGGGCGACCTGCGTCGGTGTGTGCGTCGCGAACGTCACATACTGGTGCGCCGCCTGCGCCGCTGCGACCAAGGGCGCGGGGCCCATGCTCCAGCCGACCTTCCAGCCGGTCATGGAGAACGTCTTGCCCGCGCTCGAGAGCGTGAGAGTGCGGTCCCGCAACTGCGGCAGCGTGGACGGCGGCACAAAGTCGACCCCGTAGGTCAGGTGTTCGTAGACCTCGTCCGAAATGAGCCACAGGTCGTGACGCGCGCAGACCTCCGCCAGCGCCTCGAGCTCTCCGCGACTAAAGACCCGCCCGGTCGGGTTGTGCGGTGTATTCAGGAGCACCACGCGCGTCCGGGGCGTGATGAGCCGCTCGACCTCGGCGGCATCGAGGCGAAAGTCAGGCGCACGGAGCGTACAGAACTTCGCGATGGCCCCAGCGCAGGCGACCCCGACAGGGTAGCTGTCGTAGAATGGCTCAAAGAGAATCACCTCGTCGCCTGGCTCGAGCAGTCCGACGAGGGCGCAGAAGATCGCCTCGGTGCAGCCGCTGAACACGCCGATTTGAGTCATCGGGTCGAGCGTCTGCCCGTGCGTCTTCGCGTAGCGCGCCGCGAGCGCGCGGACGAGGCGCGGGTGCCCCTGCGAGCG
>CANLBD010000041.1 GCA_947488215.1 Myxococcales bacterium | reverse complement strand
TGCCCGGCTCGCGGTTGCGCTCCCCGAGGAAGGCGATGCGTTGTCACCCTGCGCCAACGGTGAGGATGACGACGGCGACGGCCTCGCAGACGCGCTTGACCCAGGCTGCCGGTTCCTGTCCGCCGCTCGCCGTTTCGCCTTTGAGGCGCGGGCAGAGTGCGCGAATGGCGCAGATAATGACGGTGACGGCCTCATTGACTTTGGAGAGGACCCGGACTGCGCCTTCGCCGGAGACTCGAGCGAGGCGGGAGGGCGCTCAAGCGCTGGCCCCGCAGCGGTGACCGTCGTCCGCTATGACTTGGGCGGTGGGCAGCTGGGTCTGGGCGTCTACGCGGTGGACCGTGAGACGGGCACCCTGTTCGGGCTCGACGTCGACGATGGCGACCCCCTCTCCGCGCCCGTCGAGCTGCGCCGGATCGACTTGCCCGCCGGCGCGCAGACCGTCGTCACACGGCACACAGAGGCGGGCTCTTCCCTGCTGGTGACGGACGCCGACGCGACCTTGCGGACCGTCGAGGTCACCGCCCCGTTGCCGGTCGTCGACGGGGCGGGGCGACCCGTCTTCGCGCACATCGTCCGTAACGAAGGCGACGACCAGGGGAAGGCGCCGTTCATCATCAGCGCCTTCTACGTTGTCTCGCAGGGGCGCGCATGGCGAGTGCCGTCTTTGGACGCGTGGGTCGCTGCGACCGGGGGGCGGATCTTTACGGACGCGCAGAACGCTCAGCTCGCGCGCCGGGTGCCGCTCGGGCTCTTGCAGCTGCCGCTCCCCGCGCTCGTCGAGAGTGACGTGGGCGGCGAGGGCAACGCGGGCACACCGCTGGATATCGTCGCGAGCGATACGGATGCGAGCCCGCGCGGGCTCGTCGATCCCGCCGTGGTCGTTTCGGGCGCGCGGCGCTTGCTGAACGCGCAGAGCAACACGTTGACCACCGCGGCTACCCGCACGAACCGACTGATAGCGGCGCCCTCGCTCAATGTGGGGGCTGCCTCGGGGATTCAATACGATGCGTCCATTCACCCGGCGCTGTGCCGGGCACGGGGCCCCAATGACGGCCCGGGCGTCTGTGTCCCTGTGGGACGAGACGCGACCGGTGCGCCCGAGGCGCCCGAAGCGGCGCGCGCGCGCAGCGCCTCAGCCGTCAGCGCGCTGCAAGGTGTCGAGATCATCGAGGACGACCCTGAGCGTCTGCCCGCGGACCGCTTTACGCTCGCTTACGAGGGGGTTCTGCCCGGGAGCGAGAGCCGATCAGGCCAGCACGCCGGTGTCGTGGAGCGCGGCGGTCGGGCCGTCGAGTGGCGCATGGTCGACTACGACCGTGACTTCTGTCGATTGGGCGTCGAGGTCGGCGACGTTGTGCTCGTCGACCGCTTTGTCCCCATCATCGACTCCGCAGAGGCGCTCCCCGCAGTGTGCCGCGACCTGATCAATCGCGCCGACACTCAGCGAGACGTCGCGCGCTTCCGAGAGCCGATTCGGTACACGGTCCGGGACCTGACCGCGCACAGCCTGACTCTTGGGGCGGGACTGCCGGGGCGGCCGGAGCGGTCGAGCTATGGCGCCATGGTCCCCAAGGACGCGTACATGACTTTCCCGGCGATCCCCCCTGCGCCGCCTGTGCCTGTCGCTGCGTGCGCGGCTCAATTCGTGCGCTACAAGATCCGCGCAGCGAACGATGCTTGGCTCCTGACGGGCGAGCGCTCGGGGTTGCGGCACCCGTGGGTCAATCGCGATGGTCTCTGCGCTGCATCACCCGCGCGGGCCAGCCGGTCGGGTCGAGTTGCCTTGGGTGCGCCGTTCGAGAACGAGTGGTTCCGCTTCACCTTGGGGTACCTGCAGGCGCCCCCCGACGCGGGGGGGGAGGCCTTGGGGGTGCCCTCGGGGCGCGTCCCTTACCAGCTCGACACTTCGGTCACCTTCGATACCGCCCCGGGCATCGCGACGCGGTCCCTGCAGGGCTCGCTGGTCCTGCCTCGTGACCTGCGGTGGCTGCCTGTGGACGACCGCCTCTATGTGGTCGACAGCGCGCAGGGCACCGTCGTCGAGTTCACGGGCTTCGACCCCTACACCCAGATTCTCCGCAGCATTCGCCAGTTCAACTGACGGGGTGAGCCCCCGCGAGGTGAATGTGTGCGAACGTCGACGGCCAGCCCGCAGGGAGCGCGTCCGTCGATAGAACAACGCGAAACTCTTGAGGAATCGGCATGCGACGCGGCCGCTGGTCGTGGCCACGGCTCAGTCGGGCCCCACGCGCGGTCGCTGCGACGAGGTCGAGCGCTGCGTCGAGCTGCTGGGGACTGCGCGGCTCGAGCACAGCCCAGACACCACGGTGCACGCAGAAAGCGCCGTCGTGTGAGCGCCCGATCAGGGGCGCTCTCCCGGGGAGCGCAGCGGGCACCATATTGAGGGAATCGAGCTGCTCTCGGACCCAATGCAGCGCCACGAGCTCATCGAACCAGACGCTCGTCTCATCGTTGGGGATGGGCAGCGCCCCGCAACCAAAGAAGAGGGCCGCCACGTCTCGAACAAGGTCTGCGCGGCGAGGCCAATCGAGGCCGGTCAGCGCGACGGGCACGCCTCGCTCGAGCGCGCCAGAGAGCCGCACGATGCACTCTGACGCGATTCCGTAGGCCTCGGCAATGCGGGTCGCATGGGCAGCGTCGCCCGCGTTGATCGTGACGAGCGGCGTGTCTTCGCGGACGAGCGACGCGAGGAGGCGGTCAGCGAGCCAGCGCGTGCGTTCCTCGGGGGAGTCGACCTCGGGTGGCGCGGCCTCGCTCAACGTGAGCTGACCCCCCAGGGCGCGCAAGACCTCGACGCGCGCCTCAGCCTCGGAGGGCGAGGTCAGGTCGCTCAGCGCGCGCAGCGTGTCATAGATGAAGACCGCACACGTCTGTGGCCAGCTCAGACCCCATCGAGTCGGGCGGGCATCGGCGGGCGAAGAAGCCCGCAGCTCAGGCGCTGGGGGAGCGTCGTGAGCCGGCGGCGGAAACGGCGTGAGCGCGGGAGGAGCCCCCTCTGCGCCGGGCGCCGTATGCACGATGGGTGCAGCCCACAGTCCAGTCTCCGTCCCGAGGGCAGCGGAGAGCGCTCGCCGTGCCCGATGCACTGCCTCGGCCACCGATGCACCCGCGCCCAAGCTCCGGTAGAGCTCACGGACGAAGATGCCCTTGCTCGCGAGGTCGAGGGGCGCCTGCACGCTCACTACGACACCCGCGCCTTGGGCGCGCAGCTTAAGCGGCGCTCCGGGCGACAGTCTGGGTGCCCAGAGCACGACCAGCCACGTAGACGCGCTCACGCCCAGGCGGTCGACAGGGACCGCGCCGTCGTCGAGTTGAACGGTGTCCTCTTCTCCTTGCGCTTCCAAGTGAAGGAGCAGCGCACCCGACTCAAGCGCGCGCCGAAGGGCGGGGCCGGTCGTATGTGGCAGGGGCGCGATGTCCAAACCATGCTTACGACCGAGCGTGCGTGTGGCCGCGATCACCGCATCACTGCGGCTCTGGCCGCCGCCAGGGAAGGCGAGCGTCGAGCGAACGGTCGTCGCCTCGGCGCGGCGCGGCTTGCCTGAAACACGGACCGTGCAGACCGCCTCGCCGAGCGCCAGCTCCCACGGCCACGCCGCGAGGCGGGCGTCAAGCTCAAGCAAGAGCGCCCGCTCGTCGGCCCGCTCAAGGGACTGCTTGAGGCCCGGACCCACCTCGCCCGCGAAGAGGACCGCGGCCATTGCTGAAGTAAGCGCCCGCACGACGCCCGGAGGCGCTGCACCCATGCGAAAGGCGTCCGCCATATCGCTCGTGGCGAGGAGCGCGTCGCCGTCGATTCGGGCCTCGAAGAGCGACGTACCGGAGTCGAAGCGGACGGACAGGGCCGCCTCGGAGGTCAGGGCCAGTGTGAGGGTCACAGTGTGCATGAGCGGCCTCAGCGGGCAGACGAGGCCGCGGGTCGCGGCATCGATGGGGGAGGAGCAGCAGTCTCGGCGACCGCACGGTCGCGGGCGCGCTTGAAGATCAGCGCCATCGCGATGCGAGACTCGGGGTCAGCCTCCGCGAGCGCCGCTTCGGAGAGCGCGGTCAGGGCGGTCGGGTCGTCCTCCTCGGCCAGGAACTGGGCTGCGACGAGCCGCACATGCGGGACAGGGTCGCGGAGCGCCCGGACCATGGCGGTCACGCATCGTTCATCGACGACCGTCGAGAGGAGCTTGATTGCCTCGATGCGGTCGCCGGGGGCGGTCGTCATGTCCGTGACCGCGCGGACGAACCGCTCAAGTCGCGCCTCGTACTTCGCGAGGGTCTGCGCCGCCTCTGTGGCGCGGCCAGAGCGCGCCTGAACGATACCGAGCAACGAGAGTGCGGGCAGTAAGTCGGGTTGCAGCACAAGGGCGGCCTCCAGCGCATGGCGCGCGCTCGCGTCCTTGCCTTGCGTGGCAAAGTAGCGGCCCGCCACCAGCTGGACCTCGGCGATAAGCCGGGCATCGGTCAGCAGCAGCTCAAACGCTGGGCCCGCTTTGTCGTGCGCGCCGCGCGACGCCCAAAGGTCGGCCAGCGCGAGTCGAGCCGAGATGGACGTCCCGGTCACGGGCCCTTCCGCAGCCTTCGCGTAGACATCCTCAGCCTCGCGGACCTTGCCCTCATTGAACATCGACGTCGCTAGGTTGAGCCACTGGACCTGACTTGGGGTCCCCGGACCCAATGTGTCGGGCGTCACCATCGACGGGGCCGCGCTCGCGGGTGGATCAGACGCGCGTTCGGTCGCCGGGACTGGCGGCGTCGTTTGCGGCGCTGCCGGTGTCGGGGCGCTTGTCGGTGAAGTGCACGCGACCAACGCCGACGCGAGCATCAGGGCGGCGGCTCTCACGGGGCGCTCTCCGAGGTCAGAGGGGCGGGCAAACGAACGAAGAACGTGGTGCCTTGGCCGACGGCGGTCGTGAACGACACCGTGCCGCCATGGTCTTCGACGATGCGCCGCACGATCGCGAGACCGAGTCCGGTGCCGTCCTCCTTGCCAGAGGTGGTGAACGCGTCGAAGAGGCGGTCGCGAATCCCTTCTGGGATGCCCGGTCCGGTGTCGCTCAACTCGAACAACGTGCCGCCCTCCTCCATGTCGACGATTCGCCAACAGAACCGCCCTGGGGGCGACATCGCCTGGCGTGCGTTTCGCGCGATGTTGGTCACGACTCTGAGCATCTTCGGCTCATCAAAGAAGCCAAGGCCCGTCACCGACTCGTTTTGGACCACGAAGTCGATGCCATGTTCCTGAAATTCTTGGAGATTCAACTCGCGCACTTGGTCGACGAACTTGCTGAGGTAGACGCGCCGCGAGAACACGGTCCGCTCGCCGCGAACGAACGACATGACCTCGCGCGTCATGTCGTTGAAGAGGCTGACTTGGCGACGGATCGCGCCGGCCATCTCGATCCGCTCGTCAAGGTCCTCTTGGTCGGCAATGAGCTGGCTGTAGCCGCTGATGACGGCCATGGGACCGCGCAGGTCGTGGAGCACGCCTGAGAGCATCTGCCCAATCGTCATCAGGCGGTCCCGGGAGCGCGCGGACTGACGCTCGCGCAGTCGGGCCACCCCGCGGGCGAGCTGCGCCGCGATCAGCTCGGCGAGCTGCTCGTCGTCCTCTCGGCGTCGTCGGTGCAGGCCGCGACGGTTGACCAGGGCGAACGCACCGAGCGCTGTCTCTCCATCGTGCAGCGGGACCGCGAGCACGTCCCGCGCGTCGAAGGGCTGCCCGCGGCCGAGGCTCGGTTCGGCGTGGTCATCGGCGTGCTCGTCCCCAGAGCCATTCGATGCTTCGATGCGAGTCGCGAGCACGTTCACACCACGCCCTGCTGCGCGGCCGAGCGTACCCTCGCCGACCTCAACGCGCGGCATCGTATACAGGGCAAGCCCATCCGGTGGTCCGGCCACGTAGACCGGCCCGACGTCGTGCTCCTCGGGGAGAAAGACCGCAGCCGCCTCGCACTTGACGACGGCCGCAGACTCCGAGAGCACACGCCCACACAGGGTCTGCACGTCGGGGGCATCGGCCATACGGAGCTCGATGGCGTGCAGGAGCTCAAGCTCCGCGACACGTTGTTTGAGGTCGCTGGCGAGCTCTTGCAGCTCGATGTTTTTGGCATCGAGTCGCACTTGCAAGTGAAGCGCGCTCAGCGTGATGGCCGCCTGTGTTGCCAGCGCCTCAAGCAGGAATTGGTCATCGCGGGTAAAATAGTCGTCCCGCTTGTTCATCACCTGAACGACGCCGACGAGCTCGCCACCGGGCGTCGTCATCGGCACACACAGCATCGACCGCGTGCGGTACCCCGTCGCCTTGTCGAATCGCGGGTCAAACGCGGGGTGAAGGTAAGCGTCCTTGAGGTTGATCGAGCGGCCGTTCGCAGCGACGAGCCCCGCGACGCCCTGTCCGACGGGGACGCCGACCTCGATGCTCGTTTCGCCTTGAACGGCGATACCCTTGAGCATCTGCTCGTCGCGCCGGTACTCGTAGATGGTCGTCCGTTCGGCGTCGAGCAGCGCGGACACCTCGGAGACGATCGCGCGCATCGCACGCTTGGGGTCGCGGCTCCGCGCGAGCGTTCCCGCGATCGTGACCATGCCGCTGAGGCGGCGCTGCTGCGCGGCGACCACGCTCTCGAGCTGCACGATCTTCTGCGCGCCGTCGTCGGATGGGTTCGTCTCGTCAGTGGGCTGCTTGTTCATCACGCCTCAGTGGATCTCGGCCCAGTTCTGACCAACGCCGACCTCGACCTTCAGAGGTACGCGCAACGCCGCCGCGCCCTCCATCTCTTCGCGGACGCAACGCACCGCCGCCTCCACTTCGAGCTCGGGCGCCTCAAGCACCAGCTCGTCATGCACGGTCAGGATCATTCGAGTCTGCAGGCGCTCGGCAGCGAGCCGGGCGTCCAGCTTGACCATCGCGACCTTGATGAGGTCGGCGGCGGTGCCTTGAATCGGCGTGTTGATGGCCACGCGCTCGGCCGCTTGGCGCGTCGTGACTTGACTGGACGCGAGGTCCGGCAGGTGACGCACCCGCCCCCACAGCGTCGTGACACGCTGGTCGATCCGAGCGCGCTCGACCGTCTCGTCGAAGTAGCGGCGCACGCCCGGGTATGTCTCGAAGTAGCGGTCGATGATGCCCTTCGCGTGGCGCTGGTCGATGCCGAGCTCGTTCGCGAGTCGGAATGCCCCCATGCCGTACATCAGGCCGAAGTTGATCGCCTTGGCCTGTCGGCGCTGGTCCGCCGTGACCTCTGTCAAGGGAACTTGAAAGACGTCGGCCGCAGTCCGAGCGTGAATATCGACATCCTGCTGGAACGCGAGCATCAACCCCGGATCGTCGGAGAAATGGGCGAGCACGCGGAGCTCGATCTGGCTGTAGTCTGCGCTGACCAGCCGCCAGCCGGGCTCCGCGACAAAGGCGCGACGAATCTCTCGGCCTTCGTTCGTCCGAATCGGGATGTTCTGCAGGTTGGGGTCGCTGCTCGACAGCCGACCGGTCGCGGCGACCGTCTGGCGAAACGACGTGTGGAGACGCCCGGTCCGCGGATGAATCAGCGCCGGCAGCTTGTCGAGGTAGGTGCCCCGCAGCTTGCTCAGGTGTCGCCACTCCAGGACGAAACGCGGGACGTCGCTCAGGTGCTTGATTGCGAGCAGGGCGTCTTCGTCCGTGGAGTAGCCCGTCTTGGTCTTCTTGCCCGTGGGCAAACCAAGCTTCTCGAAGAGCACCTCGGCGAGCTGCTTCGGACTCCCCAAGTTGAATGCGACGCCGGCTGCCTGCTGGGCCGAGGCCTCCAACTCCAGAATGCGGCGCTCGAAGCTGAGCGACTGGGTGCGGAGCATGTGGGCATCGAGCCGGATGCCGTGTTGCTCCATGCGGCCGAGCACTTGGGCCAGGGGCAGCTCGACCTGGGTGTAGAGGGGCCCCATGCCGGCTGCGTCGACCTGCGGCGCGAGCAGGCGGTTGAGCCGCAACGCGACGTCCGCGTCTTCGCCCGCGTACTGAGTGGCGGTCGCGACATCGACACGAGCGAATCGCGCGTCATTGCCCCCGCCGCCGCCCGCCCCCGCGACTTCTTGGAAGCCGAGCATCGTGTGCCCGATGAAGTCCGAGGACAGCGCATCTAGGCTGTAGCTGCGGCGTCCTGAGTCCAGCAGGTAAGCCGCGAGCATCGCGTCTCCCTGGACGCCTCGGTACGCGATGCCGACGTCCCGCGACAGCACCTGCGCCTCGTACTTGACGTTCTGCCCTGACTTGGCGAACGCCGGGTCTTCGAGGAGCGGCCGGAGGCGCTCGGCGACCGTGCGCTTGTCGAGCTGAGAAGGCACACCCGGGTAGTCGTGCGCCACGGGGACATAGACGGCCTCGCCCTCGGCCCATGCGAGCGCAAACCCCACGATCGTGCAGGTCAGGGTGTCTAGGCCCGTCGTCTCAAGATCCAACGACAAGTGACCCGCGGCTCGGATGGACGCGAGCACCAAGTCGAGCGTCTCGAGGTCGGTCACGCAGCGATAGCGGGTTCGGTCGATGCCGCCCGGACTCGCCGACTTGGCCTTGTCTAGGCCGAGGTCACGCGCGAAACGACGGAAGTTCAAGCGCTCAAGAAAGTCGGCAAGTGGGGCTGGGTCGGGCGGCTTGCGCTCAAGCGTGTCGAGCTCGACCTCGATAGGGACCGCGCACTCGATGGTCGCGAGGCGCATCGACAGGCGTGCGTCGTCTGCGTGCTTCACGAGGTTCTCACCGCGCTTGCCCTTCATCGTCGGCGCAGCTTGAAGGAGCGCGTCGAGTGAGGGGTACTCCGCGAGGAGCAGGGCCGCGGTCTTCTCACCAATGCCCGGCACCCCGGGGATGTTGTCCGACGTATCGCCGGCGAGGCCCAAGACCTCTACCACGCGCTGCGGCGGCACGCCGAAGCGCTCAAGGACTTCGGCGTGGCGGACCTCGCGCTCCTTGCCATCCCAAAGACGGGTGCGTTCGTCGACGAGCTGCATCAGGTCTTTGTCGGCGGTCACGATGACGCAGTCTCTGCCCGTGGCCGTCCAGCGACGGGCCAGCGTCCCGATCACGTCGTCGGCCTCATAGGCTGGGACCTCGAGCGCAGGCAGCCCCAGTGCGCGGGTGGCTTCACGGCACAGGCTGAACTGGGGCTTGAGCTCAGCCGGCGGCTCCAAGCGATTGGCCTTGTAGGCTTCGTATAGGTGGGTCCGAAACGAGCCTCCGGGTGGGTCGAAGACAACGGCGACGTGGGCGGGGTCTCGGTCACGCAGCAGGTTCATCAGGAGCTGCATGAAGCCGTAGACGGCGTTCGTCGGTGTGCCATCGACCGCGGTCATCGGTGTTCGAACGCCGTGGAACGCGCGAAAGATGAACCCCGAACCGTCGACAAGGTAGAGCGTCTCTGGCTCACGCATCACGTCACCCTCGGCACACCGTCAAGAGCGCGCACCGTAGCAGAATGCCGCCCGCCGGTCAGCGGGGCGGATGGTCGCCCGAGCCGAGACGCTCCGGCGCCCGCGCGTCCCCCGTGTCGCGGAACAGACCGATGTCGTCGCCGTCCACGCGAGCGAAGGTGAAATGTCGGACCCAGTCCCCCAAGACGAACAGCCGCGTCTCTCCCCGCGCTGACGGGACGCTGATGTCGACCGCGCAGTGGTAGTGACCCAGCACGACGACGTCGGCCCCGGCGCGGGCGCGCTCGGGCAGGTACTCTGTGGTGAGGCCGCTGGGCAGGCCGCCGTACTTGGCGTCATGGCCGAGCGCTGCGCCGTACACGCGGGCTGCGCTCCACGCCCAATCGGGGTGGAGCGCGCGCGCGACGCGATGCAGCGCAGGATGACGCGCGACGCGGTTCACCCAACGTCGCCGCGCGCTGCGTGGGTCGATGACGTCCCCGTGCTCGATCCAGGCGCGCTTCTCAGCCAACGTCGTCCAGAGGCCGGCGGTGTGGACCTCGATCCCGAACTGGTCGGTCATAAAGCGACCCGGCGCCGGGTCGTGGTTGCCCGCGAAGAGCGAGACGCGCACGCCCGCGTCGACGAGGTCGGCGACCGCTCTCAGCAGCGGAAAATAGGGCGCGTAGACCGTCGTCTGATGACCCAGCCAGACATCAAACACGTCGCCCACGAGATAGACGTGCCCCGCCTCGGTCATCAGGCGTCGAATGAAGCGCACGACCCGGTCACAGCGCGCGATGTCGACGCCGTCATAGTGCAGGTCGCTCAAGAGGTACGTCGGCCGCATCAGCCCCTCACGCGGCTCGGGCAGAGCGTCGCGAGCGCGCATTCGCCGCACCGGGGCGTGCGTGCGTCGCACACCGCGCGACCGTGAAGGATCAGCTGATGACTGAGGCGCGCCCAAGAAGAGTGAGGCACGGTGTCACAGAGGGCGCGTTCGATCTTCTCGGGCTTGCCCTCGAGCGTCGATGGGACGAGTCCGAGGCGCACGGCGAGCCGCGCGACGTGCGTGTCGACGACGAACCCCTCGGTAATCTGCCACACGTTTTGAAGCACGACATGCGCCGTCTTGCGCGCCACGCCCGGGAGCGCCGTGAGCGCATCGAGCGTCGATGGCACCTCCCCGCCATGGCGGGCGACGATTTGCCGGGCCGCGTCCACAATATGGCGCGCCTTCGAGTTGAAGAGGCCAAGGGTTCGGATCAGGGGCACCAGCGCCTCGGGCTCGACGGAGGCCGTTGAGCGGGCGTCAGGGTAACGCAAGAACACCGCGGGCGTGACCGCGTTGACGCGCTCGTCGCGTGCCTGCGCCGAGAGGATGGTCGCGACGAGGAGCTCCCACGCATTGCGGTAGTCGAGCGCGCACTTCGGGTCGGGATAGAGGAGGTCAAGCTCGCGGAGCAAGCGACCGAGCGCGTCTGGAGTCATCGGTCTGCGCCGTCCCCCGCGCCGCGCAGCCTCGCGAGCTCCCCGCGACCGGCTCCGCACGCTGGGTCCGAACGCACGTTCGCCTCGAAGGCGCTGCGGGCATCTCCGATGTGGCCCTCGCGCTTGCGCTGCAACGCTGCGACGTCATCGCTCCGTCCTGCAGCGGGAAATACTTCGGTCGCGAACTTGAGGGTGTCTGCCAGCCGGACATGGGCGCGCCCGAGCTCCAGGTGGTCCTGTGCGCCTGCGCTGGCGGATCGGGCGTGTGCGTTCGCTTGAGAGACGGCTGCCTCATCGCGGCGGAGCGCCTCGTCGACATTCAGAGCCGCTGCGGCCGCTTCCCCTCGCTTGAGCTGGAGACGGGCCAACGCGACGTGCCGAGCGGGCGCATCGTGCTGGATCGCATTGGCGCTCTCGTAGCGGGCGATGGCGCCCTCAACGTCGCCGGAGCGACGCAGGTAACCGCCCCACTGACGATGGTAGTCGTAGAGGGCCTCGGACCGCGCCAGTCCGGCGAGACATAGGCCCGAGCCGGCGATGAGGGCGATGGCCGACGATGTGCGGACTGAGCCTGCGCCTCTGTTCCACGGAGCGAGCACGCCGAGGGCGAAGGCTGCGGCGAGCCCCGCGCCGATGTCGGCGCGGTCTACGGGGAGCGCGCGCAGCAGAGCAAAGGCCGCGAGCGCGGTCGCGCCGGCGATCAACCACGGGGTCGAAACACCCGGGGGCACTGAATCACCGTTCAGTGCCCGCAAGACATGCTCCCGAGGGCCGCCGAGCCGCTGGGCGACTGCGTCCCAGCCGCGGTCGAGCCAGCGCTGCGGGAGCAGCAGCGCAAAGAGCAGGACGAACATGTAGTAGGAGAAGAGCTCGATATCGAAGTCGAGGTACTCCACGCCCGCATGAAAGAACGGGATGACGAACAGGCCGATGGTCCACCACGGTGCGTAAAGGACGAGCGCCGCGGCGGCAAACTCCCCCAGCATGATGGACGCGGAGACTGCTCGGAGAGCGCCCGCTTCTGACCAACCCAGCGCATTTCCGAACGCTTGGACGTGGAGCCGGGCCTCGCAGCTGAGCAAGCTGTTCATCGTTGAGCCATCCAGCCACGCGGCGTCGCACTTTGTCGCTGCTGTCCATGCGTACATCAGGCTGACTTGCACATAGACGAGGCGCATCGCCCAAGAACGCACGTGCGTGGCGTCGCCGCGCCACGCGCCATGAGGGACGAAGCACAGCAAGACCAGCAGCAGGGAGACGAGGTAGTGGTGCTGGTAGCTGTCGCTCTGGCTCCAGAAGTAGACGCCTGAGTAGCACGCGGCGACGACGGGCAGGGCGAGGCGCACTCCGACGCCCAGCGCAGCGCAGAAAGCGGCGAGTCCCCCGACGATGTACAGCGCCCCGACGACACTCGGGGTCGGGAGGGGGAGCCACGCATCCAGCGCCGGCACCTGCGACACGTTGAACCCCCCAGCGCCGAAGCGGGGGGCGTGAGGCAAGAAGGTCGTCCAAAGGTCGAAGGCCAAGAGGCCGAAGAACAGGACTCGCAAGACAGCGAGGCGTCTCGCCGAGACCTCGAACGCGTCGAAGTAGGCGCTCATCGATCCACCTCGCACAGATTCTGGGCGGGGTCGATGGGCTCGACCAGGCAGCCGGGCTGCGCCGACGCTGCGCCTGCCGCCAGCGCGCCGGCGCACGCAGCATCGCCCCGCCGCGCGGGATTCTCGCAGGTAATCTCCGCGTGGAGCGCGGGGGCCGTGGCGCCCGCGTCGCGGCGTCGGTCGCACCATCGTTTCGCGTAGGCGTGCACCACGGGCGACCGCGCGCGCGAGAGCAAATTGCCCCAGACCTCGTGCAGCTCGGCGTTCGGGCGAACGAGGGTTGCAGCGCCGTCGGTTCGGTCGACGAGCTTCACGCGACACTCCGAGAGGCGCACAGGCGAGAACATGCGCCACGCGAACCGCTCGTCGAACCGATCGTCCCCGAGGTAGTAGCTGAGCGGGAGCGCGACCTGTAGGCCGACCCACCCGACGATGAAGAGGTTACGCAGCGTGGTCACACTCCGGCTGCTAGCAGAGGGGGGCGCGGGGGCGCAAGCCACCGTGCGTGGCGTTTAGCCGCGCGCGGGCATCGCGGTGTCCACGCGGTGCAGGTGTCGGTAGAGGGTCGTTGGGCTGACCTGCAGCGCGCGCGCAGCCGCTCTCAAGTTGCCCTGGTGTGCCTCGACTGCGCTGCGGGCGTAAGCCGTGATGACCTCACGCAGAGGTTGGAGGTCGCGGGAGGGCGCCCGGGGGGCGGGGCCTGCAAGGGCGTCATTCTGAGCCAGCCCCAAGTGACTCGGCTCGAGCGTCTCAAGATCAGCGTCGTCGTCGAGGGCGTGGGCGGCGCGCGCGCGCAGCAAGACATTGCGAAGTTCCCGCACGTTGCCCGTCCAGGCGTGCCGACGCAGCGCGCGCAGGCCGCTTGGGCTCACACGCAGTCCCGTGCCGCCCAGAAAGTGCTCCGCGAGCAGCGGGATGTCCTCGACCCGCGCGCGGAGCGAGGGCACGTCGAGCACGAGGGGGGCGATCCGGTGAAGCAGGTCGCGGCGAAACTCGCCCGCCTCGACCATCTCGGTGATGTCGCGGTGTGTGGCCGTCACGACCCGAACATCGACGCGCCGCGTCCGGTCCGCGCCGAGCGGGGTGACTTCGCCCGTCTCGAGAACGCGCAGGAGCGCGGCCTGCGCCGGGCGCGGCAGCTCGCCGACCTCGTCGAGAAAGAGTGTGCCGCCATGAGCACGCGAAAAGTGCCCGTCTCGGGCCCGAGCGCCCGTGAAGGCTCCCGCGGTCGCGCCAAACAGCTCGGACTCGACAAGGTCACGGGGAATGGCGCCGCAGTTGACCGCGACGTAGGGCCCCTCGGGGCGTCGCGAGGCGTCATGGCATGCCCGCGCGACGAGCTCTTTGCCACTGCCTGTCTCGCCGCGCACGTGCACAGGACCATCCAGCGGTGCGACCCGCGTGATCTGGCGGCGCAGGGCCTGAATGCACGCGCTCTCGCCGAGGATAGGGGCGACCGCCGCTGCTTTCATCGTCGTCTCCGAAGTGTCGCTTTATTGAACACTCGGCACTTTCTTGGGCTTGTCGCACAAATCGTGCTCTTTTCTTGAAATCGACCCGGAGACGTTCGAGGGGAGCGGAGCCGTGCACGCAGACTCGCCCGCTCAAATTGGACTGCGCGTCGCTGGCTTCTCGGGCGCCTCGCGCGTGAACGGCCCCGGGTTGCGCGCTGTCGTGTGGGTTCAGGGGTGCACCCTGGGGTGCTCCGGCTGCTTCAACCCGGCGACGCACGCTGCGTCCGGCGAAGCCCAAGCGCCCGAAGCGGTCGCCGCGCGCGTCGTCGCCGCGTGGACGCCTGACCACGTGGGCCTCACGCTGTCCGGCGGAGAGCCATTTCAGCAGGCCGAGGCCGCAGCGGAGGTCGCTCGACGCGTGAAGTCGGCCCGGCCCGGCTCCACCCTGATGGTCTTCACCGGCTACACGCTGGAGGAGCTGCACGGCCACCAAGCCCCCCTGGGTGCCGAGGACCTGCTCTCGGAAGTCAATCTCTTGGTGGACGGTCGCTTCGAGTCGGGCGGGGGGGGCTACAGCCGACCTCTGCGCGCGAGTCCGAATCAGCGCCTCTGGGTGCTGCGCGGCCGCTCGCCGTTATCGAGCGCGCTGCCGCCGGACGGCGCGAGCGAGCTGGCCATCAACGACGCGGGGGACGTTCTGCTGAGCGGATTTCCTGCGCCCGGACTCCTCGCGGCGGTCAGGCAACTCGCACGATAAGCTCGCCGCGATAACGCGGTGCGACGTTATCGTGCGAGTCCGGTTGACCTGCTAATCTTCGGCCGCTCAAAGCCCCAGAAAGGCGCCCATGCGAGAGAACCCCAGAGCGCGAATCATCGGAGAGTCGCTCACCTACGACGACGTCCTGCTCTTGCCGGCCCTGTCGGATGTTCTCCCGTCCGAGGTCGCGACTCACACAGCGCTGACCCGACGCATCACCCTCTCGATTCCGCTGGTGAGCGCGGCGATGGATACGGTCACCGAGGCCGAGCTGGCGGTTGCGATGGCCCGCCTCGGCGGGCTCGGCTTCGTGCACAAGAACATGTCCACCGAGGCGCAGGCGGCCCACGTGCTGCGGGTCAAGGAAGCGGCCGTCGGTGACGCAGCCACGGCGTGCATCGATGTGTCTGGGCGTCTGCGCGTGGGCGCTGCGGTGGGCCCCGGCCCCGAGGGGCGGGCGCGTGTCGAGGCACTCGTCCGCGCAGGCGTGGACGTCGTCTGCGTCGATACTGCGCACGGGCACAGCCAGCGGGTCTTGGACTCGGTCAAGGCCCTCAAGGACATGATGCCCGACCTCCAGGTCATCGCGGGCAACATCGCGACAGGCGAGGCCGCAGCGGCGCTGGTGAACGCGGGCGCAGACGCTGTCAAGGTGGGTGTTGGACCGGGATCGATCTGCACGACGCGCATCGTCGCGGGGGTCGGCGTCGCCCAGCTCACGGCCGTGATGGATGCGGTCGAGGCCGCGTCTGCGGCCGGTGTCCCTGTGATCGCGGACGGCGGCATCAAGTTCAGCGGTGACTTGGTCAAGGCCATCGCCGCAGGCGCGCACGTCGCGATGATTGGGAGCTTGCTCGCCGGGTCAGCGGAGTCACCAGGAGGCTGGCTCGAGGTTGATGGCCGTCGCTTCAAGGCCTACCGCGGCATGGGGAGCCTCGGCGCCATGGAGAAGGGGAGCAGCGACCGCTATGCCCAGCAAGGGGTCGAGGCGCGTAAGCTCGTGCCCGAGGGCATCGAAGCCCGCGTTCCCTACCGAGGTACGGTGGCGGAGATCGTCTATCAGCTGGTCGGCGGTCTGCGGTCCGGCATGGGCTACACCGGCTCGTCGCAGATCGAAGACCTGCGCACTCGAGCGCGCTTCGTACGCATCACTGCGGCTGGGCTTCGTGAGTCGCACGTGCACGACGTCGTCGTCACGACCGAGGCACCCAACTACAGAGTCGATTGAGAGAGCAGGAGCACTTCATGACGCCCCAGACGGCCGCAGCGCCGCACCAGACGCTGGTCATCCTCGACTACGGTAGTCAGTTCACGCAGCTCATTGCGCGCCGGGTCCGCGAGCAACACGTCTATTGTGAAATCTTGCCCTTCGACGCGCCGACCGCCGACATCGCCGCAAAGCATCCGACCGCGATCATCTTGAGCGGCGGTCCGGCCAGTGTCACGGCGCAAGACGCCCCTGGGCTCTCCTCGGCGTTGCTGGAGCTGGGCGTCCCGATGCTGGGCATCTGCTATGGCCTGCAGGTGTTGACTCGGACCCTGGGCGGCGTCGTCTCGCCCGCGCAGCACCGCGAGTACGGGCGCGCGTTCATTCGGGTGGAGTCCGAGGCGGGGCTCTTCGCGCAGCTGGGCGAGGCGCGCACGCTGGTCTGGATGTCCCATGGCGACCACGTCTCCACGCCGGCGCCGGGGTTTCGCGTGCTGGCGCGCAGCGAGGACGGCGTTGTTGCTGCGGTCGCGGACGAGGCGCGACGCCTTTATGGCGTTCAGTTCCACCCTGAGGTCGTTCACACGCCGCTCGGCGGCCAGATGCTCAAGAACTTCTTGTTTGATGTCGCTGGTTTCCGAGGAGATTGGACGCCCGCGTTGTTCGTTGACGAGGCGATCGCGCGCATTCGCACCCAAGTCGGTGATGCTCGGGTCGTGTGCGGCCTCTCCGGCGGTGTCGACTCCGCGGTGGCCGCGATGCTCATCCACCGCGCGATCGGCGACCGACTGACCTGCGTCTTCGTGGATAACGGGCTCCTCCGTGCCGGCGAGGCGGAGCAAGTCGTCGAGGTGTTCGGCGGAAATTTCGGCTTCAACTTGCGTCACGTGGACGCGCGCGCGGCGTTTTTGGACGCGCTTGAGGGCGTCACAGACCCCGAGGTCAAGCGCAAGACGATTGGTCGGGTCTTCGTCGAGGTCTTCGAGCGCGAGGCTGCGACGATCGAGGGCGCCGATTTTCTCGCGCAGGGCACGCTCTACCCCGACGTTATCGAGAGTGTCAGCGTCCGGGGGCCCGCTGCCGTCATCAAGAGCCACCATAACGTCGGTGGGCTGCCGGAGCGGATGAAGCTCAAGATTTGTGAGCCGCTGCGCGAGCTCTTCAAAGACGAGGTCCGTGCAGCCGGTCTGGAGCTCGGGCTCCCTGAGCACATCGTCTGGCGACAACCGTTCCCT
>CANLBD010000040.1 GCA_947488215.1 Myxococcales bacterium | reverse complement strand
CTTCGTGACGAGCGACCGGATGGCGGGCTCGGGCGAGCGCGCCGCCGACTTCGTGAGCGACCTCCAGCGCCGCGCTCGGCCCGCGTTCGAGGCAGAGGCCGACGCGCTTCAAGCGTTTCGGGTTGAGCTGGAGGGGGACGCCGCCCCGCCCTGTCAGCCCTGGGACCTCGCGTACTACGCAGAGAAGCTGCAGAAGGCCCGGTACGCGCTCGATGACGAGGCGCTGCGGCCCTACTTGCCGCTCGACCGCGTGCTCTCGGGCTTGTTCGCGCTGCTCGAGCGACTCTACGGCGTGCGCGTCGAGCCGCGACCCGACCTGCCCCGCTGGCACGACGATGCACCGGGCTACGCCTTGCGAGACGCCGACGGCGCGCTGCTCGGCCTGTTTCACACGGACCTGCACCCGCGCGCGTCGAAGCGGGGCGGCGCCTGGATGGTGCCTCTTCGGACCGCCCTGCCGAGCGAAGGTGCGCCGCACGTCGGTCTGGTCTGCGGCAACATGACGCCCCCCGGAGCAGACGGCCGCGCGTGCCTGCGGTTCTCCGAGGCTGAGACCCTGTTTCACGAGTTCGGCCACCTGCTGCACCACCTGCTCAGCCGCGTGACTGTCCGGGGCTTGGCGGGCACCAACGTCGCGTGGGACTTCGTGGAGTTGCCCTCGCAGATCCACGAGAACTTCCTCTACACGCGCGAGGTGCTTGACCTCTGCACGGGACACGTCGAGACGGGCGCGCCCCTGCCGGAGGCGCTCGTCGAGGCCCTGCTGCGCGCACGCGCTTTCCGGCAAGGCACGGCGACGATGCGACAGCTCGCGTTCGCGGAGATGGACTTAGCGCTCCATCGAGACTACGACCCGAGCCTCCATGGGGACGTCCTCGCCTTTGCGCGAGACTGTATTCAGCGCGGCTCGCCCGCGCCGCTCCCCGAGACTGCGAACATGGTGGCCAGCTTCACCCACCTGTTCGCAGGGCCTGTTGCGTACGCTTCCGGGTACTATTCGTACAAGTGGGCCGAGGTCCTCGAGGCAGACGCCTTTGAGACGCTCGCGCCGGGTCAGCGTGTCTCACCGGAGGCGGGTCAGCGGTTCCGGGCGCTGGTGCTGTCTCGCGGCGACGCAGACGCGCCGGGGGCGCTCTTCGAGGCCTTCGTGGGCCGTGCGCCGTCGCTCGACGCGCTGCTGCGCCGCGCCGGCCTGACCACCGCAGCCTGACCGAACGCGCTCAGCGTCGACGACGCCGCGCGACGAGGGCGAGCGTCACCGGGGCGAGCAGCCAAGCCGCGCCGCCCTGCGCGGGCCGTGCGCTGCAGCCTGTCACGCTCTTGCTCTCACCCGAGACCTGAACGCGCTCTGCGCCCGTTGGGTCAGTCGGGTCAGTGGGAGGCGAGGGCCCTCCGTCGGGTGCCGCGGGCGCCGTCGGCGGGAACATCGAACCGCCGCCGGGCGGAGGCTCGGTGCCGCCCGCCGAGCCGGCAGGGTCGGCTGAGCCACCGGGTGAGGGCGTGGGGTCTGGCCGCGAGAAGTCCTCGCACGCCGCGCCCTGCTGCGCGACACAGTACCAGTTGAAGCGCTCCTGCTGGTCGCCCGGCATCGACGGTACGCAGCAGAAGTCGCTCGGGCAGTCGCGGTCGACGTCGCACAGCTTGGTGCAGATCGACACGCCCGCCTCGAGGCCCACGCAGCGCTCCGCGACGCTCGGGTCGCAGTCGGCGAACGAGCTGCACCGCGCGCCGATGCCCCCGGGCGCGGGGCCGGGGTCCGGCCCGGGACCAGGGCCGGGGCCGGGGTCACCCGAGCCGTCGGCGGTCGTGACCAGGTTCGGCGACGGGTAGCCGGGCTGGGTGGCGTCCTGCTCCCACTGCGCCTCCCACTCGCGGCGCAGCTCATCGACGACCTCAATGTTGCGGTCGCTGATGGCGTCGTTGCGCTTGGCGGCGACCACGAACGCCATCGAGAACTCTTTGGGCGACTGAGCGTAGCCGGGTCGCCGCTCACCCTCGGCGGCGATGACATCGTCGATCGAGATGTTCACACGCGTGCCGCGCACCGTGACTTGGTCTTGCACGCCGCCAAAGATCGGCGGGTAGTACGACGGGTTGAGCTCTTGCCCCCGGTAGGGCTGGCTGCAGTCCCACGCGCCGACGTCCGTGACCAGGAACCAGTCCGGCACCGACTCCGCGGGCGCGAACCCCATCAAGTAGCGGTCGAGCGGGTTGAAGCCGAAGTTGTAGAAGCTCGTCTCGGTCGTGAACGTGCGGTTCCCGTTGTCCCGCCAGACATTGCCCTCCATGGCGGAGTTCTCGGAGTCCATCAGGAACGACCAGTGCGCGCAGTCTCGGCCGAGCATCTCGGCGGAGGGCCCGTCGCGGTCTTGAAAATAAACGAACGAGCCCCAGCGGTGACCGAGCTCTTGATTGAACGTCAGGCCACCGAGTGGGGCGTTTTGGCCGGCGTATTTCCTGAATGCATTCAAGAAGATCACGCCGTCGAGGGCCAGCCCAGGTACGGACCGGAAGATCTCGTCCCCTGTGGACCGCTGGTAGCCGATGCCGCGCACATCGTTCGCGAGGGGCAGGTAAAACGCCGCGACGCTGTCCACGGTGAAGGTCGTCAGCACTGTAATGAAGTGCGGGTTCCGACCGGGGTGCGTGTCGTAGTAGGCCTGAATGACCGTCAGCAGCGCGTTCTGGAGTTGGTTCTGGTCGTTCCAGTTCACGTCCAGCTCGCCCTGGTCTCCACGAATGATGGCGATGTGGCCGCGGTCCTCGTTCACCAGACGCGCCGGCGGAGGGAGCCCTGCGAGCGCCCGATTCTCCGCTGAGTCCGCGCGCGGCCGCCCGAGCTGCTTTCGCAAGCCCGCCGCGACCGCCTTGACCATTGGGTGACCGGTGTCGTCCCGCATCGGCGCCAGATAGGGCGGCCGCGCCGGCATCCGGTCGAAGGCGGGGTCACGGGGCACCTGCGCATGCGCACCCGAGGCGACGACCCCGCTCAGGGCGAAGACCGCCGCACCGGCGAGGCGAGTCGAGGAGTGGCTTGAGGTTCGGGACACAGGGCCTCCTGCGCGAGCGTGCGTTTCGTGACGGCCGCTACGCTAGCAGGAACTGTACCCGAGCGCCCCTTTCCGAGTCAGGGCGCCCCAACCTCGGCTGGACCGGCAACCTGGCGGACCTCGACCGCGCGCTCGCGCGCCGCCTCGCCGTCACCGACGCGGACGATGACGCGCTGCGCCCGGTAGTCGGGCGGAGCCGTTGCGCTCAGGTGCTCGCCTGTGCGCGCCGCATAGTAGGGGTCGACGCGGGCGTGCAGCCAAGCCCGTGTGTCGACCAGCGCATCGGGTGTAAGTCGCCACCCAAGCCCCGCCTCAAGCCGCCCCCGCTCCGCGACATAGACATCGTCGACGCGGACGGACACGTTCGGCCAATCTTCGCGGCCCGTGTTTGTGATCGTCAGTACGTGTATCGCGGCCCCGCCCCCGACCCGCTGCAGCTCCGCGTCCACCGGCAGGCGCCCCCCCCTGTAGACGAGCCAAGAGGCGACGGCGACGATGCACGTTGCGCCGAGCGCATATGCACCCCAGCGGACTCGGTCCGTCGAGAGCGGACCGGGGAGCGCTCGGCGGGGGGCGGAGCGAGCGGAGGAGGCGGACATGGCCTCATGATCGGCCGCAGGCGGGTGAGGCGCAAGCACACAGGCGTGCGCGTGGAAATTGCCGCACCGCCGATGCGCTGCTAACGTCCCTCGCCAATGACCTCAGGACGCGACGCCGAATGAAGTTCCGCTGCGATAAGTGCGGCACGCGCTACACGATCGCGGACGAGAAGGTTCGCAACAAGGTCCTCAAGATCCGCTGCAAGGTCTGCGAGCACGTCATCCAGGTCTCCGACCCGGAGCTGGGGCTGGGTAATCCGCAGACCCCTGCGCCCGTTGCTGCGCCCGTCGCGGTGGGCCCGCGCCCCAACACCTTCGCGCAGAACGCCCAAGCCGACGCGAACGCGACGGCGATCAGCCCCTCGCCGGCCCGCGCCGCGCTGATGGCTGCCGCTCAGGTCGCCGCGCCGAGCATTGGCCGCATCGGGCCCGAAGACTCGATGGCGCCGTCGGACGACGTCGAGTGGTATGCCGCACCCGACAGTGGCCAGCTCGGGCCCATGCCGCTGGAGCGTTTGCTCGATCTGTGCCGCAGCGGCGCGGTCAAGGGCGACGACTTCGTGTGGAACGAGCGCATGGCCGACTGGCAAGCGGCCGCCGGCGTCGGCGACCTCGCGGTCGTGTTCAAGCCCAAGGCCGCGCCCAAGCCGCCCCCGCTGCCGCCTCCCCCGGCCCCTGTGCAGCCCGCGCCGCAGCCCATCGCCGCCACGCCCAAGCGGTCCACCGGCCCAGTGCGCGCGGCGACCCCGCTCGTAGACGACCAGGCTACGATCTTGGGCCCGCCTGACGTGTCGGCGTCGATGCCTGAGCGCTTGGACCTGGACTTACTCGCGGCACCCCCACCTCCGGCGCCGCCGCAAGACGAGCTCTCGTCGTTGATGGACGTGGAGCTCGGCGCCCAAGCCACTGCGTTGGCGACAGGCGCTCCACCCGCTCACGCGCCAGTCGCGGTTGCGTCGAGCAAGCCATTGGACGGACTGGACGGACTGGGCGGTCTGGGCGGGTTCGGCGCAGACCTCGTCGGTGACACGCTCCACGCCCAGGCCACAGTGCTCCAGCCGACTGGGCTTGAGACCTCGGATACTGTGCTGGGCGCGCCGGCTGCCTTGGGTGGGGCCTCAGCCTTTCCAGCACCGCTCAATGCGGGCACCGGCCCCGTCGTTGTGGCCGAGCCTCGCCGCAAGGGACTTCCGGCGTGGACGCTCATGGCCGCAGCGGGGCTCGCTTTGGTCGTAGGGGGCGTGGGTCTGGGCGTCGCGCTCGCGCCCACCAGCGGGGGTGATCCGGTCGCTGCTCAGCAGGCGCCGCCGACGCTCTCGCCGGCGACCGCCGCGCCCCCGCCGAGCGTGGTCGCCGAGGTGGCGCCGACCGAGGCGCCGACCGCTCCCCCGAGCGTGGCGGCCGCGTCGACGGCCCCCCCGACTGCCCCGGCGACCCCGACTGCCCCGGCGACCGAAGCGCACGCCGCAGACAGCCACGCCAAGCACGAAGACGCGCCCGCTCAGGAGCCCAAGGCGCCCAAGCGCGCCGACGCCGAGAAGCCGCGGACCGCGCCCGCAGAGCCCGCGAAGCCGAGCGCGTTCGCAGGCTTGGACAAAGCACGTGGCTCCGTCGCGCCGGCGGCGCCCGTAGACCAAACCAAGGCGGCACAGGTCGACCGGCCGGACTCCTTGTCCCAGGCGGAGATTACGGCCGTTCTCAAGCGCAACCAAAAGGCGCTGCAAGGCTGTTACATGCGCCAATTGAAGCGCGACGACAGCCTCGCGAACGGACGCGCGACCCTCAGGTTCCGCATCCACAAGGACGGGCGTCCCAGAGACGTCGGCCTTGAGAAACGCTACGACGGCACGGTGCTCAAGCAGTGCTTGGTCTCCGTGGTGGAGCGCTGGGTCTTTCCTGAGTTCGACGGCGATCCGATCCCCGTCGAGTACCCGCTCATTTTCCAGGCGTCGATGTAGGCACCGTCGCCTTGAGCGCGCGCTCAAGGACCTCGCCGTCTATGGAAACCCGACCGGTGACGATGTCGCGGGTCACGGAATATCGCTCGACCAGGACGGCGTCCTCGGCCGCCGTCAGCCTGTTCGGCTCAAGGACGCCCCCCGCGGCCTCGACCGCTGCGCGCGCTGCGGCGCGTCGGAGGCTCTCGCGAGGACCGTCCGGCTCGACATCCGCCGAGACCTCGAGGGCGCTGCGTGCGCGCGCTGGGGGCGTTGCCGGATCAAGCCGTCGGGCCCAACGTCGCGCGTCGCGAGCCGCCTTCTGGCCGAGGGGCCCGCGCAGGGCCGCGGCCAGCTCGACACGCAGCGACTCGGCGTGGGCGCTGCCCGTGCCGGCGCGCTCGACCAAGAGCGCCACCCACCGGTCCCCCGCGCCGCCCGCCGGATCGAGGCTCGCTTGACGCGCCGCCCAGCGCGTGGACTCGGCGGGCCGTTCGAGCTCGAACCGCGCGGCGAGCGTCAGCATGTAGACGCCGACGAGCGCGGCCTGCGCGGGCGATGTCGATCGCCCCACGCGGAGCGCGTCGAGCGCCTGCCAAGCAGCCTCGACATCCCCCGAGACAACGTCGACGAGCGCTCGATTCCACGCGGGGTCGAACTCACCGGGCGCGGCCGCCATGGCCCGCTCAAGGCGACCCCGAGCGGCGTCGATCTCACCCTTCGCGAGGTGGGCTCGACCCGCCTCAAGGTCGAGGTCGGCGGACGACTCCGCCTCGCAGGCGGCGAGGGCGAACGCGAGCAGAGCGCACGCGCGAGAGCGGAACTGCATAGAGGGCGATTACCAGAACTTGCACAAAACCCACAATCCGCAAGACTCTTCGGACCGAAGTACGCCCGATAACGGAGAGCGACGATGCGAATGAACACTCACTGGACTCGCCATGCCCTCACTGCAGTCGTGGGTTTGAGCGCCGCCCTCGCCGCGTGTGAGGACGCGAACCCCGGCCGCTTGAAGGCCCAGTGTGCCACGCCGTGCCCTGACGGGCAGGTGTGCGTGCTCCAGGCGGGCGTCCCACAGTGCGTGCCCGCGATCGACCCGCCCGAGGGCGCCGAGGTCAGCAGGCCCGATCCGGTCGAGGACGCCGAGCCCGCGGTCGACGCCGCGCCTGTGGTCGATGCCACGCCGACCGTCGATGCGGCACCCGAACCTCCGAAGGACGCCTCGCCTGCGACCGACGCTGCGCCACCAGTGACCGACGCCGCGCCACCAGTGACCGACGCTGCGCCGCCTGAGCCCGACGCTGCGCCGCCTGAACCCGACGCTGCGCCGCCTGAGCCCGACGCTGCGCCGCCTGAGCCCGACGCTGCGCCGCCTGAGCCCGATGCGGCGGCCCCAGAGCTCGATGCGGCCGCACCTCCGCCGCCGGCCGACGCCGCGCCGCCTGAGCTCGACGCTGCGGCGCCTCCGCCCGCCGTCGACGCCGCGCCCCCCCCGCCCGCCGTCGACGCCGCACTCCCGCCGCCGCCCCCCCCGGCGTGCCCGCGCTGCGGCCCGCTGGCCCCGCAGAACGACTTTGGCCCGGCCGCACGTGTCACCGCGCTCGACATCCCGGGCCGCCGCCGGCTCGCCACGGCGGCCGGTTGCAACCTGGTGGGCGACGCGAACGGCACCGCCCTGGGGTTCGTCATCGACGTCCTGGGTCTGGACTTTCAGACCCTCGTAACGGCTGACCCTGCCACGGGTGTGGCCCCGCTCACGCTGCTGTCACAGGTCAATGGCTGGGACGAGGGCGAGACGCTCGGCGCCACCGGACCGCTCGAGGTGCCGCTCATGATCGGGCGCGCCACTGGACCGAACGCCTACCAAATCCTGCGCGCGGCCTTGGGCCCGAACAATACGCCGGTGATTCGGTTCGTGGGCGACTCGGATAACCAAGGCAACCTCACGGCCACGGCGGCGCAGTTCGAGCTCGTCGTGCCGACCGTCGTGCCCTTCACGCTGACGCTGACCGATGCAGAGCTCGGCGGCACCCTTAACGTCGGGTCGGCCGGCGTCGGATTCGACATGTCGCCTAGCCACGTGCAGGGCTACTGGCGCGCCGAGGACGCGCAGCGCTGGCTGGCTGCGCTCCTGGCGTCGTGCGCGATCAACCCTGTGCCGGCGTGCGGGCCGCTCGAAGACCTGCTCGGCGGACCGGACCAATGCGGCGCGCCGCCCGCGGCCTGCCCCGGTCTGCCGATCCTTGTCGACTCAATCGGCGGCTATGACGCCCGCATCGACAACGGCCAAGGTGTGGAGTGTGACCCGCTGGTCGCGGGCGACTGCGACGCGCTGGCCGTGTGCCTCGCGACGACCTTCACGGGCACGACCATCACGGGCTACACGCCCTGAGCCGCCCGCGCTGACCTCACCAGTTGGGGTCGTTGCGCGCGAGCAGGACCACAAGCTCCTTGAACAGCTCTGGGTCCACGCCCCCGAGCATGTGGTCCTTGATGATGTTGAGCGCGTCGAACGAGCGCGCCGCGGCGTGGTACGAGCGGTTCGTCGTGAGCGCGTCGTAGATGTCCGCGAGCGCCACGATCCGGCCCGGCAGCGGCACCTCGTGGCTCTTGAGGCCGTAGGGGTAGCCGCGGCCGTCGATGCGCTCGTGGTGCCCGACCACGGCCGCTTCGACGATGGGGTCGAGCTCGCCGTGTACCCGCAAGAGGTCAAGTCCGTACTCTGGGTGCTGCTTCATCACGAGCCACTCATCCGGCGTGAGCGGGCCGGGCTTGGTCAGGATGCTCGGCGGCACCTTCGCCTTGCCGACGTCGTGCAGCAGCGCGCCTTCGCCGAGCTTCTTGAGGAACGACTGTGACATGCCGAGCTGCATCCCGAGCGCGACGCTATAGACCTCGACATGCAGCGTGTGCGTGTAGGTGTAGTAGTCGTGCGTGCACAGCTTGATGACGCTGCGAAACGCTTGGCGGCCCGTGGCGATAAAGCCGACCGTATGCTCGACGAGCGCCCGCACGCGGGGCAGCGTGTCGGGTGACTCGGGGTGCGTGAACAGGTCGTCCATGATGATGCGGCTCGCCTCCATCAAGAAGGCGGACTTCTCATCGAGCGGCAGGTTCGGGTCCTTGAGGCGGACAGCCAACTCCTGCTCCATGTAGCGCGCGAGCGACTTCTTCGCGCGACCGTCCACGTAGAACTGAACGATGCCCCGCGCCTTGAAGGCGTTGAGGTCGTCCATCGTCAGCGGCAGGTGCGCCTTGCGGAACAGGACGTATTGGCCGCCGTTGAGGACGTAGAGGTCAAACGGGATGTCCTCGTCCGCGCGCAGCCGCGCGAACTCGAGCGTGATGAACGGATCGGTGCGATGCGTCGGGCTCGGCACGTCGCCGCGTGTATCGGTGCTCTCGATCATGGCTGCGCCCCTCCCGCGCCCGCGCCGTCCGCCGGCTCGAAGAGCCGTCCGAAGCCGCGAATCATCCATTCACCCAGACCGTACGCCAGGTAGCCGCCCATCAGGCAGATGACCGCGAAGGACGGTCGCACCCGCATCGCGAGGAGCACGAGCGAACCCACGAGCAGGACGCCAAGCGTGACGGTCCGAGCGTCGAGCTGGGCCGCCTTGAATGTGCGGAACGGTACCGTGCTGACCATCACGAGCCCAAGCCCAAGGAGCAACAGCGGGGGCCACGACGCGACGCCATCGGGCGGCGGGGCGCCGGCGTCGAGCGAGGCGATGATCGTCGACACCAGCAGGCCCGCAGCGGCCGGGATAGGCAGGCCCACGAAGAAGTTCGACGGGCCGCCGGGGGAGCGCGCGGCCAAGACGTTGAAGCGCGCCAAACGAATCGCGCCACACGCCGTGAAGACAAAGCAGGCCGCGAGCCCAAGCTGGCCGTAGTTCGACAGGCCCCAGTGCCAGGCGACGAGCGCGGGCACGACGCCGAAGGACATGACGTCCGCGAGCGAGTCCATCTGCACGCCAAAGTCCGACTGGGTGCGCGTCAGGCGGGCCACGCGGCCGTCCACGGAGTCGAAGACCATGGCAAGCAGCACGGCGAAGCAGGCCGTGTACAAGTCCTCGGGCCGCCCCTTCGACGCGGCCTCGGACGCGATGACCGCCGCGTAGAAGCCGCAGAAGATCGACGCCACCGTGAACAGGTTGGGCAGAATGAAGAGCGCCTTACGCAGGTCGAAGCGCAGCGAGAAGCGCCGGAGCCGCAAGCGGCGGCGCGGGCGTCGGATCATTCGGAAGGGGACGCGCATCGAGACGAACCCTAGCAGGAAAAGGCGCGGCGCGCGCCTGCGTCGTGCGTCCTTGACCCACGATCCGGCTTGCTGTAAAACCCCGCCTCCCATTGTCCGGGGCGATGTCCGCCCCACCAACGAACGAGGAATTCGATGCAGACGCCGTTCACCAGCTCCGACGACGCCATTGCGAACCGCAAGTGGTTTGTCGTCGATCTCGAGGGCCAGCCCCTCGGGCGCGCTGCGGCCAAGATCGCCCACGTCCTGCGCGGCAAGCATAAGCCTAGCTTTACGCCGCACATCGACGACGGCGACTTTGTCGTGGTCATCAATGTCGAGAAGGTCAAGCTCACCGGGCGCAAGTGGAGCGACAAGCTCTACCACCGCCACACGGGTCACCCGGGCGGCCTGAAGACGACGACCGCTGAGAAGCTCAACCAGCGCCACCCGGACGAGCTGCTCCGCTTGGCGGTCAAGGGCATGCTGCCCTCGGGCCCGCTCGGTCGCGCGCAGATCCGCAAGCTCAAGATGTACGCCGGGACCGAGCACCCGCACGCTGCGCAGCAGCCGGTGAAGCTCGACCTCGGCACGGTGTTGAACAAGGGCGCCTGAGGCGCTCGCTCTCTTTCAACTTTTTTGTGGACGCGCTTGAGAACAACCCCCGCGCTCAGAGATGACGCGGGCCAAATGGGGCAGCCGCCCCGGCGCGACGCCAGGAGATTTCATGGTCCAGGATAAGCAGACGCAGTGGGTGACGGTCGGTCGTCGTAAGACGTCGGTGGCGCGGGTGTACCTGCGGCCGGGCAGTGGGAACATTACGATCAACGGCCGGACCTTCGAGAACTACTTCCCCCGCGCGACGTCGCGCATGGCGATCATGGCGGCCTTCGAGACCGTCGAGGTCGTCGGCCAGTACGACGTGGTCGTGAACGTGCGCGGTGGTGGCGGCACGGGTCAGTCGGGCGCAGTGCGCCACGGCGTGACGCGCGCCCTGTGCCTCGCGAACCCCGACTTCCGTCCGGCGCTGAAGCGCGCGGGCTTCATCACGCGCGACGCCCGCATTGTCGAGCGCAAGAAGTACGGCCGCGCCGGCGCTCGTCGCCGCTTCCAGTTCAGCAAGCGGTGATTCGCGTCCGCGCCGCCCTGGTTGGGGCTGCCGGATATACGGGGGCCGAGTTCCTTCGGCTCGCTCGACTGCACCCCGCCCTCGACCTCGTCGCGCTCTGCGCCGAGACTCGGGCGGGGCAGCCGCTCGCAGAGGCCTTGCCGCCCTTTCACGGGCTCGAGGCCGACCTGCCGGCGCTCACGCGCTTCGACGCCGCGGAGGTCGCGCGCGTCGCCGACTTCGCGGTCTTGGGCCTGCCCCACGGCACCGCTCAAGACGCGGCGGACGCCCTCCTCAGCGCAGGCGTGCGCGTGCTCGACATGAGCGCGGACCACCGGTTCGGCGACCCCGCGGTTTTCGAGCGCGTCTACGGCGCGCATCGCCATCCTCACCGGCTCGCCGAGACGGTGTACGGCTCTCCGGAGTTGAACCGCGCCCGTATACGAGACGCGCGCCTCGTGGGCGTGCCCGGGTGCTACCCGACGAGCGTGCTGCTCGCCGTGCGCCCCGCGCTCGACGCGGGCCTGCTCGCGACGCCCGAGGTGATCGCCGACTGCAAGTCCGGTGTGAGCGGTGCGGGCCGCACGCCGTCTGCGGGCACGCATTTTCCGGAGACGAGCGAGGGCCTGCACGCCTACAAGACCCTCGACCATCGGCACGCGCCCGAGATGAGCATGGCGCTCGACGGCCTCAAGGTGCGCTTTACGCCTCACCTCGTGCCGATGAACCGCGGGATCTTGTCGACCGTCTACCTGCGCCTGCGGTCGGGCGTCGGGCTGGCTGAGGTGCGGACCGCCTACGCCGCGCGGTGGGCGGGCGAGCCGTTCGTGCACCTGCTCCCCGCGGGCGCGCACCCCGATACGCGGCACGTCCGCGGTACCAACCGCTGCCACATCGGCCTCTTCGTCGAGGACGACCTGCTGTGTGTGCAGTCCGTGATCGACAACTTGGTCAAAGGCGCGGCGGGTCAGGCGCTGCAGTGCCTGAACCTGATGGCCGGCCTGCCCGAGACAACCGGACTCGCGCACACGGCGCTCTTCCCGTAAGCTCGCGCCCGCATGTGTGGTCCGCTGCTCCTGCTCCTGATCGGGGTCCCCGCCCTTGAGATCTTCGGCCTGATGCGGGTCGCTGAGCGCATCGGGGGACTCGAGACGCTGCTGCTCGTCGTCGGTGGCTTCATGCTCGGCGTCGGGGTCATGCGCGGCCAGAGCGCAGCGGCGCTGCGGAACCTGCAGTCGGGCACGCCGCCCACCGCCGACATGCTCGCGGGGCCACTGGTCTTCGTCGCTGCGTTGCTGCTCATGTTCCCCGGCTTTGTCACGGACGCGCTCGCGCTACCCCTGCTGCTGCCGCCCGTGCGACGCGCCCTGGCGAGGCGCCTGGTCGCGCGGTCACTCGGCGCGCGCTTCCGAGCCCAGGGTGGGCGAGGCGGCTTCGTATTCACAGCGGGCGGCATGCGCTCTGCCCCTCCGCGACGCGACCCCGGCGCCCCCGAGGACGTAGACGCGGCCCAGACCGTGCGGGGACGCATCGAGCGCCGGCCAGACGACTGGGAGCACCCCACAGGAGGTTAGGGCGATGCGGGGAGCGCGGGCGACAGCGTGGGTGATGGGTCTGGGGATCGCGGCGTGCAGCGGCGGCGCGATGACGCCTGCTGACGACGCGGGCGGCGCGGGCGCTCGGCGCGACGCGACACCGGTGATGCTGTCGGACGCGACGGTCGCCCGGGACGCCGAGACGCTCCCAGACGCCGCGACGGTCGCGGATGCTTCGGTTCTGCTCGATACCGCGGTCGCCGGAGACGCGGTGATGCTGCCCGACGCTGAGGCCCTCACGGACGCCATGGCGACGGCCGACGCTGCGCCTCTGCCCGACGCCCCACCCAATCCTCGGCCGTGTCGACCTGCGGCGAACCCTCGGCCGGATGTGGCACTCGTGCGCGAGGGGCGCTTTGTCCGCATGCGCGGCTTGACCTCGGCGTATCTGCCCTTGCCCCGCGACATCACGGTCTTTGTCCCCGCGAACGCACCGTTCGAAGGGGCGGACGCCCCGCCGGTCAATGTGCTCTACGCCCACGACGGCCAGAACCTGTTCTTCGACGAGGAGTCCGCGTTCGGCGCGTCTTGGGGGTTCATCTTTACGCTCGACGCGCTGGTCGCCGCGGGCCAAGTGCCGCCTACGCTCGTCGTGGGCGTGCACAACACGGCCGCGCGCACGGACGAGTACACGCCGAGCGTCGACCCGGGGCGAATGCAAGGCGGCCGCGCAGACGACTACGGGCGGTTCATCGTTGAGGAGCTCAAGCCGCTGGTCGACTGGCACTTCAGCACGCAGTGCGGCCGCGAACACACGGGTCTGATGGGCTCGTCGTTCGGTGGGCTGGCGTCGCTGCACCTGCGGCGGCGCTATCCAGACGTCTTTGGTCGCGTCGCCGCCGTCTCGCCGTCGCTGTGGTGGAACCTGGGCGAGCCCACAGGGTGGGGCGAAGAGCTCGGCGCGGGCCTGCGCGCGGGGGAGCGGCTGTGGATCGACATGGGCGGGGCCGAGGGGAGCGGCGCGGACGACGCCGACGCTGACGGGCGTCGACTGCTCGTGGAGCGCGCGCGCGCGCTCGCAGAGGCGGCCGACGCGCACGCAGTCGGGGGCGCAGTAGTCTACCGCGAGGCGCCCGACGCGGTGCACAACGAGCGCGCGTGGCGCGACCGGCTGAGGGACATCCTGCGCGCGCTGTGGGGCGAGGTCGCCACGCCCGAAGCCGCTCGACTCGAGGTCTTGGCCTACCGCGACAGTGTGCCGCGTGCCGGCTTCGCGGGCCTCTCCGTGAACGCCGTCGATGCAGCCGACGGGCGGCGCACGCTGCTGACCCGGGAGTTGAGCGTCGCGCCGCTGGGCGGAGCGCTGGTGTGGGACCCTCGCGGACGCCTGATCGGCTCGGATGCCGCGGCGCTCCCGGGGGGCCAGCCGAGCGTGCAAACGCAGGTCGAGCTGAACGCCCTAGGGCTGAGCGTGGCGGTGCCTGTTCAGGTCGGGCCTGAGGTCGCGGTCACCTTCGAGCCGCGCCTGCCCGCCGCGCCCGCGGATGCCGACACGCGGCTGCACATCACCGGCTCGGCAGCCGAGCTTGGGCCGTGGAGCCCAGGCGCGAGGCGCGCGTCGAGCGGCGCGGTCGCCGAGGCTGGCCCGCTCAGCGTGGTTGTGCCGATTCTCCCCGGGCGCTTCGAATACAAATACACACTCGGGGACTGGCCGAGCGTTGAGCGCACCGCCGCGGGCGCCGACCGTCCGAACCGGACCCTGGACGTTGCGGGCCCACGAGCGCCAGTGCGTGACGAGATCGAGGCGTTCGCAACGCCATAACGTGATACGCAGGCGTATGGACTCGCCTGCGCCTGTGAGCCTCACCCGCCGCCTGCTCCAGCTCCCCGTGGGGTGGGCCTTCACCGTGGTGTTCACGACGAGCGTCGTCGTGATCGCGATCGCGACGCTCGGGCTCGGGCGTCGGCGCTTGATGCCCGCGCTCCTGCGCTTCTGGGGGCGCGTCACGCTCGCGATTCAGGGCGTGCGGCTCGAGGTCGAGGGGGCCGAGCACCTGCAGGGTCAGTCACCGCGTGTCGCGACCTTCAACCACGCGTCGTCCATCGACATCATGCTCATCCCGGTCGTGACGCCGCGCGGCGGCGTCCCCGCGGTCAAGCGTGAGATGTTGTTCATGCCCTTCATCGGCGCGGCCTGCTACTTCATGGGCTTCTTGTTTATCGACCGCGGGCACAGCGAGCGCGCGCGGCGCACGCTGGCGAAGGCCGCGGCGCGGGTGCGCGATGAGGGCCTCACCGTCTTCATCTCACCCGAGGGCACCCGTTCACCCGAGGGCGCGCTGCTGCCGTTCAAGCAAGGCGCCTTTCGGCTCGCGATCACGAGCGGCGCGCCGCTCGTGCCGGTCGTCATCTCCGGCGCCCATGAGCTTCTCCCGCGCGGGCGCTTCCTGTGTCGTCAGGGCACGGTGCGCATGCGCATCCTGCCGCCTGTCCCGACGGCGGGGCTCACGGTCGACGACGTGCCTGCCTTGATGGCCGACGTTCGCGGGCAGTACGAGCGCGCGCTCGCGGCGCTCGCGGCGTGAAGAGAGTCCATCGCGGCCTCAGCCGAAGAGGTCGCTCAGGCGCTCGGCCGTGAGGAGGCGGTCAAGCCAGCGCTCGAGGTCGTCCGTCGACGCAGCGCGAATCTGCGCCTCGATCGCGGGCGGCAGATCGCCGAAGCGGCGGGTTGCGAGGCGACAAACGGCCGAGGCGAGCGCGAGGTGGGTGCCCTCGGCGCGACCTTCCAAGCGACCTTCCAACCGACCTTCATCGCGGCCCAACTGCCGGCCCTCTGCGATGCACTGCTGCGCGCCTGTCATGAACCTCTCCTTCTCGGGTTCGGGCAGCGTCTCCGCCGCCGCGATGATGCGGTCTTTCGGCACGGCGCTCACGTAGAACAGATGCCACAGCGCCGCGCAGAGCGTCGACCCGCCCGCGGGCTCGTCCCGCAGGGGCGCGAGCCGCGATGTCCACTCATCGAACAGGTCAGGCGCCTCGGCGCGTGGGCCCGCCTGCAGGATCTTGAGCAGCGCCCCGCTCACGGGCGCTAAGCCCGCCCCGCAGAGCCTCGCGCGCGTGAGGCGCGGCCCCGCCAGGTCGGCCAGCACCACCCGCAGCGACGGCATCATCGACAGCAGGCCCGCGTTGCGCGGGAGTCCGCGCAGGTCACTCAGGTCGCGCAGCCGCGTCGGCGACCGCCACGGCCGGTCGCCGCTGTGGACAAGCACGGGGATGATCGGCGGCAGGTGCGTCGCGCGCGGGTTGTCCTTGAGCCAGCGCGTCCAGATCCGCACGCAGTAGTCGAGCTGACGCAGCACGATGAAGCGCGCGTCGCCGCGCTGGTGCTCCACCGCGAAGAACGGTTGCTTCTCCATCGGTCGCACGCGGCGCGTGTCGCATTTTTCTTGTCGATTTCTGCGCGGAGCGACAGCGCGCGCCGCGCTCAGCGAGGCGCCGACTTGCTCAAGAAGGCACCAAACGCCGCCATCGCCTCGGGCGAGCGCAGGCGCTCCATGAACACCGCCGCCTCCGCGTCGATGACTTGCGCAGTCGCCGCGCGCTGCGGGCCACGCAGCATCGCCTTCGTGAGCCGCAGCGCCTCGGCAGGCTGCGCCGCGAGCCGCTCGCACAACGCCCCGCTCTCCGCCTCGAGCGCGTCCGCGGCGACCACGCGGTTCACGAGGCCCGCCTCGCGCGCCGCGTGGGCGTCGAAGGGCTCGCCGAGCATCAGCCACTCGCTCGCGCGCTGGAGCCCTGCGAGCGCGGGCATCAGCAGGCTCGAGCCGCCCTCGGGGACCAAGCCGAGCTTGATGAAGGGCACCTGAAACCGCGCTCGCTCCGTCGCCACGACCATGTCGCAGTGGAGCAACAGGGTCGTGCCGATGCCCACGGCGGGGCCATCGACCGCGGCCACAATGGGCTTCTCGGCGTGCACGAGCGCGCGCAGCAGCTGCAGCACGGGGCTGTCCGCGTCGAAGGGCGCCTGCATGAAGTCCGCGAGGTCGTTGCCCGCGGTGAACACACCGGGCTGCCCGATGAGCCGTACGACTCGAATCGCCTCGTCCGCGTGCGCCGCGCGGAGCGCCTCGACCCAGCGGGTGTACATGGCGACGGTCAGCGCGTTCTTCTTCTCGGGGCGAGCGAGGCGAATGGTCTGCACGGCGCCCTGCGTCTCGACGAGGACGTGCTCGGGGGGGTCACTTGCGGCGGGGTCAGTGGCGCGGGTCATGCGGAGCCTCCAGTCTGTGGCGCGGAGCATGCGGCCGACTGGACGCGCTCGGCAAGGCGGAGGGCGCATTCGACTCGGACTAGACAGCCACGCACGGCGCAGCGACGATGCGGCTCACATCGCCTGCATGCAGGCCTTCGCCCACGGAGTTTTCAGCATGTCCCGTCGCTGCTCGCCGCTTGCCCTGTGCGCCCTGACCACGCTCGCCGCCGTAACGCCCGCGGCCGCCCAGGATGCGCCGGTGCCCGCTGAGGCCGCCGCGCCCGCAGCCGAGGCCGCCGCGCCCGCAGCCGAGGCTGCTGCGCCCGCTGAGGCCGCGCCGGTCGCAGAAGCTCCGGTCGCAGAAGCTCCGGTCGCAGAAGCTCCGGTCGCAGAAGCTCCGGTCGCAGAGGCCGCCGCCGAAGAAGCCGACGAAGACGAAGGCCTCGGCCTCACGCTGACGACGGGCGTGTCG
>CANLBD010000039.1 GCA_947488215.1 Myxococcales bacterium | reverse complement strand
GTCGAGCCAGTGTGCCCATACATCCGCGGCGAGCAGCAACGGCATGCGCGCATGCACCGTCGCCGCGACGGCGTTCGCGTCGACCGTGAGGACGGTGAACGTCTCGACGATGTCCCCCCCGGCGCGCGGCCGCCACTGAGACCAGAGCCCGGCGAACGCGAGCACCCCGTCGTTTGTCAGCGCTGTGGTCGGCTCAAAGGTGAACGCTCGCTTCGGGCTCCCATCGGGTTGGACCTGCCACTCGTACCATCCTGTCGCGGGCACGATGCACCGTCGCTGGCGCACGGGCTCGCGAAACGTAGGCTTGTCAGGGGCGGTCTCGGCGCGCGCGTTGATGCAGCGCGCGCCGCCGCTCAGGTCGGGTGCCCACGGGGGCACGAGGCCCCAGCGCATCATCGAGAGCGTGCGTTCACCGCTCGACCGCGCCCGCACGACAGGCGCAGGTTGCGTCGGCGCGATATTCCAGCGGGGCGCGAACGACGCGGGGTCTTCTAGAGCCTGACCCACCTCGAACATCAGCGCGAGGGCATCCAACGGCTTATGTTGATGGTATCGGCCGCACACCCCCTGATTATGCCCGACGGCGGTGCTTGCCGCACGCCGCGTGAGCGTGCTCAATCGGCCTCATGCAGCGCCTCTTGTCCCTGCCCTTACTTGCTCTCTCGCTCAGCGCGTGCGGCGCCGGCTCGCCTCGAGCCGAGGTGCCCATGCGCCTCGACGCGACGCACGTGACGCCGGCGATCTATGTCGAAGTGTGCGTCCGACCGGATGGGCTGCGGGCGCGCTCCCCGTGGAGCGAGGCGCTGTGGACGCTCGGCGCGACGACGGCAGAGAGCGCTCCGGTCGGGCCGCTCGGGCCGGCAGTGATGGGGGGGGCGCCGTGTCAGGGGCCCGAGGTGTCGCTCACGCCCGGGAGTGCGCTGACCGTGGGGGCGCATCGGGTCTCCCTCACAGCGACAGCGCTGAGGGTCGACGACGCAACGACGCACTCGCCGCTCGCGGAGCGGTCTCTCAGCGGCCCTGTCTATGGCCTTGCGTGGTCGGCAGGCTGGCTCGTCGCGGCGACTGAGGGCGGCCTCTATCGAGGGCGGCTGGGCGAAGCGCTCCGCCGCGTGGGGGGCGAGGGCTTGGCGACTGGGCCGCTCCGTGGCGTCTTTCGTGACGGCGACGCGCTCTGGGTCCGCTCGGCCTCGGGTCAGGCACAGCCCATCGCCATCGGTGCGCTCGGCGCGGTGCCCCTCGCGCCCGCAGGAGGTCTCCCTGCGATGGACGCCCGCGTCCGTGTGCCCGTGACGTCGGGGCGCGTCGAAGGCCTGCTCGGCGCCGAGGGGCTCCGCATCATCGACGCCGATGGCCTGCTCGCTACGGCGTTGCCCACGGCGCGCCTGGAGGCGCTGCTCCCGCTCGATGGAGGCAGGCGCGTGTTTATGGTCGCAGGGAGCGAGCTCACGGTCTGGCGTGTACGCGGGCTGGCCCTCGAGCGAGAGGTCATGCTGCCGTTGCCCGGCGTGACGCGGGCCGCGCTGGTCATCGACGATGCGACGTGGGTCGTGGCGGGTGACTACGGCGTCGTGACGTTGCGCCGCTTCTGAGGCCGCTCTCGCTTCGGCTTTGCGGGCTTGGCCGGCTTGGTCGGCGCGGGGGGGACGACGAGCAGAGCTGTGTCCCAAGAAGGCGCTGCGGCTGCGTCGTGGTGGGCAAAACGACAATCGTGGGCGAGCGCGCCTTGAGCCTCGCAGAAGCGCCGAGCGCCCTCACGGCAGGTCTCAGCGGGCGCTGTGACCTGCCCATCAAGGCTGCGTGGCGTCCACGTCTGCACCGCGACCTCCGTCGTCTCGGTCGTGCGGGCGACGAGGCGCGCTTCACGCCAAGCCATGTCCCGCTCGACCGTCGCGGTCCGCGTGAGGGCCGCGAACGCCGTGCATCGTTGCAGCGGCGCCGCGTCTGCAGGAGGGCCCGTCAGCGCGAAGGCCGCCCATGCGTAGAAGGACGTCACCACGCCTCAGACCGACCAGTTCTCGTCTTCGTAGGTCAGCGCTGGCACCTCAAACGTGAGCGGGCGGCCAGCGGGATGGCGCTCCAACTCGAGGCCATCGCGCAGCAGGGCGACGGAGACGACGAGCTGCGCGCCCGCCTCGACCTCGAGTGCTCCAAACGTGACGCCGACCTCTACACCGGACGGTCGAACCTTGACCTGCGGCGTGCCGGTCAGACGGACCGAGTGACCGCGAGCGTCCGCGCGCGTGACGCACGCGTTCTCAGACGCCGCGAGATGCACCTCGACGAAGTGGTGCTGCGCGGCGATCGCGTCGTCTCGGCTGATGTCGACGCGCAGCATCAGCGTGCTCGTGTCCACGGTCTCGCCGTCACTCGGCTCGAGGCGCAAGTAAAGCGAGCCGGCGTCGAACCCCCATCGGAGCCGGCGAAACACGGCGCCCGTGCGGTGCATGCTGCCCTGCACTGACAAGTCGAGGACGCCCGCGTCGGCCCAGTCGAAGAACGTCGTCTCCTTGGCGAAGTTGGGGGAGACGAATGCTCGTGGCGTGCGGCCACGGTCGGGGCTCGCTGTGTTCGTTGGATAGAGGCTGCGGCCGAGCGCGGGGGGGCAGGGGACGCCGAGCGCGGCGCAGGCGGCGCGCAAGTGACCGCGAAACAGGTAGTCAAACTCCGCGTCGTTGTCGCTCACGAAGCGGTCGCCATACCACCAGAACCAGTCGCTGCCCTCGGCGCGCAGCAGGTGCTCGCGGGCGTGCGCGACTGACTCCGGCGACGCCACGCCCGACGCCTCGGCGGACGCCAGCAGGCTGCGCACCTCGCCGAGCAGGCGCCAAGCGCTGTTCTCGACAGGTTTTCCAATCCACACGCCGAAGTTGCCGTCGATCCACGAACCCGACGCGAGGCCATGGAGCGGCGCTCGCGCCGAACTGTTCAACACCTCGGTCGGTGTCCGCGTGCGCACTGCCTCATCCGCTGCGAGCAGCGCGTAGAGGGCGTCTAGGAAGGGCGCACCGCTCTGCGCGTAAGCCTCCCAAGGGTTCTCGCCGTCGAGCGCGATGACGACGACGGGCGTGCCCTCGCCGCGCCACTGCGTGCCGATCTCATGCAGGCGCGCCATGAGGTCGCGGGCGGACACCTCGGGGGCGTTATGTGCATAGCTGAAGCCGAGCAGGTCACTCAGCGTGCGGTCTCGAAAGAACGCGTCGATCTGAGCGCCGTTCACGTCCACATGTCGCGCGCGGTAGAGCGCGTCCGCGCGGTCGACGCCTGCGGGCAGCGTGTGAAAGAGCTGCGCCTCGTCCGTTGCCATCCAGCGCAAGCCGGCGTCGTTGAAGAGGCGGACTGCATCTGGGCTCACGGAGCCCTCCGCGGGCCAGACGCCCACGGGCGCCTGTCCGAAGACTTGCGTGTGACGCTCTACGGCCCGCAAGACCTGCATGCGGGCGTCCGCCGGCCAGGCGAAGCGTGGGGGGAGTGGCGCGCCGGGGAGGCCCTCGGCCGCGACGTCCGAGTCGATGAGCAGTGGCAGGATCGGGTGAAAATAGGGCGTCGTCGAGGCCTCGACCTGGCCGCGCGCGATCAGCCGACGCCACGCGGGGAGAACGCGCCGCGCGCACGCCACCTGCACGCGGAGGAGCCGTCGCTTCTCGTCCTCGGTGAAGCCTGCGCCCTTCGCCTCGAGCTGCGCGATGAGCGGATACTCACGGCGCGCGGTCGCGCCGAACCAGGTCAAGTTGAAGAGCACCTGCAGGTCGCGCAGGTCCCGCTCATCGAAGTCCCGCGCGCTGCGGGGCGCGTCCGCGGAGCCGCGCTTGCGCCACAGGGCCTCGTAGCGGGGGCGCGCGCGGATGCCGGTCTCGGCGTGACAGGAGAAGAACTGTCGCAGCAAAAACGCCGCGTCGTCCTCAGTGAGTAAGCGCGCGGGCTTGTACGAGAGCGTTTGGTACAAGTCGGTCGTGCCTGAGACGAGCGCCTCGAGCTGGTCAATCAAGACCGGCACGAAGTTCACGGCCGCCTTGACCGCAGGGTGGCGCTCGAGCGCGTCCGCCATGTCCAAGTAGGCGCGCGTCGCGTGCAGGCGAACCCAGGGCAGAAGGGGGATCTCGGACACCGGATCGCGATAGTCCGGCTGGTGCATGTGCCACAGGAAGACGACGTCGACTTTGCGCATGGGGCTCGTGCTCTTCAGGGGGTCACCACCGTGCCTTTGGCGACGGCGACGATGCCGGCATCGGACACGGTGAAGCGCGCGCGGTCGCGCTCAAGGTCATAGCCGATCGTCGCGCCGGGCTCGACGCGCACGAACTTGTCGAGCACCGCGCGACGGACGCGCGCGTCGCGGCCAATGTCACAGCCCTCGCCCAGAACGGACTCTTCGACGCGCGCGTAGCTGTGCACGCGGACCCCAGGGCCGAGCACGGAGCGGTGAACGTGCGCGCCGGACACAATGCACCCCGGGCTCACGAGCGAGTCCGTCGCGATGCCGATACGGTCGGTGGCGACGCCGTCGAACACGAACTTCGCGGCGGGCAGGTGCTGGTAGTACGTCCGAATTGGCCACTCTCGGTTGTACAGATTGAAGATCGGCGTGACCGCGACGAGGTCCATGTGGGCGTCCCAGTAGGCATCCAGCGTCCCGACGTCGCGCCAGTAGCCGCGCTCCTTCGCCTCGATGCCGGGGTGCGTATTCTGCTGGAAGTCGTAGACGTACATCGCGCGGCGCCCGACCATCGAGGTCAGGATGCTGCGGCCGAAGTCGTGCACACTCTCTTGCTTCTCAGCGTCGCGGGTAATCTCGTCGACGAGCACCTGCGCGTCGAAGACATAGTTGCCCATGCTCGCGAGGCACATGTCGGGACGCCCCGGCATCGGCGGCGGGTCCTTCGGCTTCTCCAAGAATCGAACGACGCGGCCCTCGGCGTCGCACTCGATGATGCCGAACTGCGAGCCCTCGGCGATCGGCACGGGGATCGCGGCAACGGTGAGCTCCGCGCGCTTGTCCAAGTGGAACTGCACCATCTGCGACACGTCCATCTTGTAGACGTGGTCGGCACCGAACACCGCCACGACGTGCGGCTGCACGTCGGAGACGAGGTTCAGGTTCTGGAACACGGCGTCCGCGCTGCCGCGAAACCAATCGCGACCGACCCGCTGCTGCGCAGGGACCGGCTCCACGAACTGGCCCAAAATGGGCGAGAGCTGCCACCCGCGCACCAAGTGGGTAATGAGGCTCGAGGCCTTGTACTGCGTGAGGACTTTGACCTGAAAGTAGCCGGAGTTGACGAAGTTGCTGAGCACGAAGTCGATGAGGCGATAGCGCCCACCGAACGGCACTGCGGGCTTGGCGCGGTCGCGGGTGAGGGGCTGCAGGCGTGTGCCCTCGCCGCCGGCCAGAATTAGAGCGAGCAGGCGGACGTCACGAGCTCTCATGCGGGCCTCCGGTCAGAGATGTAAAGCGCAGCGGCGCTCAGCGCGCGAAGAAGAACAGGGCTCCGCCGATGCCCGCCACGACGCCTGCCACGAGGACGCCGACGACCCAGCCGGGCAAGCCCGTCGGCTCCGACGGGGGCGTGCCCTGCGCGAGCCTTACGGCGGCCTCAGCCTGAGCGCGAATCTCTTCGCGCGTCGCGTTCGCGGGCAGGTTCGCTGGCCGCGTGCTCAGGGTCGGGACGTTCCGCGCGGTGCTCGCAGGCGACACGGGCGGCGGGCTGATGAGCGCGGCTGCGCGCCGCTCTGCCGTCGTCGGGCCCAAGGCGTCTGGAGGCGGCGGCGGTGGGAGGGACCTACGGTTCTGAACGGCGGCGGGCGCAGGCGCGGGCGGTGGAGCGAAGTCCACCGAACCGCTGGCGTCTTCGGACTGCTGCGCGGTGATCTCGACCGACTCGCCTGGCCCCTCGAGCATCTGGGCGAGCGAGCGGTCCTCGCTGAAGCCGAGCGAGTCCTTCTCGAATGGGCTCAGGTCCATTCGGGTGGCCTCGTGCCCGTCCTCATCCATATCCAGCTCGCTCGCCCAGTCGCGCGGGTCCTCGCCCCCGAAGGTCGGGCTCTTGTCGAGCGGCTCACTCTCGGCGACCGGCTTGAAGGCCATTTTGGAGAGGTCTTCGAGCGACGTGAACTGCATGATCTCGTCTTGGATCATGCGCTCAATGGCCTGCGCTTGGCTCGTGGCGGGGCGCTGCGGCTTGGACTCGGACCGACGCGAGCGCTCCTGCTGGATGCGCTTGACGAGCACGCCGATGTCGTAAGACGTGACCATCAGGCGGTGCTCGAACAGGAACTTTGCGAGGTCGTGCGCGAGCTCGGCGGCGTTCTCGTGTCGCTTGCGCGGGTCCGCCGAGAGCGCACGCCGGATCACGGCCTCGAGCGCAGGGTGGACGTCGGGGTTGAAGTCCCGCAGCGGCGGGACCTGCGCCTGCCGCACGAGCTGCACGGTCTCGAGGTCGGTGGCGCCCTCGAAGAGGCGTCGCCCCGCCAAGCACTCCCACATCACGATGCCCGTCGCGAACACATCCGTGAGGTGGCTGACCCGCTCGCCTCGCGCGGCCTCGGGGCTCAGGTAGCTGAACTTGCCCTTCACCACGCCGGGATCGGTCAGCGAGAGCTGGCTCGCGGCTTTGGCGAGGCCGAAGTCTACGAGTTTCACCTCGCCCTCGCGGCTCAAAAGGATGTTCGGTGGGCTGATGTCGCGGTGCACGATACCGAGCGGGCGACCCTGCGGATCCTTGCGGCTGTGCGCGTGGCTCAGGCCTTTGCAGACCTCGATGCCGATGTAAGCCGCCTGCTCTTGCGGAATCCGAACGCCCTTGTCCTGCGCGATATCGAGGATCGACTTCAGGTTCGAGCCGTCCACGAACTCCATCACGATGAAGTACGTCTCGCCCGACACGCCGATATCGAACGTCTGAACGACGTTCGCGTGGTTCAGGTAGAGCGAGAGGCGCGCCTCGTCGAGAAACATCGCGATGAACTTCTTGTTCTTCGCGAGGTTCGGCAGCACGCGCTTGATGGCGACGAGCTTGTCGAAGCCGAGGCTGCTGCTCTTGCCCTTCCAGACTTCGGCCATGCCGCCGGCGTCGAGCTTCTCGACGATGGAGTATTTTTGTTCGGACATGGGTTCGTCGGGATTAGAACCGATAATCAGTCGGGCCGCAATTCGCGGCACTGTGAGGGGTCTGGGGCATGGGGGATTCCGAGGCGAAGCTCATGGCGCTTCGAGATTGGGTGCGCGGAGACGCCGCAGCGCTCGCCGCCCGACTCGAGCGGCGCGATGTCCCTCGCGCTGAACGCAGTCAGGCCCGGGCGCTGCTCTTGGCGGCGTTCACCGCTTTGAACGAAGAAGATGATGACGCAGCGCTCCAGGCCGTTTCAGTCGCGCTCGATCGGGCCGCCTGGGCGGGCACTGGGCATGGCTGTCGCGGTCTCGCAGCGCGCATTGGTCAGCGTCGCTTTCGGGGCGCCGCGCGACCTGACTTCTACGAGCGCGTCTTCGACTACGAGCGGGTCGCTGACACGCTCTCCGCGCGCATCGACCGCTTCGTCGCAGCCACCGGCGGCGAGCCGCCACGCTTGTTCGTGCGGACTGTGTCCGCCGCCGATCCGCGGGCCGTCCCCGACGTCGACATGTCCCTCACCACGGGGTGAGGGCGCCTCAGCCCTTGCGGCGCTCTTCGCGCTGCTGGCGAATGCTGAGCACGTTCGCCGCGGTCTCCTCGATCGCCTTGTCCGTCACGTCCAGCACGGGCCAGTGCGGGTTGGCGTCGAAGATCTGCTGGGCGTAGCCGATCTCCTTGAGGATGTGGTCCCGCACCCCATAAGCCGTGTCCGAGGGCATGCCCAGCGTCTGCAGGCGTGCCTGGCGAATACGGAAGAGGGCGTCGGCCGAAATCTGGAGCGCGAAGATCTTGTCTTGGTCGATCGTGAACAGCTCGGCGGGCGGCTCGATACCCTTGACGATCGGGACGTTGGCGACCTTGTAGCCGCGCTGCGCGAGGTAGGTCGAGAGCGGGGTCTTCGATGTGCGGGAGATGCCGACGAGCACGACGTCCGCGCGGGCGAGGTTACGCGGGTGCTGGCCATCGTCGTTCTTGACCGCGAACTCGACCGCCTCGATGCGCCGAAAGTAGTCATCGTTGACCTGGTGATGACCACCTGGAACCGCGCGGGGCTGGGCGTCGAGAAAGAGCGCGACCTTGCCGAGGAGCGTGCCGATCAGGTCTACGTTCTCGACGTTCGCCTCCGCACACAGTCGGCTCAACAGCTCGCGGTGCTCGGCGTTTACGGTCGTGTGCAACAGCAGCGCGTCATCCGCGGCGGCGCGCTCGACGATGCCCTCGATCTCCCCGACGCTGCGGACGCGCGGGAAGATGTCGACCCGCGCGACCTCGGTGTCGAACTGAGCGAGCACCGCGCGGGCGACCTTCTCGGCCGTGTCGCCCGTCGAGTCGGAGAGGATCATGATCTTCTTCTTGGCAGCAGACATCAGGCCCTCGTCGTCTAGAGTGGCGCGGAGCCTATCAGGGCTCGCCCTCTTCCTTTAGGTAAATCCGTCCGAACTTCTCGGGGTGCCTGCCCGCCTTGTCGGCATAGAAGGCGCGGATTTGGTCCATGAACCCGCGCACATCGCCCGAGGGGTCGAGGGCGGGGCCCAGCACGGCCTCGCGCTTGGCGTAGTCGAGCGAGCCCAGCACGACCGGTACGTTCGCCGTTCGAGCGACGTGATAGAAGCCGCTCTTCCAGATATCCCGCTTCGCACGGGTCCCCTCGGTGGACATCGCGACGACGAGGCGCTCCCGCGCGCCGAAGGCGTCCGCGAGCGCGCGTACCATCCCGTTCGCTTGGCTGCGGTCGACGGGAATGCCGCCCGTCGCGCGCATGAACCACCCGAGCGGCCCGCGAAAGAGCGAGTCCTTGCCGACCCAATGCAGCTCGACGCCGACCGACCAATAGGTCGCGACGCAGAAGAGGAAGTCCCAGTTGGACGTATGCGGGGCCGAGCACAGCACATACTTCGGAGCGCTCGGCACCTGCCCGACCACGCGCCAGCCAAAGAGCTTGAGGATGAGACGACCAAGGGTGCGCGTCATGGGGCCAGACCTTAGCACGAGCCGCAAGGCGCACCAGACCGGTTGCGTCTTGAGCGGCCGCGTCCGAAAGTCGCGCCAGCCCTCACTCAGGAGCCCAGCCTTGGAGCCGACCCTCGAGAACGACGTCCTCTACGCGCTCGACGCAAGGGGCGTCGCCACGCTGACATTGAATCGCCCCGCGCGGCGCAATGCGCTGTCTCCCGGCCTGGTCGCCGCGCTCCGAGCGGCGCTTGAACGAGCGCGCACAGACGACACCGTGCGCGTGGTTGTCCTCACCGGCGCGGGCGAGCAGGCCTTCTGCGCGGGGGGCGACCTCGCAGGGGGCATGACCGGCGGCGGCTTTCTGGCGGGCGTCGCCGAAAAGGGCGGCTTCGTTCACTTGGTGCGCGCGCTCCACGAGCTCGGCAAGCCGGTCGTTGCCCGACTGAATGGCGACGCGCTCGGGGGAGGCGTCGGCGTCTTTTTGGCGTGCGACCTGGTCGTCATGGCCGAAGACGCGCGCGTGGGCCTGCCCGAGGTCAAGGTGGGGCTGTGGCCGATGATGGTCACGGCCCTCTTGGTGCGGCATGTCGGTCGCAAGGCCGCGGCCGAGCTGATGCTGTTGGGCGAGCGCGTGGACGCCCACGAGGCCAAGCGCCTTGGGCTGGTCAACCGCGTGGTCGCCCGCGAGGCGCTCGACGCCGAGGTGGAGCGCGTCGTCGCGGCGTTGCTTGAGCGCTCACCTGCGGTGCTCCGCCTCGGCAAGGACGCCTTTCACCAGACGGCGGACCTGCCGCTCGAGGCCGCGCTGTGGTCGTTGCGCGACCGCCTCGTTGAGAACACGCTGCTCGAGGACGCCGCCGAGGGCGTCATGGCGTTCATCGAGAAGCGAAAGCCGCGCTGGACGGGGCGGTGAGCTCGACAGGCTGCTCTGCGGAGACAGGTGTCATGGGCACGCGGACCGTCGCGAGCGCGCCGCCGTCGGGATGGTCGCCGAGCGTGAGCGTACCACCGAGCGCCTGCAACAGCGTGTAGGACGTGAACAGCCCGAGGCCAGTGCCCTGACCGACGGGCTTCGAAGTGAAAAACGGCTCGAAGAGCCGCGCGCGGGCTGCGGGGCTCAGGCCAGGGCCACGGTCGCGCACTGTGACGACCAACGCCGCGCCCCCCGCCTCCTCCGCCGCGGCGACCTCGATCGGTGCGCCGGGGGCCGCGTCTGTCGCGTTCTGCAGCAGGTTGACGAGCACCTGGACCAGGGGGTCGTGCGGCAGAGCGCGCGCCGCTCCGTCGCCGTGGAACGTGACCCGCATGCGCTCGCGGTCCTGAGGGCTCACCACCGCGACAGCGCGCGCGATGACATCCGCGAGGGGAACTTTGCCCTCGGCAGACCGGCTCGGGTCGACGCGCCCGAGCAGCGCGTGTGTGATGCGGCTGCAGCGCTCGACCTCAGCCACGATCAGGCGCGTCGACTCTTCAAGGTCCGCCCGTGTGACGCCTTCGAGGGCGAGCGGCGCCAGCGCCTGCTCCAGATCACGCGCGAGCAAGCGAATGGTCGACAGCGGCGTGTTCAGCTCATGGGCGACGCCCTGCACCGTGCGTCCGAGGCTCGCGAGACGCTCTGTCAGGACCCACTGCCGCTGGGAGCGCAGCTCCAGCGTGCGGTCGAGGTACAGCACCATGGAGCGCTCATCTGCGGCCTCCCCGAGGGGCAGGCGGAGCATCTCGAAGACCCGCGCATCGGGATCCTCGCTGTTGAGGTTGACCGTGCAGCGGACGCTCTGGCTCGCCGCGGCGTGGGCGGGGCAGGCGCCGCGGGCACAGGCCGCGTCGACGGCGGGGCATCGCCACGCCGCGCCCCGACGCTGTCCGAGGAGGGCGGTGGCTCCGGCGTTTTGCCAGGCGACCCGCCCGCGCTCGACGACCTCGAGGCTGACATCCAGCCCTTCGAGGCTGAGCGCGAGCAAGGTGTCGGCCTCGCGCCGGGCTTGCTCCTGAGCCCGAGAGGCCTCGGCGAAGACGCGGGCGAAGTAGGCGACCCCGCCGACGGTCAGCCCCAGCGCAAGGAGCTCGAGCGCGCTGGCGTACTGAGGCAACGGGTCCCAGGCGCCGACCGAGAGCGCGGGGACGCGCGTCGCGGCGACTTGAAACGTCATCCCGGCGAGGGTCCCTAGGCCCGTGGGCAGCAAGCCGCGTCGGTCGCCGAGCAGCGCCGCGAGGAGCATGGGGAAAGCGTAGAACCCGATGAACGGGCAGTCAGCGCCGCCCGCCGCCCAGACAACCAGCGTGAGCGCGCCTGTATCCAGAAGCGCCTGACCGACGTGGCGGGTGTCCGTCAAGCCCTCGCCCCGCTGCATGCCGAAGTGCGCGAGGGCGACGTTGCTGAGAACGCCCATCGCCACAGCCGCCGCGACGAGGGGCAAGTTCACCCCGGGGACGACGCCCAACGCGGCGATCGCCGCTGCGAGCGAGACGCCGAGGAGCGCGAGCCAGCGCAGGCGTATGAGCCAAGCGAGGCGGGAGCGACCTTCGAAGTAGGGCGCGGGCGTGGTCATCTCCGGCACATCTTGACACGTCCTCGCGTCGGTTCCATACCCGCGCGCATGCACGCCCTGCTCTCTGCATTCGTCGCGCTGTCGCAGCCCGCTGTCGCGCCGCCGGCGCCGGCGACCGAGGCGCCGCCCGCGCCGGTGACCGAGGCGCCGCCTGCGCCGGCGACCGAGGCGCCGCCTGCGCCGGCGACCGAGGCGCCGCCCGCGTGGGTGCTCCCGCCGATGCCGGACCCCAACGCGGACTACAGCGTCGACGCAGCGCTCTTCACCGAGGTCGCGACTGAGCCCGAGCGGGCGCGCCGCGCGGCGCTCGAAGCGTCCCTGCGGCCGGCGGACCGCAGGCCCCCCCTGTATGCCCGCGCCCCGGCGCTGACGCTGCTCACGCAGTCCGTCGCGGGCGTCTTCGGGGGCGGCGTTCTCGGCCTGATGGGCGGAAGTATCGGGCAGGCCATCGACCCAGGCGACCGTCAGCTCCCCCTCGGCGGGCCGCATGGCCCGCTCTTCGGCGGCCTCGCGGGCACGCTCATCGGTACGACGGGCGCGGTCTATGGCGCCGGCTCGCTGTTCGGCAAGGACGCGGGGCGACTGGGCTGGACCTCGCTGGGCACGGGCGTGGGGACTGTCTTGGGCGCGGGGGCGGCGGCGGGCTTTGCCGCGGGCCTCGACAAGGGCGACACGGCCTCGACGCTCGCGGTCACGAGCTTCGTGGTGCTACAGGTCGCCGGCGCAGTCGCGTTTGACACGCTCTTTCAGGCACCACCGCTGCCGGTCCCCGCGACGGTCGCGCCGCTGCCCAGCAGCGAGGACGAAGCGCCCTGATTCGACACCTGCGGACGAGGTTCAGCCGTCGCAGGGCTCGACGAAGCAGCGGGCCGGCGGCAGCTTGTGCTGGACGGTCGAGCAGTCGTCGCCGATCGCCAGGTCGGGCGCCCAAGCCCACTCATTGAACTGGAGCTCGCCCATGTGCTGGGCGACGCCGCACAGGTCGAACGCGCGGACCTCGGCGCGGCGGACCCAGCGCGTCGTCTGGCGAAAGAACTGCCCGAAACGACCGTTCGGGATGAGGCCGGAGTAGTCGAGCGTGACGCTCTCGGTGCTCGTGCTCGACCAGGTGCTCTGCTCCGCCATGGACAGGCCGACTGTGACCTGCTCGTCCACGCTCGCGCCGCGCGCCATCGTCCACGTCTCACTCTGCTCGCGGCTGCTGGTGTCCTCGACGTCTCGGCTGCGAGAGCGCGTCAGGGCGTAGCTGCCCGTCATCGAGGTGGTCTGCTCCTCGGCCACCGTGCTGCCGTAGGACTCGGTCTCGCTGGTGCTGCCCGACGCGCTGTAGCCGCGCTGCGAGGTCACGCCCTGTCGCGTCCCCGACTCATTGCCCGTGCGCGCGCCGGCGCGGACACCGACCGTTGTCGAGGCGCTGCCGCTGGCGGACGCGAGGAAGGGGACAGAGCCCTCGACCTCGACGCCGACCGTCGCCGACGCGCTCGCGTCGCCGTAGAGCTCCCGAGTGCGCGACTGGTAGCTCTCGTTCGACTCCCCTTGGCTCAGGTTGGCTTCCCAGCTCGTCCCGTTCGTCGTGCTGACCTGCACTTGGTTCTCGGCGCTCTGGGTGTACGCCACGCCCTGCGTCTCACTCAGCGTCTCCGCCTCGGAGAGCGCGGAGCCGATCGACTGGCTCTCACTCCGGCCCGTCTCCACGCCCTCACTCCACGAGGCGTCTCGGCTGATGCCGGTGCTCTCGGCGAAGCTCTGACTCACGGTCACGCTCACGCTGCGCTGCCGCGACTCGCTGCGGGTCTCGGCGTAGCGCAGCCGCGTCTCGATGCTCCCGGGGATGCAGCCGCTGGCGGGGAAGGGCTCGTACACTTCGGCGACGGCGCGCTCTCCGTAGGCCGCGACCTCGAAGGGCCTGTGGACGCTGAGCGGGAGCGCGGTCTCGACCTGGTTGCCCTGCGCGTCTGTGCCGACGACGCGCACGACGGTCACATAGAATTGGTCGGCGTCGGGCACCGGCTCGAAGATCACCGGCTCGTTGGGGGCGTCCCCGAGCACGTCGCGCCCCGCGCCGAGGGTCGCGTCGGCGTCGTGCGACCATGTGACGACCGACTCTTCTCCGTTGACGCGCGCGACCGACCAGTCCCACCGCACCGGCTCAATGCCGACCGCTCGAACGCCGATTTGGTAGGCGAGGCCCGCGAGCGCACGCACGGCGGGCGCGCCACAGCTCGCCTGAATCGGCTGAAGCGTCTCGATCAGGACCGACTGCTTGACCTCGATGCGAAACGTCTCCGGCTTCGAGTCCACGGCGCGGGCGGCGTCGCCGTCCGTCGTCTCCGCGATGATGTTGCCCTCAAAGACACCCGGCGCACCGGTCACATCGAATGGATTGGTGAACGGCCCGAAGCGCGACCAGCGCGCCACTGTGCGGCCGTCCTCGGTCTGCTCAACGAGCGGCGTGATCGTCAGCCGGACAGGCGCTTGACCCGTCGCGCTGGTGTAGGTCCCCCGGAAGTGCAGGCGAGTGCGCCCCTCGGCGTCGACCGCGAAGTTTTGCCCGTAGAACCACATCGTCTCGCCGACGCGGTAGGCGGACTTCTCCAGCCCTGTGACGGCGGGGGCGGTGGGGTCGGCCGTGGGCGCGGGGTCGGCGCAGCCCGCGAGGAGCAGGGTCAGCGTCGCGGCAGACGCGAGCAGGGAGCGGGCGTTCATCTCAGCCTCCGCAGGGTTCGATGGTGCAGCGGGCCTTGGGGAGCTGCGAAACAGGCAGCGGCGTGCAGGTGTCGCCGATCGCGAGCGCGGGCGCCCAGGTCCACTCGTTGAACTGCAGCTCGCCCAGGTGCGACGCGACGCCGCACAGGTCGTAGCTGCGGACCTCGGCGCGACGCACGCTGCGGGTCGTCTGTCGGTACCAGACGCCGTAGCGACCCCGCGGGATCAAGCCCGTGATGCTGGTCGAGGTCTCGATGCTGCTTGACTCCGACCACGTGTTGTCCTCGGCGGTGCTCAGGCCGACCGAGACGACCTCGCTCTCGGAGACACCCTCACCGAGGCTCCACGTGTGCGCCATGGAGCGCTCCGTCGTGTTGGCACGTGAGGTGCTGCGCTGGTTGGACAGCGCGTAGCTGCCGCCGATGCTCTGCGAGCGCGCCTCGGAGACGGTGCTGCCGAAGCTGCGCTCGGTCTCGACGGAGCCGCCGGCCGAGAAGCCGCGCTCGGCGCTCGTGGTGCGCTCGACGCCGCTGCTCGTGCCCGCGCTCGCGCCCGCGGTCACGCCGACTGTGGTCGAGGCCTTGCCGGTCACCTTGGCGAAGCCGGGCACCGAGCCGCTGCCCTCGACGCCGACCGTCCCTGACCACGAGCCCTCGCCAAACACCTCGTTCATGCGGCTCTCGTAAGCCGAGTTCGAGGTCCCCTCGCTCATGCTCCACGACCACGCCTCGCCGTCCGAGGTGCTGTAACCGATCTGCGAGGACTCGCTCTGGCTGTAGTCCACGCCCCACGTCTCGTCCGTCTGCTCCTCGACGCTCTCGCTCGTGCCGACGGTCTGGCTCGTGCTCTCCCCCTCGGAGATGCCGCGCTGCCAGCTGTTCGACGCGCTCGTGCCGTTCTGCTGTGTCCAATCCTGACTCACGGTCACGCTGACCGACCGCTGCCGCTCCTCGGTCACGCTCTCTTCGTAGCCGACCTCGGTGTTGATGCTCCCCGGAATGCAGCCGGAGACGGGCACGGCCTCGTAGACCTCAGCGAGCTCGAGCTTGCCGCTGTGCACGACCTCTATGGGGCGGTGCACGGACACGGGCAGCACGGTCTCGACGGCGCGGCCCTCTGCGTCGTAGGCGACGGCGCGCAACGCGGTCACGTAGAACTGCTGCCCTTCGGGCACGGGGTTGAAGAGCATGGGCTCGTCTTCGCCCAGCGTGTCCTGCCCGACTGGACCGCCCGCTGCGCTGTAGTCATGCGTGACACGCGTCGCGCCCGAGCGGCCGTTGACCTCGGCGACGTCGAAGTCGAAGCGCACGGGGCTCAAGCCGACCGCGCGCACGCTGAGTCGATAGGGGATGCCCGCGAGCGCGCGCAGCGCCGGCGCGCCGCAGGTGGCGTCGAGCGGCTCGAAGGCGTCGATCACGAGGGACGGGAGCACCTGCATCCGCAAGGGGGTCGCCGCGCCCGCTTGAGCGGGGCCATCGGACGTCGAACGAACGACCCGCACGGTGCCGTTGAACTGCCCCGGGCGGTCCGCCTCGGAGAAGGGGTTGCGGTAGGGGCCGAAGCGGCTCCAGCGCAGCACCTCGCGGCCGTCGGGCATGCGGCCGTCGACGAGCGCGCGCGCCTGCACAGAGACAGGCGTCCGCTCACCGTCGTCCGTCAGGTAGGTGCCCTCGAAGACCAGCTCGACGTCGCTCGGGAGCGCGGTGACATCGGCGTCGCTCGGGGCGAGGCCCGTGGCGTAGAGCACGAGCTGCTCGCCCACCACGACCGCCTCGCGCGCCAGGCCGGTCACGGTGGCGCCATCGCCGAGGCCTGCCGTGCGGTCGTCCGCGCACCCCGAGGTGGCGAGCGCGGCTGCCAGAGCGCCTGCCGCCTTGAGCTTCCAGTTCGAGAACATGGTCTGAGTCTCCCGGCCGCTGTTCTTGCACCGCGGGTATCGCACCGCGGGGCTTCGATTTCAAGGAGCGTGCGAACGCAAGACTCAGGCCAGCCGCCTTAGGGCGTGTAGCCCAGGTTCGGTGACAGCCAGCGCTCGACCTCGGTGACCGCCATGCCCTTGCGCGCGGCGTAGTCCTCGATCTGGTCGCGCCCGATCTTGCCGAGCAAGAAGTAGCGGGCCTCGGGGTGGTGCAGGTACAGGCCGCTCACGCTCGCGGCGGGCAGCATCGCGTAGCGCTCGCTGAGCGACATCCCGATCGCCTCGGCGCCCAACAGGGCGAAGAGCGTGCCCTTTTCGGTGTGGTCGGGACACGCGGGGTAACCGAAAGCGGGGCGAATGCCGCGGTAGCGCTCCGCGATGAGCGCGTCGTTATCGAGCCGCTCCGCTTCGCCGATGCCCCACTCGCGCCGCGCGCGCTCGTGCAGCGCCTCGGCGAAGGCCTCGGCGAGGCGGTCCGCGAGCGCCTTGGCGATCAGCGCGGAGTAGTCATCGTGCGCGGCCTCGTACTCCGCGACGAGCGCATCGAGCCCCAGGCCTGCCGTGACGGCGAACGCGCCGACCGTGTCGGTCTCCCCGACGAAGTCAACCAAGCTGGTGTGCGGGTTGTCATCCGTGCGGGCCATCTGCTGACGCAGCATCGGGAACCGCGCGGCCTCAGTCGCGCGGTCCTCGGCCGTGTAGAGCACCACGTCGTCGCCGTCGCGGCGCGCCGGCCAAAAACCATAGACGCCGCGCATCCGAAGGCGGTCGTCGGTCTTCATGCGCGCCAAAATGCCCTGCGCCGCGGCGTACAGGTCGCGCGCGGCCACGCCGTAGTCCGGGTGCTGCAGGATGGCCGGGAAGCGCCCCTTGAGCTCCCACGCCGAGAAGAAGAACGTCCAGTCGATGTAAGGCTCGAGCGCGGCGATATCGAGCTCGATCTCGCGTCGCCCGACAAAGGGCGGGGTGGGAGAGACCACGGCCGCGGGGCGGGCGCGGTTGTCACGGGCCAAGGCGAGCGGTACGAGCGGCTTCTCGCGGCGGGCCTTGTGCAGCGCGC
>CANLBD010000038.1 GCA_947488215.1 Myxococcales bacterium | reverse complement strand
GGTCATCTCAGGTGTCGTCCCGGGTGAGTATGCCACGCCGACCTCTCGCGTCCGCGCGCGCGACGCGCTCGCCCACGCCCTGCCCCCGCACCGCCGCGAGCGCGACCGCATTCTCGACGCCACGGGCAAGCGCGTGCTGCTCGCGCTGCGTCCCGGCGGCTGGTCGGCCTGGGAGAGTCACCTGTTCCCACTTCAGGCGGTGCCCGACTACTACCGCTTCGACCGCCCCGAGGTGCGCAACCTCGTCCCGAGCGCGGCCAAGCGTGTGCTGGACGTCGGCTGCGCCGGCGGCGGCCTTGGCGCGGGGCTCAAGCGCGAGCGCCCGACGCTGGTGGTGGACGGCATCGAGGTCGTTCCCCACGCCGCACGGATGGCCGACGACGTGCTCGACCGCGTCTTCTGCGGGCCCGTCGAGGACGTTCACGTCCTGCTCGAGGACAACGCCTACGACTGCATCGTGTTCGCGGACGTCCTCGAGCACACGGTCGACCCGGCGCAGGTGCTCGCGCTGCTCCGCCCCAAGCTCAAGGACGATGGCGTGCTCGTCGTCTCCCTGCCGAACATTCGCCACTGGAGCGTCATCGGGCCGCTGCTCGAGGGTCGCTTCGAGTACGAGGACGCCGGGATTCTGGACCGAACGCACCTGCGGTTCTTCACGCAGCAGTCGATGGTCGACTTCTTCTCGAGCAACGCCTTCGACGTCACCCGCATGCACAAGGTACCGTTTGGCGGCGAGGCGCCGGACACGGTCGTGACTGCCCTGAGAGACGCGGGCGTGCGAGTAGACACGCTCCAGGACGAGTCCGGGGCCTACCAGTACCTGCTCGTGTGCCAGAAGCGCCCCGAGCCGCGCGCGCGCCTGACGAGCATCGTTCTGCTCGCGTGGAACCAGCTCGCGTACACGCAGCGCTGTATCGAGAGCGTGCTGCGAAATACGCACGTGCCGTACGAGCTCGTGCTCGTCGACAACGGCAGCGCGGACGGCACGGCCGACTACTTTCGCGCGCTCAAGGCGGAGCACCCCGAGGTGCCCATCAAGCTCCAGCTCAACCGCAAGAACTTGGGCTTCGCCAAGGGCTGCAACCAAGGGCTCGCGCTGTCCAACGGCGACTTCGTCTGCTTCTTGAACAACGACACGATTGTCGCGGATGGCTGGCTCGAGCAGCTTCAGTGGTGGGCGGACCTCGAGCCGACGATCGGGATCGTCGGCCCCGTGAGCAACCGCGTCGCGGGCATCCAGAAGATCGAGGGCGTCCCCTATCCGCAAGACGCGATGACACCGGAGATGGTCGACGCGCTCGAGGCGTTTGCGGCCAGCTGGCGCGCGCAGAACCGACATCAGAGCGTGCAGGTCAACCGCATCATCGGCCTGTGCCTGCTCGTGAAGCGTGAGCTGATCGAGCGCATCGGCGGCTTCGATACGGGCTTCGCGACCGGCAACTACGAGGACGACGACCTGTGCTTCCGAGCCCGCGTCGCCGGCTACCGCATCGTCATCGCGCGGGACGTCTTTCTGCACCACTATGGGAGCAAGACCTTCGAGGGCAACAAGGTCGACTACTCGGCGACCATGGCGCGGAATGAGGCGAGATTTCTCAAGAAGTGGGGCTTCGAGAAGACCCCGGACGGCTACCGCTCGACCGGTCTCGACCAGATCCAATACGACCGCGCGCGGCACTTCGCCCCCTATGGCGCCGAGGAGGGCTTCCGCGCTGACGGCCGCCCCGTGCAGGTCGTGGAGGCCAACGCACGCAGCGTGCTCGTGGTCGCGCCCTGGGCCGAGGGTCCTCAGTTCGACGCCCTCCTGCACACCCTCGCGCGGCTCGGTCGAACGGAGACGGCGCGCGTCGGTGTGTGGCTGCGCTGCCCCGCATATGAAGGCACCGAGTTCCTCGGTCAACTCAGCAGCGCGGCGGCCCGCCTCAAGCTCAAGCCTGAGGCCCTGCCGGACGTCTTGGTCGTCGACGCGCCGCTGCCGACCGAGCGCGAGGCGGGGCTGTATCTCGCCGCGCAGGCGGTCTACGTCGAGGAAGACTGGCCCGAGGCCGACTTGATCGTCCGGCGGGCTGTCGATTGCGGCGTCACGCTGCTGCGGGGCGCCGAAGAGCTCATGGCCTGGGTGGCCTCAGCGAGCTGAACGTCAACCGCCCGTCAGCCTCGGTCTGCCCAGTCGTCCTGATGCAGATCGGCGGGCAACAGCTCCACCGCAGGGCACGCGCGCGCCCCTTTCGGCCAAAGCTCGATTCGAGTCGCCTCGAAGACCGTCGCGTCCGAGCCGAGGCCGTGCGCCGCTCGAAAGCCCTGCGCGAGCGCGCTCGCGTCGGCGCCCCATCGCGCCTTCAACGCCTCGGCTTGGCCATCACTCGAGTCACGGCGGAGCCACATCCCCGGTGACTCTGGATCCGGCCACAGCGCGGTCAGCAGTGGCCGCTCGACCCGCTCGCAATCCGGCCACGCGTCGGCGAGCGCGCGGACGTCCGCGGCATCCAACAGGTGGGTCTCCAAGACACGAATGTCATGGAACTTTTGGGCGAAGCTGCTCGGTCCGCGCGGCAGGACATCCGCGTCGTGGGCGAAGAGCGCGGTCAGGACACGGCCGCACGCGGCATCGAGCAGGCGGCGCAAGGCCTCGCGCTGGTCGTCCGGCGGGATGAAGTTGAGCACGCTGTTCGCGACTGCGACATCGAACGCGCCGGTCGGCCACGTCATCGCCGCCGCGCTGCCCCAGATGAAGTGAGCCGCCGGGTAGTTTGAGCGCGCGCGAAAGATGTGGGACCGGCTGAAGTCGAGCCCCGTGTAGCGCGGCATGACTCGGCCGGCGCGCGCGCAGAGCTTCCGGAGCAGGCCATAGGTCGCGCCTGCGCCGCAGCCCACGTCCAGCACGCTGTCCCGAAACCCACGCGCAGCGAGATACGCGAAGAGCTCGCGGTAGCGCGGTGGTCGCGCGCTGTTCGCGTAGACCGACCCCTCGTATTGCGGCGCGAAACGCCGCCGCTCCGCGATTAAATCGAGGTCGTACACGTCTGAGACGTCCGCACCCTCGTAGGCGTTCACGTCACTGACGCGCGTCAGCTCAAGATAAGCATGGTGAATGGTGGCGATGTCCCACTCAGTGCTCGTCGAAAAGAAGAGAGCGTCCTCGTAGCCCACCGCATTGGGGTGCTGGCCGAGGAAGACCTCAACCCGAGGTGCCGCCCCGTAGGGATTACGCAACGAGGCCTCAGCGATCCATCGGGTGGTGTCCAGCGCGTCGTTCGCACGTGTGCAAAACACCCCCAGTCGAGCATGGTCATGCGCGTGAAAGAGCCCAACAAAGTGCTCGACGAGCCGCCGCGCCGCCATCCGAGCGCGCGCACCCTCAATCGAACCATCGGCGCCGGGCTCCAAGAGAAAAGCCAATGAATACATATCTTTGTCAATCTCCCCTGGCCACGCCTTCGCGCCGCGGATCGGCGGCCGCGTGCCAGCCCGCCTCGACCCGGAGGAGCGCGTGAATACCCGATGGCAACGGTCGCTGCTCAACCGCGTGACCGAGCGCGCTCAGCGCGCTGAGCGTCGTCGCGTCGTAGCGTCCCACCTCGACGATCGCGGGGCCGCCCGTCGTCGCCACGTTCGGCGCGTCGAGCACAGCTTGGAGTGGTCGCCGCTGCCAGAGCGAATCCCACACCGACCGCACCGTGTAGTGAATAATCGGCGCGCCGCCGGGCGATCCCGTGACCATGTGGAGCCGGCCCGTTGCGCGCTCGAAGACCATTGTGGGGCTCATGCTCGACCGCGGTCGCTTGCCTGGCTCGACGCGATTCGCGACGGGCAGACCATCGCGGTCGGGCACGAAGGCGAAGTCCGTGAGCTGGTTGTTGAGGAGAAAGCCCCGCACCATCGTCCGCGCGCCAAACGCGTCCTCCACGCTCGTCGTCATCGAAACCGCACCACCAAACGCGTCAACGATCGAGAGGTGCGACGTCCCGGTCATCGCCGCCGTGGTGTCGGGCGCGGTCGTTTGATGTCCGGCGCCCGCGGGGACGCCCGCCTCGACGCGCGTCATCGCGCGCGGACCCACGAGGGCTGCGCGGGCCGCGAGGTAAGCGGGCGCGACGAGCGCGCCCCAGTCGCCTGCGGGCGGCTCGACGAAGGCCGGATCGGCCACAAACTGCGCGCGGTCAGCAAACGCGAGCCGCCCCGCCTCGAGTGTGCGGTGCATCCCGTCGACCTCAGCCGAGGCCCCGCTCAAGCCCGGGGGTACACGGCTCAAGATGCCCAGAATCTGGAGCACCGCAATGCCGCCCGACGACGGCGGCGGCATACCGCAGATGCGCCACGCGTCGATGTCTGCACAGATCGCGGCGCGCTTGACGGGCCTGTAGCCGCTCAGGTCCGCCGCGGACATTCTCCCGGGATTCGACGGGTGATGCCGCACACGGTCGACCACGGCTTGCGCGATCGGGCCGTCGTGGAGCGCCGCAGCGCCCGACCGAGCGAGCGCTCGAAACGTCTCTGCGAGCGCCGGGTTCCGGAGCAGCGTGCCGACCGCGACCGCGCGCCCGTCGGCCTGATAGTAGAGCGCGCGCGCCTCAGGATCGCCGCGCAGGTGAGGATCGGCCTCAAGCAGCGCGTTGAGCCGCGGGCTCACCACGAACCCTTCGTCTGCCAAGCGCACAGCGTCCTCGAAGAGGGTCGCCCATGGGCGCTTGCCGTGCGCGGCGTGGGCGGCCTCGAGCATCCGCATCACGCCCGGGACGCCCACGCTCAGACCGCCCACCACCGCCTGTGCGAACGGCAAGGGTGCGCCGCTCGCGTCCAGAAACATACGCGGGTCCGCAGCCGCGGGCGCCGTCTCCCGACCGTCCCATGCCTCGAGACGCGCCCCGTCCCAGTGAAGCAGAAACGCGCCCCCACCGATTCCGCTGGACTGTGGTTCGACGAGCGTCAAGACCGCCTGGACGGCGATCGCTGCGTCCACCGCGCTGCCGCCCGCCGCAAGGGTGCGCGCGCCCGCCTCGGCCGCATAGGGATTGGCGGCGACGACGGCCTGACGCGCGAAGGTCCATCCGGGCTTAGAGACAGCCGCGGTCGCTCGCTCGGGTTGTTCACCCGACGGCGGTTGCGAGAGCGCCGATTGCTGGACCTGCGCGGGGCCACAGGCGGCGAGGCCGGCGAGCATCCACATGCGAACCCTAAGCACGCGCGCCGCCTCGACTCGCGAGCCAGTCGCGCGTGGTCGCCAACCCCTCGCTCAGAGTGGTTTTCGGCGACCACGCCAACACGGTGCGCGCGCGCTCAGACGCGCCCACCAGCTTCTGGATCTCCGCCTGCGGGTGGTCGTGGGGCACGTGCACGACAGGGACACGCGCGCCGGTGACCTCCAAGACGCGGGCTGCCAGCTCGTTGATGCTGACGTCCTCGCCGGTCGACGCGTTGATAATTTCGCCCTCGATGGTGCTCGCTCCCAGGCGTGCCAAGAAGTCGGCGCTGTCCTCGACGAAGAGCAGGTCACGCGTCTGTGTCCCCGTCCCCTTGATCTCGATCGGGCGACCGGCCAGCGCGTTGGCCAAGAAGATGCCGACGACGCCGCCCTCGAGATTGCTCTTCTGAAACGGCCCGTAGGTGTTGAACGGGCGCGCGACGACCACCGACATCTCGTAGGCTGCACCGTACGAGAGAACAAGGTTCTCAGCCGCGATCTTGCTCGCCCCATAGGGCGAAGCCGGCCGCGTCGGATGCGCCTCATCGATCGCCGCCCCCTGCGTCGCCCGGTCGTAGACCATGCAGGTCGAGGTGAAGACGAAGCGCGGTCGTCGGTCGACGAGGTGCGGCCGTTCGACATCGAGGTGAAACGTCCCCGTCGTCGACACGTTGTTCGCGCGCAAATACTGATGCCGTGCGGCTTCCAGCAATTCGAAGGTCACGCTGACATCGTTGACGAACGTCGTCCGCGGGTCGTCGATGCTGTCTTGGACGCGAATGGACGCCGCCAGGTGGTAGATGACGTCGTACGGACGCTCAAAGAGGCGCGCAACCACACCCGGCGCCCGCAAGTCGGCCTCGACGATGGCCTCGAGCCCTGCGTGCCCTCGGTGCGCGTCGAGATTCTCCGGCGCGCTGTTCGAGTAGTCGTCGACGACGACGACCTGATGGCCATCGCTCAGGAGTCGTCCCACGAGGCAACGGCCGATGAAGCCCGCCCCTCCTGTCACCAACACCCGCATCAGAAGACCCCTGCGCGATGGAGGAGCAGCGCGACCTCGTCGAGCGTCTGCGGCGGCTCTTGGTCGGAGCGCCCCGTGCCCGGCAGACGCGACGCGTACGAAGGTGGTCCGGGCGCATTCGCGGCCCGCAGGACCCAGTAGTCGTCCCGCGACTCGGCGAGCGAGAGCTCGTGATGGCCGACGAGCTCTTCGAAGATCTTCTCGCCCGGCCGCGGCCCCACGAAACGCACCTCAACCCGCTCGGGATCGTGACCAAAGCGCGGCGCCAGCTCCGCGATCATCACGCGGGCCAGGTCCTCGATCCGCACGACGGGCATCTTCAAGACCCAAATCTGCCCACCCTCCGCCCGATGACCCGCCTGCAAGACCAAGTGCGCGGCGTCAGCGAGCGACATCAGGTAGCGCGTCATCTCGGCGTGGGTGACCGTGACAGGTCCGCCGCGCGCGATCTGCTCACGGAAGACCTGCACGACGCTGCCGCGCGAGTCGAGCACGTTCCCGAAGCGCGTGCACGCGAACACAGTGCGGCTTCGCCCCCGCGACAGCGCCGCAGCCTGCAGGAGCTTTTCGGCCATCAGCTTCGAGGCGCCCATGACACTGACCGGACCGACCGCCTTGTCCGTGCTCGTGAACACGACACGCTCGACGTTCTGGGCACGCGCCGCCTCGACGAGGTTCTGCGTACCGACGAGGTTCGTCCGGACGGCCTCGAACGGGTTGTACTCACAGAGCGGCACGTGCTTGACGGCTGCCGTGTGGAAGACGACGTCAATGTCCTCAAGAACGCGCTCGAGACGCGCACGATCCCGGACATCCCCGAGTAAAAAACGAAGCCGCGGCGACTGGTCACGGAGGCTGCGCTCGAGAGACACGAGCCCCGCCTCGTCGTGGTCAAAGACTCGAACGACTTCGGGCTCGTGCCGCGCGACCAGCTGGCGCACCAGCTCGGCGCCGACAGTCCCAGCGCCGCCCGTGACACAGAGGCGTCGTCCGCGGTACGGAGATGGCTCGGCTTCCGCGCCGCGCGGGCTCTGGTAGGCACGGCTCATGGCGCGGAGTGTGTCAGCGCCGCAGCGCCTGCGCAATCTTCGACATTCCCGTTCACGCTTCACGGGAGCGCGGCCGATGTGATAGCGCTCGGCTCTGAGTCGACGTGCGAAGTGAGGCCCCATGAGACCGTTCCCCGCTGTCGTCTTTCCGCTGCTGTGCGCGCTGCTGAGCGCGGCCGCGCTGCACGGGTGCGCGCAGACCGCACCCGAGAACGCCTCCGTCGCGGGAGACCCTCCTGCTGAGCGCGCTCAAGCGCTCGCCTCCCTCACCGGATCCGGTCCGCTCGCCGATGCGATCAAGTCCGCGGCGCGAGCGACGGGCGTGCCCGCCGAGGTCCTCGCCGCCGCGGTCTTCTCAGAGTCGCGATGGAGACACGTCGACGCGGAGCCGGGCGAGGCTTGGGGCGTCGGCGCGCTCCAGCTCGATCCACCCGCGCTCGCGCTCGCCGCGCAGCACGCAGGCCAGAGTGAGGCCGCGCTGCAGGCCGACCTGAACCTTTACTTCCGCGCCGCCGCGAGCCTCGTTCGTCGGTCCGCAGGCGACACACCGCCGGCATCGACAGACCTGCACGCTTGGCTGCCTCACTTGAGCGCGCTGCGCACGACCCAGCCCGCGACCACGATGCTGGTCGAGGGCGCCACGCACTGGCTCGCGACCGGCTTTGAAGTGGAGCGCCCGGGCGAATCGGCGCTCCTCGTCCCTGCCCTCTATGGCCGACGCCTCGGCGCAGCGCGTCCGGACCAACCGGGCGTGCGCTGGGTCGCCAGCCCGAACTACTCAGACCGCAGCCGCGGGCTCGGTGAGGTCGACACAATCGTCATCCACGTCACGCAGGGCAGCTACGGCGGCGCCGTCTCGTGGTTTCAGAACCCTGACTCTCAGGTGAGCGCGCACTACGTCATTCGGTCCAGCGATGGGCAGGTGACGCAGATGGTCGAGGAGCAGGACGTCGGCTGGCACGCGCGCTGCTGGAACGGGCGCAGCGTCGGAATCGAGCACGAGGGCTTCGTGGACGAACCCCAGTGGTTCACGGACGACATGTACCGGGCGAGCGCGGACCTCGTGCGCGGCATCGCGGCGCGCTGGAACATCCCGCTCGACCGCACGCACATCAAGGGCCACAACGAGCTCTCGGACTGCAACGACCACTCTGACCCCGGCCCAAACTGGGACTGGGACCGCTTCATGTCGATGGTCCGCGATGGCGTGTATCCGGGCCAAGGTCCGGCGACGGGTCGGCTCCTCGGTTTCGTGCGCGAAGGCGACATCCGTGACGCGACCGCGAACATCGCCGGCGCGCGCGTCAGCGTCGCAATGGGTCCGAGCGTCGTCACCGGCGCCGACGGCCTCTACCGATTCGAAGCGCTGCCCGTGGGGCAGCAGCGTGTGCACGTCGAGGCGCCGGGCTTTGTGTCTGCGGACATCGAGCGGGAGGTCGTCTCGGGTTCGGACGCCTGGGGGAGCGTGGCCTTGACGCAGGCGGCGAGCGCTCCGCCGCCCCCCGCGACCGAGCCGCCGCCCGAGCCGCCGCCCCCGACGCCCGAGCGAGACGCCGCACTTCAACCCGACGCGGGGCTCGTTGAACCGGGCGACGCCTCCACCCCTGAGCCCCCACCGCCAGAAACGGCTGCGCCCGTGCCACCCGACGCCGGACCGATGGGCGTCGTCATCCCCGCCGCTCCAGGTCAAAATGAGCCGGGTCCCATCGGCGCATCGCCGCAGCGACACACGGCGTCGCATACGGGTGGCTGCTCGACCCAGGCTGCCGCGCCAAGCGGACCGTGGTCACTCGCCGCAGGCTGCGCGCTCTGGGCCGCTCGGCGGCGACGTCGACGCGCGACGCCTCGCGACCGTCGCGCATCTTTCCCCGGTGCAGCACTTTGACGCCATCGTTGTCGGTGCCGGCTTCGGCGGCCTCGGGGCCGCCCTGCGACTGGCCGAACGGGGCGCCCGCGTCTGCGTCAGCGAGGCGCTGACCTACCCTGGGGGCTGCGCGAGCACGTTCACGCGCGGCGGTCGACGATACGAGGCCGGCGCGACCCTCTTCTCTGGGCTCGGGCCCGACCAGCTGTTCGGTCGCTGGTCCCGCCAGCATCGCATGGACTACGAGGTCGACTGGGTGGACCCCGTCGTCACGCTGAGAGGACCGTTCGGCGAGCTGCCGGTTCTGCGAGACCGTGAGGCCTTCATTGAGCGTTTGTGTCACTTTCCCCAAGCGCCTGTCGGCGCGCTGAGAGCCTTCTTCGACGCCCAGCGCCGGATAGCCGACACACTCTGGTCTCTCTTTGACACGCCCGCTTCGCTCCCTCCCTGGACGGCCAGCGCGCTCGCAAACCACACGCTCTCGGCGCTCCGCTATGCGCCCCTCGCCGCGGTCGTCGGGCGGCCACTGGCGAAGGTGCTCGACTATCCTCGGCTCCGAGGATTCGCCCCGTTTGAGACCTGGGCGCGCGCGCTGTGCCAAATCACTGTGCAGTGCTCCCCGGACGAGGTCGAGGCGCCGTTCGCTTTGGCGGCACTCGACTACGCGTGGCGCGGCACGGGCCACGTTCGGGGTGGGATCGGACAGCTGGCGTCCGCGCTGGTGGGTGCGATCGAGCGTGCGGGGGGTCAGGTGCGCTTCGCGGACCGTGTGTCCGCGCTCGAGCAGGGCTCGATGGGGTGGCGCGTGCGGTCGAGACGCGGCGAGGCCACAGCACCCGTCGTGCTGTGCAATGCCGCCCCGGGCGTGGTCAGGCGACTCGCCGGGCTCGAAGGTGATGCCGGGCATGGCCTCGCCCGTCTGGAGGCCCGCGTTGCGACGGGCTGGGGCGCGTCGATGCAGTACCTGACGCTCGCGCCAGGCGATGTCCACGAAGCGCCTCACCACGTGGAGTGTGTGGCCGACGCCTCGCTCCCCTTCGAAGAGGGCAACCACATCTTCGTCTCAATCGGTGATGCGGACGAACGAGGGCGCCGCAGCGCGACGGTCTCGACCCATGTGCGCCCCGCCCCAAGCGAGCCGCCCGCCGACTACTTCGCGCGGGTCCAAGCGACGATGACCCGCACCTTGTCACTCCGAGCCCCAGAGGTCGCGGCGCGTGTCGAGGCTCGCATGACGGGCTCACCCCGAACGTTCGAGCGCTTTACGGGGCGGCCAGGTGGCTTCGTGGGTGGAGTCCCGCGTCGAGCCGGTCTCCACAACTACACCACGCTCTCGCCAACCACGGTCGCTGAGGGCCTCTACCTCGTGGGCGACGCGGTCTTTCCCGGGCAGAGCACGCTGGCCACGGCGCTCGGCGGGCATCGCGCTGCCGACGCTGCGATCACCGTGATCGAGCGCGCCTCAGGGCGGGGCCTGAGACCTGCTCAGTAGATGTTCGTGCGACGGGCCGAGGCCGTGTAGTCCACGTAGACCGTCTTGATTTCGGAGAAGAACTCGACCGCGGTCGGGCCCATCTCCCGCTCGCCGACGCCCGTCTCCTTCATGCCGCCGAACGGGAGCTGCGCCTCGCCACCTACGGTCGGATTGTTCACGTGCACGATGCCGACGTCGATGGCATCGACGAAGCGCTGCGCGAGCACCAAGTCGCGCGTGTAGACGCTCGCCGAGAGGCCGTAGCGCACCGCGTTCGCCGCTTCGATCGCTTGGTCGAAGCCATCCACCGGGATGACCGCGAGCACCGGTCCGAAGACCTCCTCCTGCGCGAGCCGCATCCCCATGTGGGCGTCCGCGAAGATGGTCGGCTCTGTAAAGAAGCCGTGATCGAACGCCTCGCCCACGGGGCGCCCGCCCCCAGCGACGAGACGGGCGCCGTCGGCCTTGCCGGTCTCAATCGCATCGAGCACGCACTTGTGCTGTCCCGCGTCGACGCTCGGCCCCATCTGCACGCCCGTGTGCAGGCCGTTGCCGACCTTGATCGTCTTGGCGGCCGCGGCGCAGCGCTCCACGAACTCCGCGTAGAGGCTGCGGTCCACGATCGCGCGGCTCGTCGCCGTGCATCGCTGTCCGGTGCTGCCGAAGGCGCCCTGGACCGTGGCATCGACCGCGAGCTCCAGGTCCGCGTCCGACAGGACGACCATCGGGTTCTTGCCACCCATCTCGCACTGGCACTTCTTGTGGAGCGCGCTCGCTTGGCGCGCAAGCTCCACGCCGACCTCGTTGCTGCCCGTGAAGCTCACCGCACGAATCGCCGCGTTCCTCACGAACTCGTCGCCGACCGTGCCGCCGCCGCCTGTGACGAAGTTCAGCACGCCGTCCGGCAAACCCGCCTCGTGAAAGCACTGCGCGACCATGCGGCCCGTCAGCGGGGTGAGCGAAGCAGGCTTGAACACGACCGTATTCCCAGCCACGAGCGCCGGCGCGAGCTTCCAAGCGGGGATCGCGACCGGGAAGTTCCACGGCGTCACCACGGAGACCACGCCGAGCGGCTGACGCACATAGTAGGCCAGCGTGCGCGCCATCTCGGACGGGATGACCTGACCGTTCGCGCGGCGCCCCTCGCCCGCCATGTACTCGATGATATTGATCGCCTTCTGGACCTCGCCGCGCGACTCGCCGAGGGTCTTGCCCTCTTCGCGTGTCATTGCGGTGGCGATCAGCTCAAGGCGCGACTTCATGATGCGCGCGGCCTCGAAAAGGATCGCGCCGCGGCGAGGCGCTGGCGTGTCACGCCAAGTCGGGAATGCGCGCTGCGCGGCGTCGACCGCGGCCTGCGCCTCGGCCCGCCCGCAGTGCGTGGAGCGACCGATCACCTCGCGCGTGTCGGCGGGGTTGACGTTGTCCCGCCACTCCGGGCCTTCGACCCAGCGACCGTCAATCAGCGCGCGGACATCGTTCGACTCCCAAGGGCTCGACATGGTGACTCCTGTTTTGGCGGGTGACCCCGTCGCGGGGCGAAGCGGGCGCAGTGTACTCACTTCGGCGCGCAATGGGACTGATTGCGGACACGGCAGCGATCGCGGACCATGCCGCGCGTGACACGTCCGCCTCAAACACCGCCCCCCTTCGACTCGCGCCGTTACGACCCCGCTGCGGTCATCGAGCTCCTCGCCCCGCTCGTCGAGCCGGCCCGACTCGGGCGCATGCAGACCGTCTTGGCGCACCGCCTCGAGCGCGTGGTGCTCGGCGTTGAGGACCTTCACCATCTGCACAACGCGGCGGCCTGCCTTCGCACCGCCGAGGGGATGGGGCTCCAGGACGTCGCAGCCGTCGAGCTGCGCAACGTCTACCCGACCGAAGACCCGCGCCAAGACGCGGCCTCCGCCCACAAAATCACGAAGAGCACCCCGCGCTGGCTCTCGCTCCATCGGATGCCGTGCGGCGACGCCCTGCGCTCCTTTGCGGATGCCCGCGGGCTCGCGGTTTGGGGCGCGGCGCCCCTGGGCGAGCGCAGCATTGATACGCTGCCCGACGACAAGCCCGTGATGGTGCTCTTTGGCAACGAGAGCGCGGGTCTGCGCCCAGAGACGCTCGCGGCGTGCGACGGGACGTTCCGGATACCCATGTTCGGCTTCGTGGAGAGTTACAACATCTCTGTGAGCGTAGGCATGACGCTCCAAGCGTTGCTGCCGCGCGTGCGCGCCCGCCTCGCGGCGGAGGGGCGGACGGGCGACCTGACCGAGGCTCGGCGTCTCTCGCTTCTCGCGCGCTGGCTCTACGAGGACGTGCGTGGCGCGGAGTCTTTGCTCAAGACCCGCTTGCCGCCTACTTGAGGTTCTGGTCCACGAGGCCCATGCGGATCGCGTAGCGCGTCAGGCCAGGGACATCGTGGATCTGGAGTTTCTCCATCAGCCGCGCGCGGTGGTGCTCTGCTGTTCTCGGTGAGATGTCGAGAATCCCACCGATCTCTTTGCTCGTGTGACCCTCGGCGATGAGCGTCAACACCTCGCGCTCACGCGGCGAGAGCGTCTCTGACTCCGAGGCACGCGCAGCCCCCGGAGACATGTACACCCCCCCGGCGGCCACGAGCCGAATCGCGACGATGACGTCCTTGATCTGTGCCCCTTTCAGCACATAGCCGCGCGCGCCCGCATCCATCGCACGCTGCACCCACACGCCGTCATGGTACATGCTCAGCACCAGGCAGGCGGGCGGCGCCGGCCGCTCGTGAAGTTGCTTCAGCACTTCGAGGCCGCCCAAGCCCGGCAAAGCGAGGTCTGTCACGACCACATCGGGCTGCGTCGCGGCGACGACCTCAAGGCCCGTCCGGCCGTCCGCGGCCTCGCCCACGACCTCGATATCGGGCGCGGTCGAGAGGAGCGCAGCCACCCCTTGCCGGACGATGGTGTGGTCCTCGATCAGGACCACGCGAATGACAGACGTCGTGCTCATGACCTGACCATAAGCACAGGTTGCGCCTGCACGCGCATCCGAAACTCTACGGATGCCAAGCGATGAGCCGCGTACCGTGGGGCGTAGACGCCTCAACGTCTAGATAGCCGCCCGCGCGCTCGACCCGCTCTCTGGCACCGACAAGGCCCAGGCCTCGCCGGGTCCCCGACGCGCGATTGAGCCCAACGCCGTCGTCCTCGACGACGAGCCGCCAGCCGTCGTCGAATGGCCCCACGCTGGCCCGAACGTGGCGGGCCGCCGCGTGTCGAGCGACGTTCGTGAGAGCCTCCTGCGCCACGCGAAAAAAGACCTCGCCTGCCGACGCGGGGACGTCCTCGCTGCACAGGTCGAGCGCGACCTCGGCGCCGACCGTCTCGGCCCATCGTTCCGCATGGCCACGCAGGGCCGCCATGGGTCCGAGGCCATCGAGCGCGGCAGGGCGCAGGCGATGCGCCAAATGACGGACCTGCTCGACGCCCTCGTCTACAGCCTCGACCGCGGCGGTGAGATGAACCTGCCCCGGGTGCGTGTCACCCAACGTGTGTCCGAGCGCGGAGAGCCGCAGCCTGAGCCCTGTAAGCACCTGGCCCAGATCGTCATGCAGGTCGCGGCTGATGCGCGCGCGCTCTTCCTCTTGAACGGCCACGAGCTGCGCCCCGAGCGCAGACAGTTCCGCCTCGCGCGCCGAGAGCTCGGCTGTTCGGGAGGCCACGCGTGCCTCCAGCGTCGCGTTTGCGTCCTGCAAGTCTCGCCAAAGCGCTTCGTCACGCGCGTCGCCTCGCCGCACGGTGCGCAGTGGCAGAAAGAACAACGCCGCGGCCAAGAGCGCCCCGCCCGCGAGGGCTGCCAGCCAGAGACGCGCTGCGCTCGCCGCGATGTGCTCGGCCGGCAGGCGCACCTCGACTCGACCGACCGCTCGGCCCTCGACCCGGACGACCGCCCAGGCCGCGGCCTCAACACCCCTGGGTTCGTCATGGCCGGCAATGAACATGGCGTCCCGCTGCGCGTCGATCCGCACCCGCGCGGAGAGCGGCGCCGCGAGGACCTCGGCGGTCACGACCCGAAGGCGCGCTTGGTCATAGGCCCACAGCACCGGACGCTCGCGCGCCAGCCCCTCGACGCGCCGGGCGACGTCACCCGCCCACAGGGCCGCCTCGCGGCTCCTCTCCCGAAAGGCGAGGGACTGGTAGGTCGCGGGGAGCACAACACCGAACACGCCCCCTGCCACGAGCGCGAGCGGCCACATTCGCCGAGCGAACGGGGGAGCGAGCCGAGCGGGGCGCTGCGCGACCGATGGGTCACCGCTCACGGGACCTCGTACCCCAGGTCGGTCATGAAGGCTCGACCCTCTTCGCCCGCCAAGAAGGCCAGGAACGCGTCTACAGCGGGCTGTGCACGCTGTCCACGGACAAGGTCCAAGCAGACATGGTCGTCGCCCGTGACACCGTCGATGGCCACGCTCCACAGCGGCTCACCAAAGAGGCTCAGCGCTCCACGGTCGGTCATCGCCAAGAGGCCCGGACGCCCCCGCAGCTCTGCGCGCAGGTCACTCCCCACCGCGACAATGGGCCAAGCGGGTTCACCCACGCTCGCCTTCAGCGCGGCATCGAGCTGCGGATGCAGGGATGCCAAGACACGCTGCGCGGGATCATCAAACGGTCTCAGGCGAAACAGGACGCGCGGCTCACCGGGTGACCAGGACGCGCGCCCAGCGACGAGCGCCGCGAGTCGCTCCGGCGCGATGCGGCGTAGACCGGTTCCTCCCGAAGTCACGAGCACGGCGCGCGTCCGCGCGAAGGTCACTGCGCCGTTCGGGCGCGGTGCGAACGCCGGCCGCGCGACCGCGACCAAGTCGACAACGCCATCGTGGAGCGCTGCGAGCGCACCCTCGCCCCCGAGCGGCTCCTCGAAGCGCAAACGCGCCTGAGGCACGCGCGTCGTAAAGCGTTCCATCAGGTGCCTCAGGAGCGGCAGCGCGGTCTCGTCCCCGCTGAGCCAAGCCTCTGACCGCGCGGTGTCTGCGACCCGCTCGATGGCGGGCGGCGGCGGATCGTCGCGACATCCACCGAGGACGCCTCCGAGCGCCACGACGACCGTCAGCAGCGCGCGGGTCAAGGCGCGGCCTCACGTCGCACGGCGACCGCGACCATCAGTGTGCCTCGGCGAGCGAACGCGACCTCGACGCGCGTCGCACCAGCGAGCCGCGCAGCCTCGCCCCAGAGCGTAACGCGGGAGGCCCGATCGATGGCGATATCCTTCCAATCGACGCCGGACTGCCAAAGTCCGGTCCCGATCGCCTTCGCCACCGCCTCTTTACCCGACCAGAGCGAGGCAGCTCGGTCGTCGTCGATCGCGCCCAGGAGCTCTTCGGGTCGGCAGACGTGCCCCAAGACGTCACGGCGACCACCACGAAGCCGCGCGAGGCGACCCACCTCCACGACGTCAACCCCCACGCCCACGATGCGCTGACGAGTCAAGTCATCGGCCCTTACGACGCGCCGGCACCCAGTCCTCGACGACTTCGGCGATGACCTCGGGCACCACCACGACGCGGAGGCCAAGCGCGCGGCCGACCTTTTCGATAAAGCCAGGGCTGACCCGCCCCGTCCCCGCGCCCTCAACGCGCAGCCACCAACGCGCGGCGGAGACGACCTGACCGAAGTCAATCCCGTTAAAGTTCAGGGCGCTACGACATCCGGGGCACGACACTTCGAGGCGTTCCAGCGGCATGTAGCGCGTGCGCCGCAGCGCGTCCTCGACCTCGGCTGCGTCGAGCACATCCCCGCAGCCACCGCAGCGCGCTTGAGAGGCCAAAACGTCGGGCAGGTCGGGCAAGACGCGGGGCCGGGGCGAGGCACCGACCTCGAGCGAGTCAAACGTGAGCTCCGCAGGGAGACAAGTGTCCATCGCGTCGGCATGAAAGAGCGACGAGACGCCGGGGCCCGGGACCCAGCCGTCCTCGCCGCGGGCACCCAAGATGCCGGCTTCGATGAGCTGCTGAATCAAAGCGTCCACGGCGTCGGGGCTCGGCACAGGCGCCTTCGTTCCCTTAGGCGCGATGTACAAGTTCAGCATGCTCAGGCTTTAGCGCGAAGCCCGGCCCCATGCAACGGCGTCCGCCAACAGCAGGGCAAGCGCGACGAGCGCCAGCAGGTCGAAGAGCGGCGGTCCCGCCTCCCGTCCGAGCAGGCGGTCGACCGTCTCGCCCGTAAGCGCTGGGTCCAATAGAACCTCCCCCCCCGATGAGAACGCGAGCGCCTCGAGCGCTGTGATATCGACGCCGACCGCCGACGCCTCCGGGCTCGGTGACAGAGCGAAGCGCGCTTGAGTACTGCCGTCGGCGACGCGCACTTCGAGCGTCGCGGGGCCACCCGACGCGACGACGTCCGATCGGACGTCAGCATCGAACGTGAGTGCGCCCGTCCGACGCACCGCGAGAGGCATCCGGTCCCCCGATGGCAGCGTGACCACCCCTTCGGGCAGCGGCCCCAGTGCCCCCACCTCAAGGCGGAGCCTCCGGCGTTCGAGGTCAGCCGACTCAACGCGCACCGCTCTCTCTGTTTGAGAGCGCGCCGATTCCAGCAGCCGCGCCCAGACGGCCTCCGGAGCGTCCCAGGCGTCCGTGGCGATGGCGATGACACGCCCTGCGCCCAATGCCCACTCCGCCACGAGCGGGCGCCCTCCCAAGGTCGCGAGCACGCGCGCCGCGGTCTTGGCCTCGGTCACCACGCCCCCCCCCCCCC
>CANLBD010000037.1 GCA_947488215.1 Myxococcales bacterium | reverse complement strand
GTTACCGCAGCGCTCCTGACCCGGCGGCACAACCTGAGCCCGACAGTAGAGCCCTCCGTTCGCGTCGCAGGCCACGACGCCGTCGCGGCGGCACGCACCGACGCCCATCGCGCACGCACCACCGACATCGAAGCCCTCATCCGAGGTGCCATCGCAGTCGTCGTCCAGGCCATTGCACAGCTCGGGCGCTGCTGGCCCCGGGTCAGCAAGACACAGCGTGCCGAGGCCGTTCTGGGCGCACGCGAACACGCCGAGTCGACGGCATTCACCCAGGCCCGCCGAGCAGGGCTGCCCCGCGTCGAAGCCCTCGTCCGTCAGGCCATCGCAGTCTTCGTCCGCCGAGCTGCCGCAAAGCTCGTCGCTCGGCGGCCCCGCGACCACGTTGCAGACCGTGCTCTGCCCGTCGGGGGCGCAGACCCGAGCGCCGTCGCGAGCACACACGCCCAGCCCCGCGCCGCAGGCGACGCCCAAGTCGAAGCCCTCATCCGTGGTCCCGTCGCAGTCGTCATCCATCTGGTTGCCGCACAACTCGGGGCGTGGGCCCGTGGCCTCTGCGCTGCAGGCCGCCTGACCCGAAGCGCCGTCGCAGAACCAGTTGCCGCGTCGCTCGCACGCCCCGCGGCCCACGACGCACTCCCCCCCCAAGGGGAAGCCTTCGTCGGTGTTGCCGTCGCAGTCGTCGTCCGACTGGTTGCCACAGCGCTCCGGCGATGGCTCGCCCGGCTGCGCGTCGCACGCCACGCCTCGTCCCCCCGCGGCGCAGTCTACGCGACCCTCTGCCCGACACGCGCCCACGCCCGCGACGCAGGCAGCGCCGAGGTCGAAACCTTCGTCTGTGCTGCCGTCGCAGTCGTCGTCTTCACCATTGCCGCAGCGCTCCTCGGCGTCTGGCTCCCCCGGCGCTGCATCGCACCCCAGCTCGCCGTCGAGGGTGCAAATGGCCTCGCCGCCCCGCCGGCAGATGCCCTCGCCGACGTAGCAAATGGTCTGAAAATCGAAGGCCTCGTCTTCGAAGCCGTCGCAGTCGTTGTCGACGCCGTCGCACCGCTCGATGCCACCGGGGGCGGCGCGGCGGTCGGTGTCGTCACAGTCGACGCAGATATTGAAGCCGTCACCGTCTGCGTCGGTGGAGCAGTCCATGCCCGCGATGCAGGTGAGCGACCCCGTCGCGACATCGCATGCGGTCACGCCGTCCTGGGGGACGCCCCGCTCGTCGTCGAATTTGCAGGGTGCGCCAAGCGCGAAGCCCTCGTCGGTTGCGGCGTCGCAGTCGTTATCGAGGCCGTCGCAGCGCTCCTCGAGCGGGCCCGTCGCGCCGTCGCAGCTCGTCGACCAAAGGCCCTGGACGCACGTCTGTACGCCCTCGCGACACACACCCACAGAGAGACCACAAGGCCGCGTCGCGCCTGCGTCACACTCTTGAATCACCATGGGCGCCGCGTCTGCCGCGGCGTCGACCTGAGCGTCGATGACCCGACGAGGCTCCGCGTCGGCGCGTACGACGGCCCCCGAGCCGCTGTCAGAGCAGGCCAGCGCGAAGCAGAGCACGCCGAGGGAGTACATGGCCGGCACGCGGCCGGCGATGGCGCTGCGCGATGCGTTGAGCGTGCGGTCCTCCACTGCGTCCCCCCTCAGAAGAAGTAACGAACGCCCAGCCCGACGTCCAAGCCTGCGTCCGTCTCAGGTACGATCCGCATGAGCGGAACAACCTCAAGAAAGACATCGATCGGAATCGGCGGCTCCCATGCGATGCCGAGCGGCACGCGCGCCCCGACCGCGCTGTCGGTATCGCGGTCCTTCTTGCCCTCATCGAAGACGCCGATGAAGCCGCCGATACCGACGTACGGTGTGAAGCGATGGCCGCTCAGCCCCTGCGCTCGCAGGGGCGCAGCGTGGAAGAGGTAATCGGCATGCACGTACAGCACATCATCGATCGCGCTGAAGGCCAGCGCGCCATCGATCGCGTGCGTCCCATCAAGCTTGAGCTTGCCTGAGAGGCCGCTCGGATCTCCGATGATGATGCCCAAGCCGAATGGGCCGCCGCCGCTCGCGAGCGCGGTGGCGGGTGTGAGCGCGAGGAGGGACATCAGCGACAAGCGGGTCAGCGACATGGCCCGAGTCTAGCCCAAGCAAGCGCTGTCTGGTCGAGTCGTTCAGCCGTCGCCGCGTCGTTCGCTGCTTTTTTCGCGCTGAGCCTGGAACGCGACCAGATAGTCACGCTCCGCTTTGGTCAGCTGCGTCGGAATGTCGACCCGCACGCGGAGGTGCAGGTCGCCGCGGCCACGGCGCTGAAGCCGGGGCATGCCCCGGCCTTCGATGTGGAGCACTGTCTCGGGCTGAGTGCCCGGCTGAAGCGCAACCTCGACGGGCCCATCGAGGCCCTCGAACGACAGCTTCTCGCCGAGGCAGGCGCCCACCATCGAGACGCCCAGCTCCGCGACCAAATCGGCGCCGTGCCGTTCAAACCGCGGGTGGTCCTCTACGGTGACTTGGACATACAAGTCGCCTGGCTCGCTCCCCTTGGGGCCCTCTTCGCCTTGACCGTTCAAGCGAAGCCGCATCCCGTTCTCGATGCCTGCGGGGACTGTGACACGCACGCTGCGCGTCTGCCTCTGCAGACCGCGGCCCCGACAGTCTTTGCAGGGGTGGGCGATCGACCTGCCTGCCCCGCGACACTTCGGGCAGGTCGTGTGCATCGCGATGAAGCCGCGGGACATGGCGACCTGACCCGCCCCCCCGCAGGTCCGGCAGGTCTCGGGCTGCGTGCCGGGCGCCGCGCCCGAGCCGCCGCACGGCGAGCATGTCACGTCGCGCGGGACTTCGAGCGTGTGCTGGCTCTGCTCAAGGCAGCTTGCGAGGTCGACCGTGAGCTCGACGAGCAGGTCCGAGCCTCGGCGAGGTCGCTGGCCGCCGCGGCCGCCGAAGCCGAAGAGGTCGCCGAAGAGGTCGCCGAAGTGGCCGAAGATGTCTTCGACGTTCGCCCCTTGGAACCCACCGAAGCCCTGACTCTTCAGGCCATCGTGGCCGTACTGGTCGTAGACGCGGCGCTTCTGCGGGTCGGACAAGACCTCATAGGCCTCGCTGACCTCTTTGAACTTCGCCTCGGCCTTCGCGTCGCCGGGGTTACGGTCGGGGTGGTACTGCATCGCGAGCGCGCGGTAGGCCTTCTTCAAGGCCTTGTCGTCTGCGTCTCGCGGGACCTCAAGGAGCTGATAGTAGTCGGCGGGCATGTCTGGCGAGAGGCTAGGCACGCGGCCACTGCTGTCAAGCGGCCGAGGTGGTTCCAGTGGTCAACGCGGTGGGGCGCTCCCCGGCGCGGCAAGCCTCACTTCGGGCTGTCGATCCACAGCAGCCATACGGCCGTGATGAGCACGTTGGCGAGCGAGAGCGGCAGGATGACCTTCCAGCCGAGGCGCATGAGCTGGTCGTAGCGAAACCGGGGCAGGGTCCACCGGATCATGAGCTGGAACCAGCACAGCAGGATCGTCTTGAAGCAGAACGCGCCGACCTGAATCAGCTTGACGACCGCGTAGGGCAGCGCGAGCGCGAGCTCGCCCGTAAACGGGTTGTGGAAGCCGTCTCCGTAGAGCCATGGCACCTGCCAGCCGCCCAGAAACAGGGTGGTCACCATCATCGCGACGAGGACCGAGGCGACGTACTCCGACAGCGTGAAGAGCGCGAAGCGCATCGCGCTGTACTCAATGAAATAGCCAGCGCCCAGCTCCGACTCAGCCTCGGGGATGTCGAAGGGTGGACGCTTCGTCTCCGCGATCGCAGCCGTGAAGAAGAGCACGAAGGAGAGCGGCTGCACGATGATGCCCCACTTGGGGACGAAGCCCCAGAGCAGCTCGCCCTGTGCGCGCACCATCTCATTGAGGTCGACGCTCTGGTAGATCATCAGCAGGCCGACGAGCGTCAGGCCCATCGTGACCTCGTACGACACCATCTGCGCCGAGACGCGGACGCCGCCAATCAGCGCGTACTTGTTGTTGCTGGCCCAGCCGCCGATGGACGAGCCGTACACGCCGAGAGAGACGATCGCGAAGATACACAGCAACCCCGCGCCCATGGAGCTGATCTGGAAGTAAGACTGCGGCTCGCCGGCGAGGCAGACGTCGCGGAAGTTCTGCACCGCGATCTGGCCGTCCGGGCACCACGTATCGCCGACCGGGATGACCGCGAACGAGAGCAGCGCAGGCACGAAAGCCAAGAACGGCGCGATGCCGAAGAGCGCAGAGTTCGCGTCCCGCGGAACGAAGTCCTCCTTGAAGAGGGTCTTCAGCGCGTCGGCCAAGATGTGCACGAGGCCCGCAGCCCTGACGTTGCCGATGTTGGCGCGGTTCGGACCAATCCGGTCCTGAATGAGAGCGGACTGCTTGCGGTCTGCCCAGGTCATGAGCGTCGCGACGACCATGACAAAGACGAGCACGATCGCGACGATCTTGAGCAGTGTGAGGGCGATGAGGAGAAGCATGCCGTGTCCTGGTTGCGCGGGTCAGGGCGCCGTGGCGGTGGGCTCAGCGGGGGCCTCGACCGTGAGCCCGCTCCCGAGCTTACGGCCAGTCGTCCCGAGGCTGATGTGCGTGAAGCCCGTAAACTCGGGCTGCTCCTTGGCGAGCGCCTTGAGCGCGCCACCCGCCGAGCTGAGCTGCAGGTCGGAGCCGAGCGCGCGGCCAAGGCGCGAGACGAGCTCCCAGCCCGCGACTGCCTCGCCCACAGGGGCGATGCCCGCTTGGAACCGCTGGACTTGACCTGCGAAGTTCGTGAACGAGCCGTCATGCTCCGCGTGGCTCTGCAGGGGCAGAACCACCTCGGCGGCGCGCACGGCTTCGGTCGCGTGAACGCTCGCGGCGATGACGGTGGCGCCCTGAACGTCGTCTGCACTGAAGGTGCCGCCGAGCGCGAGGACGTGGGTCACGTCGCCGCTGGCAACTGCAGCGCGGAGCGACGTGGTGTCGGGCAGAGCGCCAAAAACAGCCTCGACGCCCTTGCGGTTCGGGTTCTTGTCGTTCCGGAGCAAGATGTCGTCCTGGTCGGCGCCGTCGGCGCGGGCCGACACGAAGACTCGGGCGCCCTTGAGCGCCTGAGCCACGAGCCGCCGTGCAGCGAACAGCGCCTCGTTGTCGAGCGTCGCGCTGACCACGACCGCGACCTTATCGCCGCGACCCGCGAGGAGCCCCTTGGCGCGCTCAAGGGCAGCGTCGAGCGTCGCTCGGGCGGGCTTCGCGCCGTCACGCACGACCGGCGCGAGCACGCGCTCGTCGTGCAGCGTCGTGTAGCTCATGCGGCCGTTATCGCAGACCCACCAGTCATTGACTTGGCGGTTCTCACGCGGGCGGTAGCGCATGACCTCGCCCTTGTGGTGGTCCAGGTAGATGGCGCAGCCGCGGCTGCACTGGTCGCACACGCTCTCGACCGTCGACATGAACCACACGCGGCACTTGAACCGGAAGTCCGTGCTGGTGAGCGCGCCGACCGGGCAGAGGTCGACGATGTTCATCGAGTACGGATTCGTCAGCGTCTTGCCGGGGAACACCGCGATCTCCGAGCGCTCGCCGCGGTTCTTGACGCCGAGTTCGCTCGTCTTCGCGACCTCGTCACAGAACCGGACGCACCGGGTGCACACGATGCACCGCTCGCCGTCGAACGTGATCTTGTCTGACAGCGCCACAGCCTTCGGCTTGTGGTTCTTGTCGGTGGCCAGCCGGCTCGACTGCAGCGAGTAGTCGAAGTAGTTGTTCTGCAGCTCGCACTCGCCCGCCTGGTCGCAAATGGCGCAGTCGATCGGGTGATTGAGCAGAATGAACTCGAGGATCGCGCGGCGCAGCTCGCGCACGTGCTCCGAATCCGTGGTGTAATCAACGCCTTCAGCGACGCCGATGTAGCACGACGGGATGGGCTTCGGGCTGTTCGACGCGTCCACGAGGCACATGCGGCAGTTCGCCGGGCGGGACAGGCCGGGGTGCCAGCAGAAGTGAGGCACCTCGAACCCTGCGCCCCGGGCGGCCTCAAGGACGCTCGTGCCGTTCTCGACCGTGACCGGCTGGCCATTGATCTTGCAGTTGACGCCCATCAGCGGTCGCACTCCCCACCAATCATGTTCACCGAGCCAAAGGTCGGGACGATGTCGGCGATCTGGTAGCCCTCGAGCAGCTCGTGCAGGCCCTGCATCAGCGACCAGCACGGCGGGCGAACGCGGCACTTATAGGGCCGGCCCTCGCCCGTGCTCACCAAGTAGAATCCGAGCTCGCCGTTGCCGGCCTCGGTGTAGCTGTAGACCTCACCCGGCGGCACTTGAATGCCGTCCATGATGATCTTGAAGTGCGCGATCGTGCCCTCGATCGAGCCGTAGACCTCGTCCTTCGGCGGCAGTAGCAAGCGGCCGTCTTCGAGGTTCACCGGACCCGGCTTCATCTGCTTGAGGCACTGGTCGATGATGCGGAACGACTGCTCGATCTCTTCCATGCGGACGAGGTAGCGGTCGTAGTTATCGCCCTTCGTCCCGACCGGCACCTCGAAGTCGAAGCGGTCGTAGAGCATGTACGGCGAGGCCTTGCGGACGTCGTAGTCCGACCCGGTCGAGCGCAGCACGGGGCCGGTGAAGCCCCACTGCAGGGCGCGCTCGGCCGTCATCGAGCCGACGTCCTTCATGCGGTCAAGGAAAATCCGGTTACGGTCGAGCAGCGCATGCATGTCTGCGACCAAGGACCGGACCTTCTTCTCGACCACGCGGTAGTTCGGAAGGAAGTCGACCGGCAGGTCGTCCTTGAGCCCACCAATGCGGCAGTAGCTGTGGGTCAGACGGGCGCCGGTGACAGTCTCCGTCAGCCGCCACAGCTCCTCGCGGGCTTCGATCGCGTACAAGAACGCAGTGAAGCCGCCAAGCTCCATGGCGCTCGCGCCGACGCACGTGAGGTGGTCGCAGATGCGGCTCGACTCCGCCATGATGATGCGGATGTACTCGCACCGCTCGGTCGCTCGCACGCCGATCAACTTCTCGACGGCCATGCAGTAGCCGACGTTGTTGCAGAGCGGGCTGACGTAGTTGAGGCGGTCGGTGTACGGCATCACCTGAGACCAGGTGACGCTCTCGCACGACTTCTCAAACCCGCGGTGCAGGTAGCCGACCTCGACCTCCGTCTTCTGGACGATCTCGCCATCGAGCTTGACCCGCATCTTGATAGTGCCGTGCATCGCAGGGTGCGAAGGGCCCATCTGCAGGTTCATCGGGGCGCTGTCGAGGTCGCCGCCTTCGGTTTCGATCAGGATCTCACTCATTCACTTCTGCTCGCCGAGGAGGGTGGTGAGCGGCTGCCGCTTGTTGATGGGGTAGTCCTTGCGAAGCGGGTGCCCCTCGAACCCCTCCCACATCATGATGCGGGTGTGGTTGGGGTGACCCTCGAAGCGCACGCCGTAAAGGTCCCATGCCTCGCGCTCGAACCAGTCGAAGCCCGGCCAGACAGGGAAGCTGCTCGGCACGCGCGCGTCGTCTTCGTCCACGCGGACCTTGAGGCGGACGCGGTGCTTCTTCGTCGTCGAGTAGAGGTGGTACACCACCTCGAAGCGCGGCTCCCGCTTCTGGTACCAGTCCACGACAGTCAGGTCGACGGGCAGGTTGAACGCCAGCTCGGCGTCGTCACGCAGAAACGTGAGCAGCTCGACGAGCTTGTCTCGCTTGACGTAGGCCGTGTCGTCGCCCTGATTCGAGTGCGTCTCTTCGACTTGGTCGGCGAAGCGCGCCTGGAGGCGCTCGAGAACGTTCTTGCTCACGCCTGCTTCTCCAGTGGCTCGGCCTGAATCTTCTCCTGCAGCATCATCAGGGCGTCGAGCACCTGCTCAGGCCGCGGCGGGCAGCCGGGGATGTAGACGTCGACCGGGATGATCGTGTCGATGCCCTGCACGGTGCAGTAGTTGTCGTAGAAGCCACCGCTCGAGGCGCACGCGCCGAACGCGACGACCCACTTCGGGTCACACATCTGGTCGTAGACCTTGCGGAGCACCGGCGCGAGCTTGTGGCTGACGGTCCCGACGACGAAGAGCAAGTCGGCTTGGCGCGGCGAGAAACGCGGGATTTCGGCGCCGAACCGCGAGATGTCGTAGTGGCTACACGCCGTCGCCATGAACTCCATGCCGCAGCAAGCCGTCACGAACGGATACTGGAACAGCGAGTACTTGCGGGCCCAGTTCAGCGCATCGGACAGCCGAGTGCCGACGAACGTGCCCGTGAGTTGACCTTCTAGTCCCATTCGAGCGCTCCTTTTCGCCAAACGTAGGCGAGGCCCAACACCAAGATCCCGATGAAGACGAACATCTCCATCAGCATGAAGAGGCCCATGCCCGAGGCCACGTACTCCCGAAAGAGCACGGCCCACGGGAACATGAAGACCACCTCGATATCGAAGAGGATGAACAGGATCGCGACCAAGTAGAAGCGCACCGAGAAGCGCTGGCGAGCGTCCCCCTCGGGCTCGTTGCCGGTCTCGAAGGTATCGAGCTTCGACTTCGTCCACTTCTGCGGGCCCAAGATCTTGTTCAAGATCAGGATGGTCGCCCCGAGCACGATTGCCAGGCCGCCCAAGAGGCTGAGTGTCAGGTACTGCTCGTACACCGCTCCCCCGTGGTCTCGTTCACGCGCTCAGCGCGCCGCACCGACTCTGGATGCAGCAGCCGCTCGCGAAGTTGCCGGCGTCACTAACATCGGGGGGGGGCGTTGTCAATCGAGGCCGGATGCGTCTGGGAAACGTGGTACTGTCCGACCGATGTTGACCAACGAAACCGGCATGCGTGCGACGTGCGATGCGTTCTTTGGGGCTGTCGCCGGCCGAGTCGCGGGCGCCGACGTGTGCTTCGAGCGGTCGACCCGCGCTGAGGTGGAGCGCGACTTGGACGGCGGGACGCGCGTAACGGCGCACGCGTCCCGCGGCGGTCTGGTCGCGCGCTTGTGGGACGCTCAGGGGCGGTGCCTTGAGGTTGGCCTGGGCGAACCCGGCCCCATGGATGTCAAGTTACGCGTCGAAGAGGCGCTCGAGGCGCTCGCTCCTCTCGCGCCCGACCCGGAATTCGCGCTCGCGGACCTGCCGAATCGTGCCAACCGGCATTTCGGCTCCGATTCTGTGCCGTCGCCCGCGGAGCAACGCGCTCCGGAGCGGATCGCGGGCCTCGTCGGGGCGCTTGAGGCGATGGTCGGCGCGGCGTCTTCACCCGCAGCGGTCCTGCAGCTCCGGGCCCGGGTCTACACTGAGGTCGAGGAGAAGGTCGTTTGCGATGACCGGGGCCTGTGGCGCACCCAGTCCATCGCCTCTTCGTTCCTGCAGGTCGAGGTTCAGGCACGCGGCGAAGCGACGCGAGGGCGCTGGGTGGAGCGGGTGGGTGACGTCGCCACGCTGGATGTCTTGTGCGGGCCCGGAGGGGAGCCGACGTCCCGCGTCGAGGCTGCAGCCAGCAAGGCGATCTCGCGCGCGGTCCGGATGCTCGAGGCGCGCACGCTCACAGAGGCGGAGCGGGCCGCGCTGACGCACGTGATCGTCGACGCCAGCGCGATGGTCTTCGTTCACGAGGCGTGCGGTCACAACTTCGAAGCGGACATCGTGCTTGCTGGACACTCGGGCCTCTTCCATGCGTCGGGTGCGCCGGTCTCAGAGCGCGTGGGGAGCGCTGCGGTCCGCTTGGTCGATGGACCCCTCGACCCAAACGACGGCACGCCGCGAGGGTTCGGGACGCACTTCATCGACGACGAGGGCGTCGAGGTCGAGACCGTCGTTCTCATCGATGCGGGGCGTCCCGTCGACTGTATGCACAGCCGTGAGACGGCGGGGCGACTGGGCCGACAGTCCAACGGGCACGGCTTCTCCGACATCGGCCAGCCGCGCTTGGTGCGCATGACCAACACTTCTCTGGTCGCGGCTGCGCCTCAGTTTCAGCAGGACGACCTGCAGGCGTTTTTGCGTGGGATTGCGCTGGGCCTCTGGGTCGAGGGCTCGAACGGCGGCGAGGTCACGGGCGATGGCATGAGCGCTTCGGTCCAGTGCGGGCGCTTGGTCCGAGAGGGTCGATTGACGGACGAGTGGATCCGCCCCGGCATGTTGACGGTGAGGACGCGGGGCGCGCTGCTCGGCGTCGAAGCCTTCCATGGTCCACCGCGGATCGACCGGCTGGGCTTCTGCGGCAAAGGCCAAACCAAGACGGTCTCAGAAGGCGGCAGCACGGCGCGCATTCGGCTCAGCGATGATTTCGTGGTGGGGTGCTGACGTGAGCTTGGGCAAACCGTCTCGCGTCCGCCGCGCTCAGCTCGTGGCGAACGAGCTCGAAGAGCTGGCGCAGCGCATCTCCCGTTTTCCGGCCACGCTCGGTCAAACTGTCGATGACGTTGAGGTTTGGCTCTGCCGCACATCGAGGTGGGCGTTCGGGTTCGAGCCGACGGGCCTGCGGCCGTCTCTCATGTTGGGCCGTGACCAAATCGGGCTTCGTGTTCTCAAGGACGGGAAGCTCGGCGCGGCGAGCTGCACGCGCTTTGACGAGTCGACGTGGCGGGGGTGCGTGGACCAGGCGCTCGCCGCTGCAACGACGACCGCCGGCCCTTCGCAGTTCACAGCGCCCCGGACTCGAAAGCCGGGCCCGCTGACCTTCGACCCCGACCTCTGCGACGCGATCTTGGCGCCGGGTGAGCTGCACCGGATGGCGGACGCGGTGGTGGACAACCTGCGGCACGAAGCGACTCGCACGCCAGGGCTCACCGCCTTTGGTGGTCACGCACGGTATACGCTCAAGCGCTTCGTCGTCGGGACGCGCGGCGGCGTCTGTGCATCGATTCACGGCGGCGTCTCGGCTGAGGTCGTCCTCAATCGGGACCACGCGGACACTTTTCACACGGTCCACAACCCCGAGTCCTTCCAGCCGCTCGCGCTGCTCGGCGTCCGCACGCTGAGGGGCCGACCCACAGAGTCCGCATCTCCCCGCGACCTCGGACTTCGAGGGCGCGTGCCGGTTGTGCTTCATCCGCGCGCCTTCGAAGCGCTGCTGCGGCGCTTGGTCGCGCCGCTCATGGCGGGGTCGAGCAAGCAGAACACCTTGGGCTTCCGAGAAGGGGACCGCGTCGCCCACAGCGCCTTCACCCTCGTCGAAGACGCTGGGCTCGACGGCTTGTTTTCGAGTCGACACTTCGACGACGAGGGGTCACCGACGCGCAGAAATCCGCTCGTCATGCGTGGCCGCCTGACGCAGACTCTCCTTCCGAGAGGGCCGAATGGGCAGCCCGGCAGCGCTGCGTCTTACCGGCACACGCTCGGCACGACCGAACCTCAGGAGGTCGGGCCGCGTCCCACCGCGTCGAGTCTCTTTGTCGAGCGGGGTGAGGTCGCTTTTCACGAGCTTGTGGCCGGCCTCGACAAGTCTCTGCTCGTGCAATCGTTCATGGGCCTGCACGGCGCCGACCCCATCACGACGCAGTTCAGCAGCGGCGTCGGCACGGGCGTGACGCTGGAGCGCGGGCGGGAGAGCCGCTTGCTCGCGCCGGGCGCCTGGAACGTCTCAGGCGCATGCCTCACGCTCCCCGGCGGCGTGGCCGGATTTCTCTCGGACATCGTCCTGAGCCGAGAGCTCTACGACACGGGGACGGCCATCCTGCCGTATTGCTTGACCACGCTCTCGGTTTAGCGGTGTCGAGGGCGATAAGCCTCGTTGCCCTGAGGGCGATAGGTGTGGCCGCTCCGGGGTCGGTACACCCGGCGGTCGCCCGCGGGTGCGAATCTTTGCGGCCGATAGGTCCGCGGCGCTTCGCGGGTCGCTTCATGGCACCCCTCCTCGTTGCCAGCCGGCCGGTAGGTTCGGGGCGCGGGTCGCTCGTGCGCTGACGCGAACGCGGGTAGAGCGGCCAACATGAGGGCCATGAGGGCATGGATGACGCGGGGCTTCGTGAGCATGGGTCACTCCTTGAGGGCCTGAGCGGGCGCTGATGCGAGGGCGCTTGTCTTGCTTGCCCTCACACACTCGGACGCTGTCGCGCAGTTGGACATTCAAGGTGATCTCCGAGAGCCGTTGCGCCTGTGCCTGTTCGTGCGTAGAGACAGGGCATTGCAGGTCGGAGGCACGCATGAAGGAGAAGTCAACTCACCCTCACGAGGATGATGTCGACGGGGCACAGGTCGGCGACGGCTCTGACCCCGACGAAAGTGAGCGACCCCGCAGCCCTCGGGCGCGGCTCGACGCGCTGATCCCCGATGCGATCAAGCGGGCCCTGATTCAGGGCGCCGAGGCGCTCGTCGACGACAAGCTCCGTGACGGCTTGGTCGGGGACGTCGTTCGACGTGCCATCCATGTCGGCAACGAGGTGGTCGACTCGACCGAGGACCAAGTCCGCAAGATTCTTCAGGAGATGCCGGTCGCGCGCGAGGTCGGTGACCGCGTCGCCGGTCGCCTCGACGAGTACAAGGGCGAGGTGTTCCGCATCGTCAAGAATGAGGTCCACGAGTTCCTCGAGCGCGTCGATATCGGCGCCGAACTCCAAAAGCTCCTGACGAGCGTCTCGTTCGAGATCGTGACCGAGGTCCGCTTCATCCCCAACGAGAAGGCCGCTGCGGGCGGCCCCGCCATCAAGCCGGAGGTGAAGGCGGGGGTGCGCGTCAAGCGCGCAGACGAGCCCCCCCGGCCTCGGCGCTCTCGGCGCGGCGCGAAGACAGAGCCCGAGGCTTAGCCCAAGTCGAAGCGGAGGCGCAACCGCGCGGAGCGGGGGCCATCGGACACCTTCACGTCGAGCACGTGCTCGCCGCTCTGCTTCGGGGTGATGTACCGGATGCGCGCGAGCTCGCTCAAGCGCGCGCCGATGTCGTCGAAGAGGCCCCCGAGCGCTTGAGGGTCGGTGGTCTCCGCGAAGCGCTGCGCCCCGGAGAGTGAGGTCAGCGCGTCGCGGTCCAGACGCTCTCCGAGGCCCACGGCGTAGAGCGTGGCCCCTGCGGCCTGCAGGTGCGCCGCGGCCTCGTCCGTGCTGGCTTCGGCGACATTGTCCTGACCGTCCGTGAAGACCACGACGGCGCGCCCGCCTGTGGATGCCTCGGCCGCGCCCCCGAGGGCGTCCGAAGCGTGGACCAGCGCGCCCCAAAGATTTGTGAACTGCCCACTGCGGTCTAGGGGCGGTACGAGCGTCTCCAACGCGTCAAGGACCTGGGCCTTATCGCTCGTGAACGGGACGCGGGTCTCGTAGCGCGTCGCGAACGGGACCACGGCGAGGCGGGTCGACGGAGGAAGGGCATCGACCAAGCCGCGCGCGGCGTCACGGAGCGCAGCGTCGGCGCCCGCCTCGACCATGCTCTTCGACGTATCGAGCACGAGCGCGACATGCAGCGCGCGCTCTCGCTCGACGGTGAAGAGGGCCTCCGGGCCCAGGTCGACACCGTCTTCGGCGAACTCCAGACTTGCGGCTCCGATCCCCACAACGGCGGCGTCGCGCGCCGAGTCCGTCGCGCCCATCAAGAGCTCGATCGCGCCGTCGTCGCCCCACTGCAGGGCGTGAACCTCCAGCCGCAAGCCATGGTCGACCACCTCATCGACGCTCAGGCCGCGGGCGAGAACGACAGGGGCCTGCGGTGCCTCGCTGCCGCTTGACGCCCCCGGACCGTCACCGGAGGGCGTCTCGCTCGGCAATGCCTCGACCGGCTCGTGCTCGAAGTGGCGGCCATCGCCGCACGCGGTCAGCGCGGACGACGAGAAGAGCGCAAGGAGAGCGGGCAGGGCGTGGCGACGCATGAGACCTCCTGAAAGTTTCTACATGTAGGATAGTGTGTGAATCAATCGCACGCAAATCGACGCTGACTTCGGTCAGAGGGGGTCGATTGACCGCCCCGCCCACATCCGGTAAGACGGCGCGCTCAGCTTGAGGGCCCAGCACCGCATGCGCATCCACACCTTCGGGACAGGGCAGGACCTGCCGGTCGAGGACGCCGTCGCGCGCCTCGGCCGCAAGGGCGCAGGGCTCCTCGAGATGGCGCGCCTCGGCATCCCGGTGCCGCCGGGCTTCACGCTGCCGACCGAGGCTTGCCTCGCGTACTTCGCCCACGGCGACGCCGCGCTCGAGGCCGTCACACAGCAGTTGGACGAGGGGCTCGCGCACATCGAACGGCTACGCGGCGAGCGCTTCGGCGACCCCGACCGGCCGCTGTTGGTCTCGGTACGGTCCGGTGCGGCCGTCTCGATGCCGGGGATGATGGACACGGTCCTCAACGTCGGGCTCGCGCCTTCGGTGGTGGAGGGCCTCGCGCGGCGGACGGGTGACCGACGCTTCGCGCTCGACACGTGGCGACGCTACATCGAGAACTTCGCGCCTGTCGTTCTCCAGATCGACCCTGACCTCTTCACAAGCACACGACGCTCGCTGCTCGCGGAGGCGCGCGATTTGGGCCTCGATGCTGAGTCGCCGGACCTGCTCGAAGGGTTGTCGCAGGCCTACCTCAAGCTCGTCGAGTCGGAGACGGGCGCACCGTTTCCGCTGGACCCCCGCGCGCAGCTCCAAGCCGCGATCGCGGGCGTGTTTCGCTCGTGGAACAACCGACGCGCGGTTCAGTTTCGTGAGCAGAACGGCATCGATCCTCGACTGGGGACCGCGGTCACAGTGCAGGCGATGGTCTTCGGAAACCGTGACGCGCGGTCCGCGACGGGCGTCGCCTTTACGCGCTGTCCCAACACGGGAGAGCGGCGCCTCTTCGGCGAGTACCTGCCGAACGCGCAGGGCGAGGACGTCGTGCGGGGCGCGATCACGCCGCTCCCGCTCTTGCGGCGCGACGCGCATTCGGACCAGCCGAACGCCCGCGCCATGGAGGACGAGCTCCCGCAGGCGCTCGCTGAGCTCGAGCGCGTCTCTGCGCTGCTCGAACGTCATTACCGTGACGTGCAAGACCTTGAGTTCACCATCGAGAGCGGCCGCCTCTGGATGCTGCAAACGCGCGAAGCCAAGCGCTCGGTGCGCGCCGCAGTGCGCATCGCTGTCGAGATGGCCGAAGAGGGCACGATCTCCCGCGATGAGGCGCTGTGCCGAGTCGAGCCGCCGCGCCTCCAGCGACTGCTCAACCCGAGCGTCGACCTCCACGCGCGCCGCCGCGTCATCGGCCGCGGATTGCCCGCGAGCCCCGGGGCCGTCTCGGGCGTGGCGGTCTTTGACTCCGACGAGGCTGTCCGCCGCGCAGAGGCGGGGGAGCGCGTCATCCTCGTGCGCCAAGAGACCTCGACCGAAGACTTGGCAGGCATGCGTGCGGCTGTGGGGATCCTGACCGCACGCGGGGGTATGACGAGCCACGCGGCGCTGGTCGCGCGTGGCATGGGTCGATGCTGCGTCACAGCGTGCGCGGACATCACGATCTTTGAGCGGCAAGGACGCTTCGTCGTGCGCGAGCAGAACCTCGTCGTTGAGGCGGGGACGTGGCTGACCCTCGATGGCACGAGCGGCGAGGTGATCCTGGGTGAGGCGGCGACAAGCCCCGCTGACCCCCCCGCGGCATTCCAGACTTTGATGGGCTGGGCGGACGCTCGTCGTCGGGTCTTCATTCGAGGCAACGCCGATACGGTGCTCGAGGTCGAGGAGGCGCTGAAGAACGGCGCTGAGGGCATTGGCCTGTGCCGCACCGAGCACATGTTCCTCGACAGCGAGCGCATCGACTTCGTGCGGGAGATGATCCTCGCCGATGACGACGGCGCGCGCCGAGCGGCGCTCGACCGTATCTTGCCCATTCAGCGCGAGGACTTTCGGGCGATGTTCGCGGCGCTGGGCGGGCGGCCCATCGCGATCCGACTGCTCGACCTGCCGCTCCATGAGTTCTTGACCGAGATCCCCTCGGAGCTCGAGCAGGTCGCCGACCGTCTGCGGACGCCGCTCGACGTGCTCGTCTACAAAGTGCGGACGCTCAAGCCGGAGAACCCTGTCCTGGGTCACCGCGGCTGCCGCTTGGGGATCACTTTCCCCGAGGTCTACGAGGTTCAAATCCGCGCGATCATCGAGGCGGCGCTCGATGTGGGCCACGAGCCGAATCTTCAGGTCGTCATCCCGATGGTCGTCGCAGCCGAAGAGATGTCGCGCTTGCGACGCCGCATCAAGTCTCACGTCGCGCGCGTCTGCAGCGAGCGGGGCGCTGCGCCGATCGAATGCATGATCGGGGCGATGATCGAGGTGCCGCGCGCGTGCCTGATCGCGGACCAATTGGCGCCGGTCTCCGATTTCTTCTTGTTCGGGACGAACGACCTCACCATGACGACGTTCGGCACGCACCGAGACGACGCGAGTCGATTCTTGCCGTTTTATCTTGAGCACGACGTCTTGCGGGCGGACCCGTTTGTCACGCTCGACCGAGACGGCGTCGGCTCGCTGATCGCGTTGGCGATCGAGCGCGGTCGGCGCGTCCGCCCGAGCCTCGTCTGCGGGCTCACGGGCGGCCAGATCAGCGACCCCGCGAGCGTCGAGTTGTGCCACCGGCTCGGCATCGACTACGTCTCGTGCCCCTCTCACCATGTCCCGGTCGCGCGGCTCGCCGCCGCGCAGGCCGCCGTCCATGACCAGCCCAGGGAGTCCTACGAATGAAGAGCACGAGCGCGCTGCGCGCATTGTGCCTGGCGGCCGGCGCGTGGGCCGGCGCGGGGTGCGGGGTCGACGAGACAGGCATCGCCCCCCCGAACGACGCCCTCTACTTTCCCGTAGGCTTGGCAGCGCATCCCGACGGGCGCTTTCTGTACGTGGCGAACGCTGGCTTCGACCGGCGCTACAATGCGGGCACCGTCACCGTGGTCGACACTTGGACCCGACGAGTGCTCCCGGAAGCGACGGTGAGCACGGCGCTCTTCGCGGGTGAGCTGGCCGTGGCGCGAGGCGGAGCGCCCGACCTCGCTCAAGGGCCGCTCGAGCGGAGGGTCGACGGCGAGACGTCGGCTGTTGCGTTCACAGTGCGAAACCGCGGCGCGAGAGAGGCCGAGGAGGTCGTCGTTCGAGCCTCGCTCCCGCTCACGCTCGAGGCGCCTGTGGCAGAAGGCGTCGGGCCGGACGACGCGCCGCTGCGTGCGAGCGTCAGCGGCGGACAGGCCTTCTGGCGCGTGGCGCGGCTCGAGCCAGGCGCTGAGGCACGGCTGGAAGTCAGATGGCGATGCGTCGACGCGCAGTGTCAGCCGGCGGCGGCCGCGGGTGATGAGGGCGTGCTCCTGTCCCCTCGTGCGCAACTCCCCGACACCGACGAGGCGACGCTCCCCCTTGATGACGGGCGGGCAGTCGCGGCGCCGAGCGTTCAGGCCTTGCTGGTCACGCGGGAGGACAACGCGGTGACGGCCTTCGAGGTCAACGCGTCGGTGGGCAACGATGCGGGGCACCTTCAGTGCGGGCAGAGCGTAGACGGTCGTTGCGACGACGCGCACCGTGTGGTCCGACTCGATGGACTGACTGACCGACCGGCGCTCGGCGGCGACCCCTACGGGCTCGCGCTCGATGGGCGCGGCTTCTTTCTGAGCCATGTAGAGCGCGGCGAGCTGTCACGCTGGACCTTCGGT
>CANLBD010000036.1 GCA_947488215.1 Myxococcales bacterium | reverse complement strand
GATGCCGCTCCCGACGTGGGCGTGCAGGCCGATGACCCGAACGCCGGCGCGCGCGCAGGCGTCGCGTGCGCGGTCGAGGTCCTCCAGCGCGATCCCGAACTTGGTGGCCTCGCCCGCGGTGCGGACCTTGGCATGGTGGCCGCGCCCGACGCCCGGATCGAGGCGCAGCAGGACCTCGCGGCCAGCGAGCCGGTCGCCCCACGCCTCCAGGGCCCACAGGTTATCGAGGGTCACCGCGGCACCGGCCTCAAAGGCCTCGGCGTACTCGTCCCACGGCGCGAAATTGGGCGTGAACAGCAGAGCCGCGTTGGGCGCCGCCTCGCGCGCGCGCCGGAGCTCGCCCCGTGAGACGCACTCCAAGCCAATCCCTTCGTCCGCGAGGGTCCGCAGGACCTCGGGGTGCGCGTTCGCCTTGACGGCGTAGAAGACGCGGTCCACGCCCTGCAGCGCTCTCAGCCGCTGGGCGGCGCTGCGCAGCGTCGGGGTGTCGTAGACATACGCCGGGGTCTGCTCGACGCCCAGCAAGGCCGCGCGCCGCTGCACCCACCACGCCTCGGGCGGGGGCGCGGCAGGCGCGCGTCTTGCGGCCTCCCCCCCCTCGAAGAGCGACGCATGGAGCCGACGCACGAGCGGCTCCGCGTGGGCCTCGTCGACCACGACGCTCAGGTTCAGGTCTGTAGACGCCTGCGAGAGCAAATGAACCGGCTGCGACTCGAGCGCCTCGAGCGACGGGCCGAGCCGCGGGAGCGCCGCGCGAATGTGCGCCCCGACGAGTGAGACCGTGGCGCACGGCGCGAGCACGGTCGCGCGGCAGTGGGGGCTCAGGTCGCGCACCAGGGCGTCGAGGACAGCGGCGTCGAGCGCGTTGCTGCCCGCGTCGAGCGTGCAGGTCACGTTCGTCTCCGACGTGGCCACCAGATCAATCGAGAGCCCGTGGCGCGCGAACACGCCAAAGACCTCGGCCAGAAAGCCGATCTGCTGCCACATGCCGAGGGTCTCCATCGACACGAGCGTGACGCCTCGTCGCGAGGTGACGGCGCGCACGGCGGGCGCGCGCTGCGCCAGCCGCACCACGCGCGTCCCCGACGCCTCGGGCTCCAGCGTGCTCTTGAGGAGCAGCGGGATGTCGTGGGCGCGCAGGGGCGCGATGCACCGTGGGTGCAGGACCTTGGCGCCCATGGACGCGAGCTCTTGCGCTTCGTCGTAGTCGACCTCGTCGAGGAGCCGGGCGGTCGGCACGACCCGCGGATCCGCCGTGTAGAGGCCGCGCACATCGCTCCAGATCTCAAGGCGCTCAGCCCCAAGCCGCGCCGCGAAGAGGGCGCCCGAGGTGTCGGAGCCGCCGCGCCCGAGCAGGACAGTGTCGCCCTCGGGGTCGCGCGCGACGAAGCCCTGCGTCACCGTCAGCGGCGCGGGCGGCGCGAGGTCGGGGTCGCGCGCGTGGTCACAGTTCGCCGAGAGCCAGCGGCGATGCCCCGTCGCCGGCGTCGAGGTGAGCACGTCGCGGGCGTCCCACCAGGCGGCGCCCAAGAAGGCCGCGCCGAGGCGCGTCGACATGCGCTCACCCGCCGCCAGCGCGCGCGCGCGGAGCCGCGGCGTCGACTCGCCCGTCAGCGAGACGCCCGTCGCGACGCGGCGCAGGTCGTCGAGGTCATCGTCGACCAGCGAGACCGGGACGCCCATCCCCGCGGCGAGCGCCTCGTGCCCTGCGCGGAGCGCGGCGAGGACCCCTTCGTGCGCCCCGACGAGCGCCGCGGGCAAGAGCTCCTCGAGCCGGTTCGTGACCCCGGCCATCGCGGAGCAGACCAGAACGACCGCGTGCCCCTCCGCCCGCCGCGCGGCGGCGACCTGACCGATCGTCTCCCAGCGACCGCGCGTAGATACGCTGGTCCCCCCGAACTTGAGCACCACGACGCCCATTCGACCCTCCTGAACCGCCCGACGCGGGGCGTTCACCCCATCTGCACCGAGCGGCGCGTGAACGACGCGCCGCCGATCGCGTGCCAGAACCCCGTGATCGGAAAGCTCACCGGACCTGAGGACACGGACGCCGCGCCCGCAGCGACGACGACCGGCGCGAAGTGCTCGTGGGTCGGCAGGCTCTCCCGCACGCCCGGCGCCTTGACTGTGTAGTCGCGGAGCGCGTCGAAGTCGCGGCGCGCGAGGACGTCTGCGCACCACGTGTCGAAGTCGCTGGCCCACGCGGGCGTCTCTCGCATGCCGAGCGTGCGCATGTTGTGCGTCAGAAAGCCGCTGCCCATCACGAGCACGCCCTCGGCGCGCAACGGCGCGAGCGCGCGGCCGACATCGAAGAGGGTGCGCGCGTCGAGCGAGGGGAGCGACATCTGCAAGACAGGGACATCCGCACCCGGGTACATGCACATCAGCGGGATGTACGCGCCGTGGTCCAGGCCGCGGCCGTGTCCACTCCGAGGCGTCGGCGCGCACGGCACCTGCGCGCCCGAGAGCAGGGCGCGGACCCGCGCAGCGAGGTCGGGTGCGCCGGGCGCGGCGTAGGTCATCTCATAGAAGCGCCGCGGGAAGCCGAAGAAGTCGTAGACCAGCGGCGTTGGGCTCACCGCGCCGAGCTCGGTGGGGTGTGCCTCCCAGTGCGCCGAGACGACCAGCACCGCACGGGGGCGAGGCATCGCGCCTGCCCAGCGCGCGAGCTCGCTGACCCAGCCGGCGTCGTCGAGCAGAGGGGGTGCCCCGTGCGCGACGAAGACGACCGGCGCGAGCGACATGTCTCAGTCCTCGATGCGCGCGCCTGCGGGGCGCTGCGAGAACGCGCCGCCGAGGTAGTCGCGGTTCATCCGCGCGATGAACTCGATGCTGATCTCCTTCGGGCAGGCCGCCTCGCACTCGCCCAGGTTCGAGCAGTGCCCGAAGCCCTCGGCGTTCATGCGCTCGACCATGGACACCGCGCGTCGGTCGCGCTCGGGCTGACCCTGCGGCAGCAGGCCCAGGTGACCGATCTTCGCAGCCGTGAACAACGACGCGCTCGCGTTCGGGCACGCGGCCACGCACGCGCCGCAGCCGATGCACTGGGCGGCGTCCATGGCGCGGTCGGACGCCTCTTTGGCGATGGGCAGGGCGTTGCCGTCCGGCGCGCTGCCGGTATGCACGCTGATGAAGCCGCCCGCCTGGATGATGCGGTCGAACGCGCTGCGGTTGACGGACAGGTCCTTGAGCACCGGGAACGCGCTCGCGCGCCACGGCTCAATCCATAGCTCGTCGCCGTCCTTGAACTTGCGCATGTGGAGCTGGCAGGCCGTGGTGCCGCGCTCAGGGCCGTGCGGCACGCCGTTGATGACGAAGCCACACATCCCGCAGATGCCTTCGCGGCAGTCGTGGTCGAAAGCGACCGGGTCTTGGCCTTGCGCGACGAGGCCCTCGTTGAGGACGTCGAGCATCTCAAGGAAGCTCATGTCCTCGCTCGCGTTCGGCATGTCGTACTTGACGAACTGGCCCTCGGCGCGGCCGTTGCGCTGCCGCCAAACGTGGAGTGTGAGTCGCATTACTTGTAGCTCCGTTGCGTCGGCTTGACGTAGTCGAAGGTGAGCGGCTCTTTGACGAGGCCCTGCGGCTCGGCGTCCGACTTCCACTGCCACGCTGAGGTGTAGCAGAAGTTCTCGTCGTCGCGCTGCGCCTCGCCCTCGGGGGTCTGGTACTCTTCGCGGAAGTGGCCGCCGGCGCTCTCCTCACGGGCGAGCGCGTCGCGGCACATGAGCTCCCCGAGCTCGAAGAAGTCCGCCACGCGGCCGGCCTTCTCGAGCTCCTTGTTGACCTCGTCCCCGCTGCCGGTGACGTGGGCGTCCGTCCAGAACTGGTCACGCAGCGTGCGAACACGCTCGATGGCGCCCTCGAGGCCCTTGCGGTTCCGGGCCATGCCGCACTCGTCCCAGATGATCTTGCCGAGCTCGCGGTGGAACGAGTCCACCGTGCGCTTGCCCTTGAGCGAGAGCATCTTCTTGGTGCGCTCGCCGACCTCGGCCTCGGCGTCCTTGACCGCGGCGTGCTGCGTGTCGATCGAGCCGGGCTTCACGCCCGCCAAGTAGTTGCCGAGCGTGTAGGGCAGGATGAAGTAGCCGTCCGAAAGGCCCTGCATCAGCGCGCTCGCGCCGAGGCGGTTCGCGCCGTGGTCGCTGAAGTTCGCCTCGCCCGCGACGAAGAGCCCCGGCACGTTCGACATCAGGTTGTAGTCCACCCACAGGCCGCCCATCGTGTAGTGCACGGCGGGGTAGATGCGCATCGGCACCTTGTAGGGGTTCTCGCCCGTGATGCGCTCGTACATCTGGAACAGGTTGCCGTAGCGCTCGGCCACGGTGTTCGCGCCGAGCCGCTTGATGGCGTCCGCGAAGTCCAGGTAGACGCCGAGGCCGCCCGGGCCCACACCGCGGCCCTCGTCACACACGGCCTTCGCCGCGCGCGAGGCGACGTCCCGCGGCACCAGGTTGCCGAAGCTCGGGTAGCGCCGCTCCAGGTAGTAGTCGCGGTCACCCTCGGGGATCTGGTCGGGTGAGCGCTTGTCGCCGCCCGCCTTCGGCACCCAAACGCGGCCGTCGTTGCGCAGCGACTCCGACATCAGCGTGAGCTTGCTCTGGTAGTCGCCGCTGACCGGGATGCAGGTCGGGTGGATCTGCGTGTAGCAGGGGTTCGCGAAGAGCGCGCCCTTCTTGTGCGCGCGCCAGATGGCCGTGGTGTTGCAGCCCTTCGCGTTCGTCGACAAGAAGAAGACGTTGCCGTAGCCGCCCGTGCAGAGCACCACGGCGTCTCCGACGAACGACTCGATCTTGCCGCTCACCAGGTTGCGCGTGACGATGCCGCGGGCCACGCCGTCGACGACGACCACATCGAGCAGCTCGGTGCGGGCGTGCATCTCGACCTTGCCGAGGCCAATCTGGCGCTCAAGGCCTTGGTAGGCGCCAATGAGGAGCTGCTGGCCGGTCTGGCCGCGCGCGTAGAAAGTGCGGCTCACCTGCGCGCCGCCGAACGAGCGGTTCGCCAGCACGCCGCCGTACTCGCGGGCGAACGGGACGCCCTGCGCTACGCACTGGTCAATGATGTTCACGCTGTTCTCGGCCAGGCGGTAGACGTTCGCCTCACGGGCGCGGTAGTCGCCGCCTTTGACCGTGTCGTAGAACAGCCGGTAGATGCTGTCGCCGTCGTTCTGGTAGTTCTTGGCGGCGTTGATGCCGCCCTGCGCCGCGATCGAGTGCGCACGCCGCGGGCTGTCCTGAAAGCAGAACGCCTTGACGTTGTAGCCCAGCTCCGCGAGCGAGGCCGCGGCGGACGCGCCCGCGAGCCCTGTGCCGACGACGAGGACCGTGTACTTGCGCTTATTGGCCGGGTTCACCAGCTTCATGCCGAAGCGATGGCTCTCCCACTTCTTCTCAATGGGGCCAGCCGGAATGCGAGCGTCGAGTTGCATGGGTCAGCCTCCTTAGGCCTTGATCACGCCGGCGAGCACGGCGACCGGAATGGAGAGGAAGCCAGCGGCGAGCGCCACGGCGACGACCTGCGCGCCCGTGCGGATGCGCGGCGTGTAGGTGGGGTGGTTGAAGCCCATCGTCAGAAAGAAGCTGTAGAGGCCGTGGTACAGGTGCAGGCAGAGCGACACCATCGCGACCGCGTAGGCGCCCGAGACCGCGGGCTGTGAGAAGCCCGCGACGACATTCGCGTACACCTGACCCGGCTTGAAGTCGTGGTGGGCGACGCCGACCGTGAAGTGCAGCAGGTGGTAGACGATAAAGGCGAAGATCAGGAAGCCGCCGTACTTCATGAACTTGCTCGCGAGCGTCGCTTGCTGGGTCTTGACGACCTTGTAGGCGACGGGGCGCGCGGCGCTGCTCATCGAGGCGAGTGACACGGCGACCCAGACGTGCGCGGCGACGGAGAGCAGCAGCACAACCCGCGTGCCCCAGACCAACGCGGGCATGCTGTGGAGCTGCGCGGCGTACTCGTCCATCCGGTAAGCGGTACCGGTCGCGTTCTTGCCGGCGAACATCAGCAAGTTGCCGGCCAAGTGACCGAGCAAGAAGCCGAACATCACGACGCCGGTCAGGGCCATGACGGCCTTTCGACCCAGCGTCGAGGCAAAGAAGCGAGCCAAGGGGGTGCGCGCGGCGCCCTGCCCTGCTGTCGCGGTCTGCATAGCCTGTCCTCTCCACGAAGATGCGTGCGGCGGGAAGGTACTCCGCGCGCCCAAAGAATCAACGAAATCGGCGCGAACCCGCCCCTCGGTGAGTGAGACGCAGGACGGCGCGCGGTGGTCGCGCAGACGGTGCGGGTGTGGCGCGCGGCGGCGAAGCGTGGGATTCTCCCCGGCGCCCTCTGAATGTGGGCGCGGTGGGCCGCGTCCAACGGGGCGAGGTCGCGCCTGGCCCGGGTGAGGCGGGGCCGCCAGAGACAAGCCAACGGAGCAGACAGTGAAGCGAATGACAAAGCTGATGACCCTCGTGACCCTGCTCGCTGCGCTGTGCGTCGCGCCGGTGTCGGCGTCGGCCGAGACGGCCCGAAGCTGGGCGGGCTCGCGGGTCGCCGTGAAGGCCAAGCACTTGGCGCCGGCGATGAAGAAGAACGGCGAGTATTGGGACAAGTACACGTTCAACGCCGATTTCGGTGACCGCGGCTCGTTCTACTTCTCGCTCGCCATCGGCGACGCCCTGACGGACGAGCGCAAGCTTGAGGCCAAGGGGCGCATGACGGTGGACGGCAAGACGTTCTCGTGGCGCAACGACTTCAAGGAGAGCGCGTGGAGTCACTCGCTCGCGGATGAGGTCCGGATCACCGCCGGCAAGGCGGAGATGAGCGGCACGCCCGACAAGCTGAGGTTTGTGAACGAGCAGGACGGCGGCGCGCTCGAGCTCGAGTTCACCCCGATCGCGCGCGCCTGGCGCCCGCGCCAGGGGCAGGCCCTCTTCGGCGCGGACAACAAGGCGTACGACGTCACGCTGTTCCCGCTCATGAAGGTCTCGGGGCGCGTCAAGCAGGCGGGCGGTGACTGGCAAGCCATCGAGGGGCGCGGCCACGGCTCACACGTGTGGAGCGAGCTGGCGCCTTATGAGGCCAACCGCTGGTCCATGGAGCTGCGCGGCGTGAACGGGGACACGACGGTCTACATGCGTGAGCTCGGGGCGACGACGAACTATGGCGGGACGCGTATCCCCTACATTCTGGTGACGAAGGGCAACCAGGTGCTGCTCGAGTCCTTTGACTACCAGCTCAGCCCGACCGAGCTGTTCACGGACGAGAAGCACGAGAACAAGTACAAAGTCCCGACGAACTTTCAGCTTCAGGGCGTAGACGCCGAGGACAAGAACATCCAGTTCCGGGGCGTCGTGAAGCAGAAGAAGCTCAACAAGCGCAAGGACTACTTGGCCGACCTGAACGCCATGAAGGCCGCGGTCGCGGCGCGGTTCGCCAAGCCCGTTCTGTACGACTACACGGTCGACGTCACGCTCGAGATCAAGACGGCCAAGGGGGTCGAGCGGGTCGCCGTCAGCGGAGAAGACACGCGCTACGAGTTCAACTGGCTCAACCAGTAACGCGCACGCCCCTCAGTGGAGCGTCCGGTCCGCTTGGTCCATGAAGGCGTCCAAGCGGCGGAAGTACAAGAAGACGACGAGGTCGACCGTGTCCTCCGGGAGCGTCGACAGGTAGGCCCGCATTCGGACCAATGAGCGCTGACGGCTGAGCCGCCGGAGCGCGCAGTGGGCGTCGACGACCTGCTTGCTCGACCACGGCGCGTGGTTGAGGCGCTCGAAGGCGCGGCGAATCCAGCGGGCCTCGAAGAGCGGGTGAACGCCCGCGCTGCCCATCTGCAGCAGGTCCTCCGCCAGCGCCGTCGCTGGCGCGCATCCCTCTGGCTTCACGCTCGCCTCCGTCCCGTCCCTCGACCGTGCGGCTCTCGACTCTCCCACGCGCAGGTTAGCGGACGGGGCGCAACCGTTTCAACCGATGACGTCCAGCGCCCCCGGCATCGAGAGCCGGACGACGTCCCGCATCGAGAAGTGCCCGGGCGGCTGGCCGACAAGGAACTGCGCGGCGCGCAGGGCCCCGAGCGCGAAGACGCCTCGGTCGGTCGCGCGATGCGTGAGTTCGATGCGCTCGGCCTCGCCGAAGAAGAAGACGGTGTGCTCGCCGACGACATCGCCGCCTCGCGCCGCGGAGAGACCGACCTCGTCGCCTCCCCGAGCGCCGCTCTCCCGCGGGGCACGGGCCGCGTCCGGCCACGGGAGCCCGCGGCCCTGAGCGTCCGCCTCGCCCAGCGTCCACGCCGTGCCGCTCGGGGCGGCGGCCTTGCGTCGGTGGTGCACCTCGAAGACCTCGGCGTCCCAGTCGACGGCGCGCGCGGCCAGCTCCGTCAGGTGGCGCAGCAGGGCCACGCCGACGCTGAAGTTGCTCGCCGAGAGGACCGCCGCCCGGGTGGCATAGGCGTCCAACGCCGCACGCTGAGCGGGGGTGCGCCCGGTCACGCCGGTCACGAGCGGGACGCCGCTCGACCCGAGCCGCTCGAGCAGGGCGTCTGTCGCCTCGGGCAGCGCGACGTCCACGACGACGTCACAGTCGGCGAACGCATGTGCGTGCGGCTCAGCGTCTGATACGGCGCGGCCGAGAGCGCGCGCGACGACCCACTCAGGGCTGGCTTGGGCGGCGGCGACCACGCGCGCGCCGAGCCGCCCCGTCGCGCCGAAGACGCCCAGCCGCAGCGGCGTCGCGCTCACGCGTCTCGGCTCGGCACGATCTCGTGCTCGGCGTACAGCCGCTCGAGCTGGGCGCGCGCCGGCGCTTGAAGGGGCGCCAAGGGCAGGCGCATGTCCTCGGCGTACCCGAAGGCCCGAGCGCACGCGGCCTTGACTGGGCCGGGGTTCGTCTCGAGGAACATCCCCCCGAAGAGCGGCAGCAGCTTCAGATGCAGCGCGCGGGCTGTGGCCCAATCGCCCCGCTCGAAGGCCCGCCACATCGCGACCATGCGCTCTGGCACCAGGTTGCTGGTCACGCAGACGACGCCGCGGCCGCCGATGGCCCACATCGGGAACGAGACGGAGTCCTCGCCCGACAGCAAGGTCAGGCGGTCGCCGCAGCGCGCGACGATCTCCGCGTCCATCGTCAGGTTGGCGGTCGCTTCCTTGAGGGCAACGACGCCCGGCACGTCCGCGAGGCGCTCGATGGTGTCCACGGTCAGCGACACGCCGGTCCGCGACGGGACGTTGTAGAGCATGACGGGCAGCTCGGGCACCTGCGTCGCAACGGCGCTGAAGTGGGCGAACAGGCCCGCCTGCGTGGGCTTATTATAATAGGGCGTGATGACAAGGCCACCGTCGGCGCCGACCTCGGCCGCCGCTCGGGCGAGCGCGATCGTGGCGCGGGTGTCGTTCGTGCCGACGCCCGCGACGACCCTGCACCGGCCGCGCGCGGTCTGCACGACGCGGCGGAAGACCTCGACCTTCTCCGCCTTCGACAGCGTCGAGCTCTCGCCCGTCGTGCCGCAGGGCACAAGGCCGTGGACACCCGCCGCGATTTGTCGTTCGACGTGCGCCTCGAGTGCGGCCCAGTCGATCTGGCCCTCTTCTTCGGCGCGTCCAGCGACAAACGGCGTGATGAGCGCGGTGTAGACGCCTTCGAACATGGCCTGCTCCTCGGTGCGACGCGGGACTGCAGCCCTTAGCGAAGGACTGGGGGTCGAATCAAGGCCGATCCCGCAAAATGCCGCGCGGCGTCATTTTGCGGGTTGACCGACCGCGGGTCCGTCTCTAAGGTCCGCGCACCGTTCACCGACCGGTCACACCCGTGGCCGCGAAACGTCACGGAGGTCCCCATGTCGGTTCTCGTCGTTCTCTGTGTCTCGACCGCGGCAGGCGTTGGCTTGGCGCTGATGGCGTGCAAAGCTGTTCTGGGCGTGATGCCCCGCCGCGATCCATAAATCGCGGGTCGGGCGTCGAGTTCGGCTAGACTCCGCCTGATGACGCCGCGACTCGCCCGAATCGGACAAACGCTGTTGCTCCTGTCGCTTGCGACGGGCTGCCTCGTCGAGGGTGACCCGCTCTACCCCGGGCCGGATAGCCTTCAGGCGCCTGGCGACGTGGGGGCCGAGGCCGACGCGACTCCCGAGGAGCCGCCCGCCTTCGCCGCCATCGCCCCAATTTTGGCCGCGCGCTGTGGCGCCTGCCACGGCGACCCGCCGCTCAGCGGCCTGCCGAGCTTCCCAGACCACACGCGCGCCGCGGCCTTCGCCGACCGCATCATCGCGCGCATCGACCAAGGCAATATGCCGCCGGTCGGCCTTGAACCGGTCACCGCCGCCGAGCGCGCGCTCGTCGCGGCGTGGGTCGCCGGCGGGGCACCGGAGTGAGGCCCCGCGCGCGCGCGACCAGGGCCAAGGAGAGCAGATGGCGAGCGAAGTGACTTCTGGCGTGACGGACGCCTTGCCCGAGGCGTTCCTGCGGGACCTGCCCAAGACGGACCTGCACGTCCACCTCGACGGCTCAGTGCGCATCAGCACGCTCATCGACCTGGCCCGCGAGTACCACGTCGAGCTGCCGAGCTACACCGAGGACGGGCTGCGGACGCTCGTGTTCAAGGACCGCTACGCGAACTTGGCGGAGTACCTGCGCGGCTTCGGCTACACGGTCGGCGTGATGCAGAGCGAGGTCGCCCTTGAGCGCACTGCGTATGAGCTGGCGATCGACAATCAGGCCGAGGGGGTGCGCTACCTCGAGGTCCGCTTCGCGCCGCAGCTGCACGTGCACAAGCACATGAACGCCGTGATGGTGATGCGGGCCGTGAACCGCGGCCTCAAGCGCGCCCGAGACGAGTTCAACGCGCGGCCGACCATCGCGACCGGCACCGAACCCGCCTTCGAGTACGGCATCATCGTCTGCGCGATGCGGATGTTCCGCGAGGGCTTCAGCGAGTACTTCACGAACCTGCTGCAGGCCCACCGCTACGCCCCGATGAAGGAGGTCTACCGCCTCGCCTCGCTCGAGCTCGCGCGGGCGGCGGTCATCGCGCGCGATGAGTACGAGCTGCCCATCGTCGGCTTCGACCTGGCGGGAGAGGAGGCGGGCTACCCCGCGAACGACCACGCGGTGGCGTTCTCTCACGCGCACCGCAACTTCATGAAGAAGACGGTGCACGCGGGCGAGGCGTACGGCCCGGAGAGCATCTTTCAGGCGATCACCGACCTGCACGCCGACCGCATCGGTCACGGCACCTACCTGCTGGATGCCAGCGCGATCAAGGACGCGGACATCGCGGACCCGGAGCAGTATGTCCGGCGGCTGGGGGAGTACATCGCGGACCGTCGCATTACGCTTGAGGTCTGCCTAACGAGTAACCTGCAGACCAACCCGCACATGAGCGACCTGAGCGAGCACTCGTTCAAGCTGCTGCGGGCCGCGCGGCTGTCGACGACGATCTGCACGGACAATCGCACTGTGAGCAACACGACGGTGAGCCGCGAGCTCGCGCTCGCTGTGAAGCACCTGGGCCTGAACCGGCACGACCTGAAGTCGATCATCATCTACGGCTTCAAGCGGAGCTTCTTCCCCGGGTCTTACCAGCGTAAGCGCGTCTACGTGCGGCAGGTCATCGACTATTACGAGTCCATCGAGCGCAAGTACTTCGGTGACGTCGCTTAGGCGCCCCGCAGGCCGCGCGCGCGCGCTGGCGCTGTGGGGCGCGCTCGGAGTCGGGTGCGAGGGCACCCCCGCCTCGACCCCCCTTGAGTTTGACGCCGTCCTCGCAGCGGACGACACAGCCTACGCCGCGCCTCGCCCGCTGCCCGATGGGGCGCTGGTCTTGCGCGACGCGACGCCCCCGCTCGAGGACGTGACCGTGCTGAGCGAGCTGGGGGTCCCGTGCGCGCGAGGGGGCATCGCCGGCGCCATTTGCGCGCCCAACGGCACGACGCCCGTCGGCGGGGCGCGTGTGCGGGTCGAAACACTCGACTGCGCGGGCGACCGCGTGCGCGTCGAGGCCTACACCGACAGCCGCGGCCGGTTCGAGCTGCGCGGGATCGCGGCGGGCGAGGTCCGGGTGGACGTGACCACCGGCAACTTCGCGGCGTCGGCGGAAGTGCAGGTGCGGGCCGGGGGGACCGTCTTGCTGGCCGGCGGCGACGGCAAGCTGTGCTTCTCACCGACGAGCGTCGCGATCGCTGCGCTCACGGGCGCCTATGACCGAATCGAGGACAACCTCGCTCAGCTCGGCTTCGCGGCCGACATCTACTGCGGCGCTGCGGGCGCGTACCGGCCGGCGCGCACGCTCTTGCAGGACGTGGACGCGCTGGCGCGCTATCGCTTGTTGTTCGTCAACTGCGGCACCGGCGTGAACCTGCGCACGGACAACTTCGAGAACACGCAGATCATCGAGCACCTGCGGTCCTTCGTGCGCGCGGGCGGGTCCGTCTACGCCTCAGACCTGGCCGCCGACTTTGTCGAGCAGGCGTGGCCGGGGTGGGTCGACTTCGAGCTGCGGCCCGCGGCCAACTCGGAGGGCTACACCGCCTCGCCGTGCTGCGTGTGCGCGGCGCCGAACTGCGACGCGTCGTGCGTCGAGCAGACCGGCCAGACCGGGCCGCGTTGCCCCCAGCGCAACGAGCTCCCCGCGGAGTGCCGCTCGCCCGCGCTCCCCGTGGTGGGTCGTGGGCGCGTCTCGCCTGCGGGGACACTCACGCAAGGCCGCGTCGTCGATCCCGAGCTCATCGCCGCGCTCGGCTTCGAGGACCTCCCCATTCGCTTCAACGCCCCGGGCTGGATTCAGATCGCCGGGGTCTCTGCGGGCACGCGGGTGCTCGTGGAGGGCGACGGGCGGCCGCTCATGGTCCTCTTTGAGCCGGAGCCCGGCGGCGGCCGCGTCGCCTTCACGAGCTTTCACAATGAGGCTCAGGGGGATGCTGCGATTGACGCGATCTTGGAATCCCTCATTCTCAGACTGTAACTACACACAGGAGCCCAAGATGCGCCACGTACGCTTCGGTCGAACCGGCTTGGTGGTCTCGGAGCTGTGCCTCGGGACGATGACCTTCGGGGGGGACGGCTTCTGGACCGCGATCGGGCGGCAGTCGCAGACCGAAGCGGACGCCCTTGTACGGGTCGCCTTCGAGGCAGGCATCAACTTCTTCGATACCGCGGACGTCTACTCAAACGGGCTCGCGGAGCGCATGCTCGGTCAGGCGCTCCGCAACCTTGAGCTGCCTAGGGACCAGGTCATCGTCGCGACGAAGGTCTTCGGGCGTCTCGGAGCGGGTCCGAACGACCACGGCCTGTCACGCCACCACATCCTGAACAGCGTGGATGCGAGCCTGAAGCGGTTGGGGCTCGACTACATCGACCTGTACCAGATCCACGGCAGCGACCCCGCGACGCCGCTCGAGGAGACCATGGACGCGCTCGATACCTGCGTGCGCGCGGGCAAGGTGCGGTACTTGGGTTTCTGTAACCTGCCCGCGTGGCAGGCCATGAAGGCGAACGCGCTCGCGGAGCGGCGGGGTGGCGCGCGCTTTGACAGCGCGCAGGTCTACTACAGCATCGCGGGACGTGACATCGAGCGAGAGCTGGTGCCGTTTTGTCGCTCTGAGGGTCTGGCTGTGCTGCCCTGGAGCCCGCTCGCGGGCGGCCTGCTCTCGGGCAAGTTCGACCGCGAGGGCCACGGCCCCGACGGCGCGCGCCGCAAGACCTTCGATTTCCCGCCCGTGGACCACGTGCGCGCCTTCGATTGCGTGGACGCCCTGCGCCCGATGGCCGAGGCGCGCGGCTGCAGCGTGGCGCGCTTGGCGCTGGCCTGGGCGCTCAGGCAGCCGGGTGTGACCGCGCCCATCATCGGCGCGAAGACGCAGGCGCAGCTCCTCGACAACCTCGCGGCGGTCGAGGTCTGCTTCGAGCCACACGAGCTGGACACCCTCGACCGCGTCTCGGCGCTCCCTGCGGAGTATCCCGGCTGGATGCTGGCGCGTCAGGGGGCGGAGCGGCGCGCGCTCGGCGGCTGAGCGGGCCGCTTCAGCCCAGGTCGATGGCGCCGGTGCAGAACTCGCGGTTGCCGAAGGACTGCATATCGCCCGCGCCCATCGCGTGGCACAGGCCGAGCAGCAGGTTGTTGTGCGGTACGCCGTCGAAGACGCGATGCCGGCCCGTGCGAATGGCACCGCCCGCCCGGCCTGCGAGCACGAATGGCATGTCGCTGTGGCTGTGGGTGTTGCCGCGGGACAGCTCGCTGCACCAGAGCACGACGGTGTTGTCGAGGAGCGTGCCGTCGCCTTCAGGCACAGCGCGCAGCAGGTCGAGGAAGTAGGCGAGCTGCTCGGCGTACCAGGTGTTCATGCGTGCCCATTGGGCTTGCTGCTCGGCGCTGAAGTCGCCCGCGTGCGACAGGCTGTGACCGTCCTGCTCGCGCAGCCCCATGAAGGTAAAGCGCAGGGCGTTGAGGGCGCTCGAGAACTCCAGCGTGCTGAAGCGGGTCATGTCGCACGCCAGCGCCATCGCGAGCAGCTGCATCTGGTGGCGGGCGATCTCCGCGAAGTCGTCTTCCGAGCCGACGTCGAACTGCTGGGGAATCTCGGGCGTGCGGCATAGGGCACCGCTGGGGGTCGCGACGCCCGCCTCGAGGGAGCGCTCGAGCTGCCGCACCGACTCCGCGTGCTGCTCCAGCTTGCGCCGGTCCTCGGGGGCGAGCTTGGCGTTCAAGCGCGCGAAGTCCTCGCGCACGACGTCGAGGACGCTGCGTCGTTGCACCAAGAGCCGCCGCATCACCTCGGGGTCCTGGTTCATGCCCGCGAACAGGCGGGTGTAGACGTTGAGCGGCTGATTCTCGGGCGGGACGGGCTGGTCTGCGCCGCGATAGCTGATGCGCGCGCGCGGCTCGTTCTCGATTGCGCGCACGCCCAACTCAAGCGTGCGGAAACGCGTCGGGGGCGCGAGTCGGTCGGCCAGGAGCTGGTCGATGCTGGGGCCACCCGCCCAGCCGGCGGTCTGTCCATCGCCGTCCGCGAAGTTCCCCGGCAGGATGATCTCGCCGGTCAAGAGCGTCGCCATGCCGCGGTTGTGCGGCCCACCCGGCCCCGTATCCGCGACGGCCATGTCGACGCCGTCAAAGATGACCAGGTCTTGTTTGTGGCGCTCGAGCGGCGCGAGCAGCGGCGACAGCGCAAAGTCGGTCTCCGTGCCGCCACGCGGGCTCCAGAGCTCTTTCAGTGTGCCGTTCGGGTTGAAGAAGACGACGAGACGCTTGGGGAACGCACCTTGAGCACGGGCGGCTCGAGGCAGGGTTTGCAGCAGAGGCAGGCCCAGGGCGACCCCGCCTAGGCCGCGAAGCAGCGCGCGGCGGCTGAGGTTCATGGCGTGCTCCCCGCGTTCTCGGCGTTCTCGGCGGCGGGGCGGCGACGGAATCGGAAGGCGTCCGAGGTCGTCAAGTGCTCGATAAAGCTCAGGAAATCGCGCCCGCCGCGCTCGTATGCGGCGTAGAGGGAGTCGATCCCGCAGAGGTCTTCGGGCACTTCGGAGCGCCCGTGGGCGAAGCGAAAGGCCTGCGTGACCACGCAGCGCTGGACCTGCTCGCTCTCGGCGAGCTGCCGGGAGAGCGCTGCCGCGCCATCGAACGGACCGTCTGCGTCTAGGGTCGCCGAGAGCGCGCCGCTCGAGTCCACAGGGTGTCCGTTCTCCTCGGTGCGCCAGCGTCCGACGGCGTCGAAGTTCTCGAAGCCGAACCCGACCGGGTCGATCAGGCTATGGCAGCCTGCGCAGGCAGGGTCAGCGCTGTGCTGCTCGAACTTCTGTCGGGTCGAAGAGTTCGGGTCGGGGTCAGGCGGCACGATCGGAAGGTTTGGGGGCGGCGGCGGCAGCGGCGTGCAGAGGACGCGCTCACGGACGTACGCGCCGCGAAAGACCGGCGAGGTCATGTTCGGCTTTGCTGTGACCGCCATGATCGCGCCTTGAGTCAGCACGCCCGCGCGCTGGCTCGGGTTCACCGCGACTCGACGAAAGGCCTCACCTTCGACACCCTCGACGCCATAGAAGCGCGCGAGGGACTCGTTCAGCCAGGTGTGGTCGGCCGCGAACAGCGCCTTGAGGTCGCGGTCCGAGCCCCACAGCAGGTCCTCGATAAAGGCGTGCGTCTCCTCGGCGAGGAGCGGGCGAATGGCCGGGTCGAAGTCGGGGTACCACTGAGGGTCACGCTCGATCCCCAAGACCTCGTCCACGCGGAGCCATTGGTTGAAGAAGTCGATCAGCGCTGGCCGTGCGCGCGGATCGTCCATCATGCGGCGCGCCTGAGCAGCGACCTCTTCGCGGGTGCCGAGGCGGCCCTGCTCAGCCGCGCTGAGCAAGGCGCCATCGGGCATGGACTGCCAGATGAGATAGGAGAGACGACTCGCCACCTCGTAGTCGGTGAGCTTCAAACGCGTGGCGTCCTCGCGCGCGGGCGCGCCGAGCGCCTGAGTCACATAAGGCTCACCCACTTCGATTCGGAAGAGGAAGTTTGGCGACTGGAGCAGAGCCTGAACGATGAGCTGGAACGCGCGCTCGAAGCGCGGCGGCTCCATCGTCGCCGCCGCGTCGTGCAGAGAGACGAGGCGGTCGACCTCGGCGGCCTCGAGCGGGCGGCGCCACGCGCGCAGGCCAAACGACTCGACAAACGTCCGCAGGCAAGCGGCCTCGCCCTCTTCGATGGGTTCGCAGGGCAGGAGGGCGCTGAGGCGAGCGACCGCGGTCGCGGCGAGCCGCTCCGACGCCTGCATGTACTGCTCGACGTGCAGCGCCGACACTTGGAGGGAGCCCGCTTGGTTGTGAAAGCCCATGAACTCTTCGTCGGGCAAGAACGCGTCCGCGGGCGCGCTGGCATCGCCGAGCAAGTCGCGGACGGTGTTGTTGTACTCGGTCCGGGTCAGCCGGCGGATGAGCGCAGGGCCCGGATCGCGGGGCGCGAGGTCGAGCGGGTCGCAGTGGTCTTGTGCCTGCGGTGGTGGCGGGAGCGACGCCGCGGTGGCGGGCACCGAGGGCTCGGTGGGTGGCGTTGTCACCGGCGCAGGCGCTGCACCGCCCGGCGTGGCGTCCGCTTCGTGGACAGCGGCGTCGGGGGGCGACGCGCAGCCCACAGCGAGGAGTGTCCCGCAGGCGAGCAGGAGTGCGGAGCGGTGCGGTCTCATCGTCTGCGGCGTCCTTCGTGCGAAGCCCTGCTCGCTTGGATGCGCGAGGGTAGCGCGCGGTGGCGGTCGATTCAACGAAACGGATCGTCCGAGACCGCGTCGACTAGGCTCGTGGCCGTCAGGATGCGCTCGCTCGCGGCCTCGAGCGCCGGCTCAGTCGCAGCCTGCAGCCACGCAAGCGTCGCAGAGTCGAGCTCTCCAAACTTGAGGCGGAGTTGATTCTGAAGCAGCCGTCGCTGACCGTCGAGGCGGCCTTCTTGGCGGCCCTCTTGACGGCCCTCCTCCAACCCCTGCTTGCGGCCCTCCTTGCGGGCCTGTCGCATCCACTTCTCTGCGAGCGTCATCTTCGAGACCTCCTGTAGGTGCTCCGGCAGCAGCTCTAGGTCCTGCTGCGTCAGGTGGGGTGCCGCTGCGGCATAGTACTGGACGAGGTTCTC
>CANLBD010000035.1 GCA_947488215.1 Myxococcales bacterium | reverse complement strand
TAGACCGGCTGGTCGGGCGAGTACCGATAGGTGTCGTCCCAGCCCGCGACGTCGAAGTTGTCCTGAAAGTTCAGGTACATGCCGAAGTCAGCGGGGCTACCGAGCGAGGTCGAGAAGTCGATGTCGAGGTAGTCGCGGTCGTACCACGGGCGGTCCGAGGTGTTCGTCCCGATCGTGTTGTTCTGCTCGCCCGTCTGGGCGTTGTAGCCGCGCTCGATGTCGAAGTGGCCCGCGATCGGGAACGAGACGATCGGCTCGCCCCGGTAATTGGAGCCGGGCAGGGTGTCGTCCTCGTCGATGCCCGGCACGCCCTCGTGCACGCGGTAGGCGATGAGCTGGTTCTCGCGGATCTCCCAGGCGACCTTCTCGGTGTCGGCCTCAAGGCCGATCATGCCGCCCCAGCTGACCGTGGGGTCCGACCCCACGACCATCTGTCGGTAGTACCACGTGCCCTCGAACATGGTCTTGGGCAGGAGCTTCTCGTGGATGGTGTTGATGTCTTGAACGGGCTCGGCGCAGCCGTGCACGAAGAAGAGCAGGCCGCCGAGCGCCGGCAGCGCGATGCGATTCATGAGGCGGGTGTCCTTGGTGCGGAGGGTCATGGTCACTTCCCCATGTCCATGACGGAGCGGAGCAGGCGGAAGTCCTGGACCACGCCCAGGTAGAACTCCAGCTTCGCGTCCTGATTGTTGAACTCGTCGGGGTCGCTCTCGCGGTTTGCCTCGGCGGCGCGCCAGTCGTTGGCGGCAGCGCTGGCACGTCGGAGGAGCTCGACAGCCATCGAGCGGCCGTCCTCGGTCTGATAGGCGCGCATGGTCTCGCCGGACTTCGGGTTCACGAACTCGACCATGTCGGCGTTCGGATTCCGAGGCGTGACCTCGCGCTCGCTGCCCGAGCCGACGACCTCGATCGCGACATACTGGTAGAAGTCGAGCCGGTCGTCGTTCACGCGGCTGTTCAACTGCGTGGCGGCATAGACGGAGAAGTTACCGAGGTCGTAGGGGATGTAGGTCCAGATCTCGGTCGACTCGTCGCCCAAGCCCGCGCCGTCTGCGCTGGGGAGGCGGGGGTCCACCGCGGCGTAGTCGAAGAAGCGGGGGTACCGCAGCTCGATGTTCCCGTCGGCGTCCTTCGTCACGCGCGTGTGGTAGGGGCGCGAGGCGAACGCGTCGCCGAAGTCGCCGCGGTCGAACGTGCTCCAGCGCAGGTAGCCGAAGGCGCCGTTCAGGATGCTGTTCACGAGGCTGACCATCGACTCTGAGAAGATGTCGTAGTAGCCGAAGCGAATGCCGTACTGGCCGCCTGCCGCGTCGTACGAAGCCAAGATCGCACCGGGCAGCTGAGCGAAGGTCAGGCCGCTGTTGAGCATTGCGAGCAGCATGTACTGCTTCTCGTAGAACGTGCCGATGTAGTCGATCTTCGTGTTGTAGTCGTCGGACAGGTCGAGGAACTGGCCGCGGCCAACGCCGAGCGGGATGTCGTAGTAATCCCCCCGCTCCTGGCAGGCTCGCGTGTCGCCGTAGTCGAGGAACGTGCTCGCCGGCAGGTACTTGAACTCGGGGTTGAAGCCGCCCGAGATCTGCAACTTACACGTCGGACCGGGGTCGGGCGTTCCGAGCACCTGGAGCATGAAGTCCGTCGTCAGCGCGGACGCCCGCAGGAGGTCCTCGGCGACGTCGAGCTGCTTGCCGTCGCGGTTCGTGAACTGCTGCAGGAAGGCGTACGACTGGAAGGGGAACTCAAGGTACGGCATCAGGCGCTCGATCCGACCAAAGTACGCGTTCTGGTACTGGTACTCGTCGCGACCGCGCCGGTAGTTGTTGAAGAAGTAGTAGTTCCAGAACCGCTGGACGGCCGAGCGGACGGACTCCTCATACGTCGGACCCTCGTCCCAGGTGCGGCAGCGCGGGTCGTTCCCGTTGTAGTAGTCGAAGCAGTAGAAGTACGGGACGGTCCGGTCGATCCAGTAGTCCTTGGCGGCGCGTGTGGGGTTCTCGGCGAAGAGGACACCGTTCTCACGGACGCCCTGTCGGAGAGCCGCCACTGCCTCTTCGGCTGCGATGTCTTCGCGGCGCTTCAGGTTCTCAAGGTCGCCGCCGAGCAGGTCGGGGATCTTGGTGTAGTTGTCGAACTCGAGGTGCATGTCGAGGCGACCCGGGACCGGAACCTCGTCTTCGAACTTCTCGACCATGCCGGTGTAGGCAAACTTGATGGCGGCCTGGTCGTACTTCCCGAGACCCTCGAAGTCGGAGTTGAACCGCGCGCCGTAGTCCATGATCGACGTGTAGCGGTACTGCGGCTGCAGCTCGAGGTCGCGCTCCGCGTCCGTCTCGAAGCGCTCCTCGATGTCCCAGAACTCATCGAAGTAGTTCAAGGCATCCGCCGAAGCGCGGAAGTTGTGCGTCATGCCCAGCGTGTGGCCAATCTCATGCAGCATGACGCCGCGGAAGATCTCTTCGCGGACCTTCTTGTAGACCTCCTCGGGCGACTGGCCCTTGAGCGACAGCGCGAGGCCGTAAACGGCGTCGTCGTAGAACTCGGGCAGGGAGATGTTGCGCTCCAGGTAGAACTGCGTGCGCTTCTGCATGTGCTCACCGATCGCGCGCGGGTTCACCGCGAGCTCAACGATCGCGTCGAGCATCTCCGGCGGCATCTCCTCACCGAGGTGGTCGTCCGAGTTCCACTGGAACATCCGCTCAACGAGCGCGAGGGTCGCTTGCGGGACCATGCGCGCGCGGAGCAGGGGGTCCTCACGCAGGCGAATCTTGAGCAACTCGCGAGAGTCACCACGGTTGTCGACGCCGTAGAACGGATCGGCGGGGTCGCGCTGGCGCGCGCGGTCGGACATGTTCTTCACGACCTTGGAGAGGTCGATGTTACCGTTGTCGAAGCGGGTGATTTCTGGGTTCTTCAGCTGGTATGGGGCGAAGCGCTGCGCGAGCTCGTTCCGCAGACCCTGGCTGATCTCGACCGGCTCGTCCGCGCGGCTGCGCTTGCGCATCTCGTACCAGTCTTCGACGGTCTGACCGCTGGCGATCGAGTTGTACTCCTCGCCGTACTCCTCGAGGATGTCACCGTTGAGGAACCGGATCGTGTCCATCGAGGCGCGGCTGTACTCGTCGATCGCCGCGCCGTAGACGTAGGCGTTGCCGCTCAGGATGCGACCCGACTGCGGGTCAGCGCCCGAGGGCCCGAAGCCGAGCGGGCCCTGCGGCTGGTTCTCGTTGACCCAGTAGACGAAGCTGTACTTGACGTCGCCGACCTGCTGCCAGACGAACTTCTCTACGCCAAGGTCCACGCTCTCGCTCTCAAGGGCAGCGCAGATGCGGGTCAGATTGCCCGGCAGGATGCCTTGGCCTTCGGCGGTGTTGTTCGCGACATCACGCAGTTCGGGTACGCGCTCGAGGTAGGCCTCGAGCGCGGACGGGGTGCAGCCGTTCTCCTCGATGCGGTACGCAGTGTTCTTGCCGTTCGGGTCGTCCGCCGCAATCTGAGCGCGGAGCGCGTCCGCGCTGATCCCCTTCGCGGAGGCGATCGCGTTGACGAAGACCGTATCCCAGTCCTGGGCGATCGTACGCGCGGTCTCCTTGAGGTCCTCGGGGAAGTTGACGTTCAGGTAGTAGACAATCGGACGGACCTTGCGCTCAGCGACCGGGACGCGGACGGGCTCACCCTTCGCATCACGCTTGACGACGGGCTTGCCGTCCTCAGTGCGCTTGATCGTCTTGCCGTCGCTCTCGAACTCCCACTCGTAGACCTGCTCCCAGATCTTGTGGTGGTTGGCGTAGAAGTTACGCAGTTCGTCGTGGCCGTTCGGCACGCGACGGTCGGTGGCGAAGCGCTCGGTGCGGAAGAAGCCGAAGCGATTCATGCCCGGCGCGGCGACCGGCTTGCAGTCCGCCGCGCTGTAGTTGGGGGCGAGCTGGGCGAGGGTGTCCGACGTGCACTCGACGTCGACGTACTCGTTTCCGCCCCGGCCGTCGGGCACTGAGACGGTCACGTACGTCATCGGGCGGCCGTCTTCGTCCCGCAGGATGTCGCGGTCAAAGTACCGGCGAGGCTCGAACTGAGCGGCGTCGTCCGGGTTGATACGGAGGAACGAGTGACGGATCTTGATGTCGCCGGTGCCGCACGAATTCCGCGTGTTCGTGGAGCTGCGGTAGAAGCCGAACTCCATGAAGCACGTGTAGCCACCGTCGCTCACCGTGTACGACTGCGTGAAGTTGATCACGCCCTCGGTCGTGTCGAGCTGCAGGTGGTCAGGGTTCGTGCGCTCGTACTGCGGCACAAAGTAGCTGCCAGACGCCGCGGCCTTGAACATGCCGACGAAGTCGACCGACCCCTTACCGTGGAACGACGACCAGTCGGGACGCAGGAACTCTTGCTCCCACCACGGACGGTCGCTCGAGTTCTCGTTGAGCACGTTGCTCTGCGAGCCAGAGGACCGATTGTAGTCACGGCGGATATCGAACGTGTTCGAGCGCATGTGCGCGATCACGTCGCCTTGGAACTGTGCGCCCGGGAGCGCCATGTCCTCGTCGAGCCCTTCGATCGCTTCGTGCGAGCGGCGCACGAACACGCCGTCCGACCGCACGTCGAAGACGACCTTCTCGAGCTTGCCCTCGAGGCCGACGAAGCCAATGCCGACATCCGGCGGCACGTCGACGATGGTCTGACGGTAGTACCACTCGCCTGCGAGCGCGTCCTTGGCGATGTAGCCCGGCTGGACCCGATTGATGTCCTTCACTTCCTCGCTGCACGCGGGAAGCAGGACGACGCCCGGTAGGGCGACGGCGAGCCATGATCGGCGGTTCTTCTTCATTCCCTGTTGCCTCTCGTTTCGTTCGGCACTCGAAACTGGAATTTCATGACCCCGTGCGTCGGTTGACGAAGGGGATTCGGGTCGCATAGGAGCAAAATCCATGCCGATTTTCACGCGGTTTTCGCGGAAATGTATCGGCGCCAGACCGCAGGACGAGCGCGGGGAGCGCGCACCGTGCGTTTTCTCACGCCATCGCGAGTAGGAATAGGCTTTCGAGCGTCAGGTCGGCGCCGTGAGGGCGTCGTCGAGCCAATCAGCGAGGGGCGAGAAGACGTTCGCCTCCGCCACGTTGCTCATGAACAGGTCGGCATGTGCCATGCGGGTGCGCGCGTCGCCGGCAACGACGACCCTCCGAAGCGCCGGGGGGGTGCTGACCAGCCGATCACCCGAGGTGACGGTCGCCTCGGGGACGATGCCGTCGGCATTCGCGACGATCGTGAGCAGGGGAAGTCGAATGTTCGCCGCGTCGACGCTGAGGTTTCGACCTTCGATGACGAGGTCGCGGGCCTGAACCCAGCGCGCGATTTGTCGGTTGATCCTGGGGATCGGGTCGTCGATCGTGTTGACGAGCGCTTCGGGCCGCGTCAGGTCGCAGAGCGCAGGGTTGAGGTACAGGTCGAGGACACCGGGCAACTTCGCGAGGAGCGGCAGCGCAGCGCGGGCGAGTCGTCGCGTGCCCCGGATCGGGAACGCACCGATGGGGGCGCGCGAGAGCAGCGTCAGGAGCGGATGGACCGCGTCCCAGCGCAGCGGACCGCCCAGATTGACCAAGCGCGCGATGCGGGGATGGGGTCGCCAGGCGGCGTTCATGAACATGTAGGTTGCGCCCAGGCTGCAGCCGACGAGGCTTACCCCGGCCTCGGCCGCATGGGTGGCGCGCTCGAGGACGGCGTCGACCGCGACGGGCAGGTCGACGAGCGCGACGTCTTCAAGCCCGAACCGTCGGTTGCCCGTGACGGCTCGGGCCTCGCCCTGACCCCGGAGGTCGACGCAGAAGACTTCGTACCCGCGCTCAGCGAGATAGGTGGTCAGCGGTCGACCAGTCGGATGGTAGCCCAAAATGAAGCTGTTCATCGCGAAGCCCGGCACGATCACGACGGGGTCGGTGTCTGAGCGCAGAGCGCGCGGGTCGCGGTAGCGGTGCAACGCGACTTGCCACCCTGTGCCTTGGTCGACGAGGAAGGTTCGCTTCTCAAGCATCGCGCCAGTCTAATCCGTCCCGCGGCGATGTGGCGGGTTTGGTGGCCAGAATCGCGCGGTCCGGGGTTTGCAGTAGGGCGCCCGTGGAGGCCGAGATGACCGCCCATGAGATCCACGCCCGCGTCACGTCGATACTGCACACCGACTTTGCGCGCGCTCAGCCGTTGCTGACACCCACCGCAACGCTGGGCGGGACGCTGATGCTCGATAGCCTAGACCTCGTTGACCTTGCGTTCTTCTTAGAGCGCGAGTTCGGCCTCGAAGCGCGCGCCGACCACTTGCGCGAGATCAAGACGCTCGAGGCGCTCGTCGCCTTCGTTCAGGCACGCGCCGCCTGACGCGTGGTACTCTGCACGTCATGGAGCGTGGACAGCTGGTTGCGGGTCGCTACGCCCTGGGCGAGCTGCTCGGTGAAGGGGGGATCGGGCGTGTCTTCGAAGCGCTCGACCACCGCACGGGACAACGGGTCGCGCTCAAGGGCCTGAGGCCGGAGTTCGCGCGTGACGCGCGCGTGCGACGCCGCTTCGTGCGCGAGGCCCGAGCCGTCGCGCGCCTGAGCCACGCTCACATCGTCCGACTCCTCGACTTTGGAGAGAGCGAGGACGGCTCTGCCTTCTTGGCGATGGAGCTCGTGCGTGGGCGCCCGCTGTCCGAGCTGCGCGACGAGGGCCTCGGCCTCGATGAGCTCCTGACGGTCATCGACCAGGTCCTCTCCGCCCTTGCGTTTGCCCATGCGCGCGGCGTCGTGCACCGTGACGTCAAGCCGGAGAACATCCTCGTTGAGCGCGCGCCGGGTCAGCGACCTCAGACCAAGTTGCTCGACTTTGGCTTCGCCAGGATCGAAGACGATCAGGACATCAAGCTGACGCAGGCGCAGGGCGACGCGTTCGGCACGCCTCTCTACATGGCACCCGAACAGGCCGCGGGCAAAGGGTCTGTTGGTCCTGGGACCGACTTGTACGCGGTCGGCGTGATCCTCTACGAGTGCCTCTCGGGCGCGCCGCCGTTCACGGGCGCTCACGCGATGGCGGTCGCGCTGAAGCATGTCATGGACCCGGTGCCTCCGCTCGTACCTCGTCTGGGGCTCAATGTGCCCTTGGGGCTCGACGCCATCGTGCTGCGCTGCCTAGAGAAGGAACCGGACCGCAGGCCAAGGACCGCCGCCGAGCTTCGCCGCTTGCTCTCGCAGTTTGCCCCAGCGAACGCGCGGGCTGATGATGACGACGGGGACGGTGACGCGACGCTCGCTCTGCGCGCCTTTGAGCAGTCCAGCCCATCGGACACCGCGCTGCTCCCGCTTCAGACACCGCTGGTGCGACCGACCGGTCGGAACGCCGTGCAGCCGTTTCCGGCCGACGCTGGGGACCTTGCACCCGAGGACGCTCCGCTCGTAGGCCGCGATGACGAGCTCGTCTGGCTGTGGTCGCGTGCCAGCGTCGTCTGTGCCGAAGGCGTGACTCAGATTGCCGTCCTCCGAGGCACCGCCGGGATGGGGCGTCGGCGCTTGGTACGGTGGCTCATGGACCAGCTCAGCGAGGGCGGGTGGATGTTCCAGGTCGCGCTGAGCCAGGAGCAGGATACCTCTGGGGCGACGGGCCTGCGGGCGCTGGTGAGCGCGCTCTGCGGTGGACTTTCGAGCGACGCTCCATTGACCGAGCGCGAGGTCGTCGGGGCGCTCCTGCGTTTCACCGCGGCGAACGGTGAGGCTCCGGCGTCGGTGGTCGCCGAAGCCGAAGCGCTGGGCGCGCGGGTCGCTGCGTTCTGGACGCGTCGAGCAACCGAGACCGGTCACGCGTTCGAACCCATCACGCGTGATGCCCTGATGTGCGTGGTCGACCTGCTCTCATGGGTCAGCCGCGACCGTCCCGTCGCGCTGGTGATTGATTCCCTCGACGCCGTCAGCGCGGAGATCGCTGCATTTCTTGAGCATTTGGCCGCGTGGGTCGAGCTGCGACCGTTACCCGTACTCGTCGTCACAGGCATGACTGTCGACGATTCGGGGGCGGCCGTGGACGCGCGCGCGGCTCGCCTCATTGCCGGTCTTGAGCGGGCCGCGGGCGCCTGCGTGAAGACCTTGAAGCTGAGCCCCCTGGACGGAGACGCGCTGGCTCGAATCGTCGGCCATGTGGGCCGCTTGGATGCGGGTTTGACCGACGCCTTGCAACGCCGCACTCGCGGCGTGCCTTTCTTCGCGCGAGAGTTGGTGCTCTACCTCTTGCAGACGCGCGAGCTCGAGGTCGCCTCGGATGGTGTGGTCCGCGTCAGTCGAGGGGCGTCGCCGGGATCATGGCCGCAGAGCGTGGCGGAGGTCTTGGTCGCTCGGATGGAGCTGGTCGTCAGCACGTCGAGGGAGCCCCAATCGACGCTTGCAGCCGTCGAATCGCTCACGCTGCTCGGAGAGTCGTTCGATTACGAGCTCGCGACTGAGTTTCTTCGTACGCTCTTGCCTCACGGGTCGCGGATCGATGGGCTGCTCGACGCCTTGATCGAGGCGGGCGTGCTCGCTGAGTCGCGCGCCGCTGAGCGCGACCGCCTGCGCTACGTGCACCCGCTCTTGCGAGATTCTCTGGTACCTCGGCTCGAGGCGAGAGCTGACTTCAAGGACCGCGCTCGAATTGCAGCGGATGTCTACGCAGAGTTCGTGCGCCGCGACCCGGCCCCCAGCGCCGCGACCCTTGCAGCGCTTTACGTGCGGGCCGGGGATGTCCGCGCGGCGACGCGTTGGGCGATGACGGGCGCGAAGTACCTGCAGGGGCTCGGTCGCTTTGCAGAGGCTCAAGCCGCGCTTGAGCAGGTGGACGCGCTCCTTGAGCGCGAGACCGCGCCCGATACGCTGCGCCTCCGCGCTCAGGGATGGCTTGCGCTCGGTGAATTGGATGCAGCGCGCGGCGAGGGGGCGCGGGCGAAGACCCTTGCGAATCAGGTCCTGGCGTGGAGCCGTCAGCGGGGTGAGGTCGAGCTCACCGCTCGCGCTTTGCTCCTCGTCGGCGACTTACTGCGCTCGTCGGGTCTGTTCGATGAGTCGAGCGCCGCTTACGCAGAAGCCGAGGCGATCTTCGACGAGTACGGCGACGTTCACGGCCGGGCGCGATGCCTGTTCGGGCGAGGCCTTGTCGAGCGCGCCCTAGGACGTTCAGAGGAAGCCTTCGCGTCCTTAGAGGGGGCGCGCGCGGCGATGGAGCGCTCTGGAGACCGATTGGGTGTCGCCCGCGCGCTCCGCGGGCAGGGAGAGATTCATCTTCGGAGGGGCGAGACGATCAGCGCCCGTGACCGGCTTGAGCGTGCTCGACAAGAGTACGAGGGCGGGTCCGACCCCGTGGGCCTTGCCTTCACTCAGTGGTTGCTCGGGGAGACTTATCGGATCTTGGGCATGGGCGCTCAGGCTCTCCAGCTCTTTGAGGCTTCACTCGCGCGGAGCGTCTCGTTGGGGGACGCCCCGGCGCGCGGGCGAGCCGCGCTGAGTTTGGCGCGTGCGCGCAGAGAGGCCGGGGAGTGGCTCGAGGCCGAGGCCTACTTCGAGCAGGCGTGCAACGCGTTCGAACGCGCCGGCGACGCGGGGCGCGAGCTCGTCGCGACGCTCGAGCTGGGCTTGGGTGCAGCCGGTTTGCGCCGCTTCGAAGTCGCAGAGCGTCGGTTGAGCCGGGCGCAGGCGCTCGCGACGGGCGATCGGGCGCTTGCAGCGGGGCAGAGCGCCAGCGTCATGGCGGTGCTGGCGTGGATGGGCGCTGAGCGTGGCGAGGACGAGCGGGCGGATGCTCTGCTGCAGGCGGCGTGGGCGCTCGATGCCGAACACGGTGTGATCGAAGCGGACTACGCTCGGGGGCTCGCGGGTGCAGCAGAGGTCGACCTTCATCTCGGCCGCACCGAGCGGGCTGTGGTCTTACTGGAGCGCGCCGCGCAGGTCTTCGACGCACTGCGGCTCGAAGCCGAGGCGAGCCGCGCCCGCAGTCTCGCCTTCAACGGTGCATCACATTGAGCTCAGGCGTCAGGGACCTTGACGCGGCGTACATCCTGGGAGAGGTCCTGGGCGAGGGGGCGACTGCGCGCGTCGTCGCGGCGCTCGACCGGTCAACGGGCGCGCGGGTCGCGATCAAGCGCCTGAAGCCTGAGTATGCGCGTGACGCTTCACAGCAGGCGCGGCTCCTTCGAGAGGCTCGGTTGGTCGCTCGCCTCGACCACCCCAACATCGTCGTGGTCCTCGCGGCGGGCCTGGACGCCGCAGGGTCGGCGTGCGTGGTCATGGAGCGCATCGACGGTGCTCCCCTCGGCGCGTGCTGGACAGCGCTGCCCGAATGGCGCGAGGTCGAGCAGGTATTCTCACAGGTCCTCAGTGCGCTCGACGTAGCCCACACCGCGGGCGTCGTTCACCGTGACCTGAAGCCCGCGAATGTCTTGGTGGGTCGAGATGGGGCAGGAGCCCCACGCGCGAAGCTCCTCGACTTCGGCTGCGCGCATCTAGACGGCCCCGAGGACGACGACCTCACGGGTGCCGAGCGACGGGTCATCGGAACGCCCGTCTACATGAGCCCTGAGGCTGCAACGGGCGACGCGGCTGCAGAGCCCGCCGCCGACCTGTACGGGGTCGGTGTCATGATGTGGGAGGTCGTCTCCGGTGCCCCACCCTTCGTCGGCGCCTCGGAGGCGGCGACCATCATGGCTCACCTGAACCAGCCACTGCCTCCGCTTCGCCCTCGGGCCGGCCTTGAGGTGCCCGAGGGCTTTGAGGGGTGGTTGGCGCGCCTCCTGGAGAAGGCACCCGAGGCGCGCTGGCCGTCCGCGTCGATCGCCCTCGCGACCCTGAGGGCTCTGACGAACGCGGTCGATTCTCCAGCGCCGACCCGTCGCGACGCGGCGCCGCTGCCAGCGATCACGGTCTCGTTGGCTCGTGCGCTGAGTCGAATCGCGGGGGAATTGAGCTTCGGCGATGTGGCGCTCGCTGCGGCTGGCTTGGGCTTCGATGCCGTCGCGCTCGAGATCGAGCTTGAGCGCTTAGTCGAGCTCGGCGTCCTCGAAGTGACCCGCCGTGGGACCTTCAGCTTTGCCAATGACGAGGCTTATCGGGACGCGGTTGCGCTCTCTGACACCGGGGGCGACGCACTTCAGGCAGGCGTGTGGCATGTGCAGCTTGCTCGATGTGCATTTGACGCCACTCAGTGGATCAGCGCCCGCGCTCATCTGGGCGCTGCGCTCGAACGCTTCTCGCTGTGCGACGACCCTGCGTGGACCGCAGTGGTTCAGGTCATGCTTGCCCGTGCCGCGTGCGCGTCCGGTGACTCCGCCGCGCTCGACGCATCACTCGATGCGGCGCTCGCGATCGACCGGAGGACACCGCTGCGTGTGAATGCATGGGCGGCCGGCCTTGAGGCGCTCGCGCTTCAGTGCGCGGCGGCGGGTGACACGGTCCGCGCAGCGCGAGTCGCGACAATCGCCGCGACGGTTCGCGCGCGCCGGACCCCGAGCGGCTAAAAGACGCTGCGGAGGCCGACGCTGAGGGGAATGGCGGCGAGCTCGGCCGTCAAGTCGTCGCCGTAGGTCGTCGTCGTGTAGTAGCCCAGACTCCCGAACGCGGCGACCGCGTCGTTGAACTGCCAGCTCGCGCCGAAGGCGAAGCGCAAACTCCAGCCGAGGCGGTCATCGCCGCCGTTCGCAGTCTTGAGGCCGTCCTGCGCCATCCAGACCGCGGGTCCAACGCCGAGGACGCCGTCGAGCGTCAGTTTGCCGTGTACGGGAAAGCTCATCCGCATGCGGGGATGCAGGGACATGATGAGGCGACGCGACGTGCCCTCGGAAGCGCCCGCCCAGACGAACATGTACTCGGCCCCGAGCCCAAAGACGCGGCCGTAGAACTTGTCAAAGCCTGGGACGATGGCGAGCAGCGCGCGCGCGTCGGTCCCGTCCGTCTTGTCATCGGACCTCCGTACGTTCGCGCTGTTGTGGACGCCGAGCTGAAACTCGAGCGAGGGCGCGAGCGCGGTGTCGCCGCTGCGCGCCTTTTCGTCGGCGAACACGGCCGAGGGCGTTGCGGAGACCACGGTGGCGATGACCGCGGAGAGCGCGAGAGCTGAGGGACGCCGAGCACGATTTGCCATGTGAGTGCCCTAAAACGCGCGGGAATCGAAGTCAACGCCCCTTGCGCGCACCTGCGCGTGCTTAACGTGAATGCAGTGGGCTCAGACGATTGGGGAGGGCGCGATGAACGCAGAGAAAATGACGCGTGCGGTCCGCGAGGCGATCGCGTTTTCGGTCGACGAGGCGCGGCGCGACGGCGCGCCGGAGCTGCTGCCTGAGCACGTGCTCCGGGCCATGTTGTCCGCGAAGGAGGGCGTCCTGCGCTCCATCCTCACGACGTTGAAGGTCGAGCCCGCAGCGGTCCTCAAGGCGATTGAAGGTGTACTCGCGAAGCTGGCTCGAGCGCACGGTGATACCCACCTCGGAGAGAGCCGCGCGCTGGTGCGCGGGCTTGACGCGGCCGCCGACGAGGCGCGCCGCATGCGCGACGACTTCGTCTCGGGCGAGCACCTGCTGCTGGCGTTCTGCGACCAGCGCGAGGGCATCGGTGCGGTGCTCGCGCGCTTGGGCGTGACGCGCGACGCAGTGGAGGGCGCGCTGAAGGGCATCCGAGGGCAAGTCCGCGTGACGGACCCCGAGCCCGAGGGCAAGTACGATGTTTTGCGTAAGTACACCCGTGACCTGACGGACCTCGCGACGCGCGGGAAGCTCGACCCTGTCGTTGGTCGAGACGAGGAGATCCGTCGTGTGATGCAGGTGCTGCAGCGGCGTTCTAAGAACAACCCCGTCCTGATTGGCGAGCCGGGCGTCGGCAAGACCGCGATCGTCGAGGGCATCGCCCAACGGATCGCTGCGAACGATGTGCCTGAGGGGCTGCGTGACCGCAAACTCCTCAGCCTCGACCTCGCCGCTCTGATCGCGGGGGCGAAGTTCCGAGGAGAGTTTGAGGAGCGCCTGAAGGCTGTGCTTCAAGAGGTCACGGCGGCAGAGGGACAGGTCGTCCTGTTCATCGACGAGCTGCACACCCTCGTGGGGGCGGGCGCTGCTGAGGGCGCGATGGATGCGTCCAACATGCTGAAGCCCGCGCTCGCTCGCGGAGAGCTGCGCTGCGTGGGCGCGACGACGCTTGAGGAGTACCGCAAGCACATCGAGAAGGACGGGGCGCTCGAGCGTCGGTTTCAGCCGGTCTTCGTGGGTGAGCCGAGCCTGCCCGATACGATCTCGATTTTGCGCGGTCTCAAGGACAAGTACGAGGTGCACCACGGCATTCGCATCCAAGACGCGGCGCTCATTGCCGCGGCGAAGCTCTCGCATCGGTACCTGCCCGATCGCCAGCTCCCGGACAAAGCGATTGATCTGATGGACGAGGCCGCGAGCCGCATTCGCCTACAGCTCGACAGCCGACCGACTGTCATCGACGACGCGGAACGCAAGATCGCGAATCTCGAGATTGAGCTCGTGTCGCTCCGCAAGGAGAAGGACGAGGCCTCTACGCGTCGAGTCACCGCGATTGAGCAAGAGCTCGTCGGACTTCGGCGTGAGAGCGCCGCGTTGCAGGCGAGGTGGCAGGCCGAAAAGGGCTCAGCGCAGCGGGCGAGCGGCCTGCGTGAGCAGCTGGACCAAGCCGCTGGCGAAGAGGAGCGTCTGCGTCAGCGGCTGCACACCGTCGCCGATGATCGAGCGCGTGAGCGCGAGTACCAGCGCGCAGGCGAGCTTCACGCACAGCGGCTGCGTCTGCAGCGCGAGCTCGCAGAGGTCGAGCGCGAGGCTGCAGCGAGCGCCGATCGTTTCCTGCGACAGGAGGTCACGAGCGACGACATCGCCGCGGTGGTCGCTCGGTGGACGGGCATCCCCGTCGAGCGCATGCTTGAGGGCGAACTTGAGCGGCTGACGAAGATGGAGGCGCGTCTCCATGCGCGCGTCATTGGTCAGCACGACGCGGTCACGGCGGTCGCCAACGCGGTGCGCAGAGCGCGCGCAGGGCTCGCCGATCCAAACCGTCCGATGGGGAGCTTTTTGTTCTTGGGTCCCACGGGTGTGGGCAAGACCGAGCTCGCTCGGAGCCTCGCCGAGTTCTTGTTCGATGACGAGCGCGCGATGGTTCGTATCGACATGTCGGAGTACATGGAGAAGCACAGCGTGTCGCGCCTGATTGGCGCACCGCCGGGCTACGTGGGCTACGACGAAGGGGGCCAGCTCACCGAGGCCGTGCGGCGGCGGCCCTATGCTGTGGTCCTGCTCGACGAGGTCGAGAAGGCGCACCCCGACGTCTTCAACGTGCTGCTGCAGGTCCTCGACGACGGCCGCCTGACGGACGGTCAGGGGCGAACCGTCGACTTTAGAAACGCCGTGATCATCATGACGAGCAACTTGGGGAGCGAGTACATCGGCGCCGTTGATGTGAGCCGCTCGGAGATCGAGACGCGCGTCCTGGGCGTGGTGCGGTCAACGTTTAGGCCAGAGTTCCTGAACCGCATCGACGATGTCTTGGTGTTCGATCGGCTGAGTCGCACCGAGATCGGTCACATCGTGGAGCTCCAACTTGAGCGCTTTCGACGGCGCCTGGGCGAGCGAGGGCTGACGTTCACGTTGTCAGACAGCGCAGCAACGCTGCTCGCCGACCGCGGCTATGATCCTGTCTACGGCGCGCGGCCGCTCAAGCGCGCCATTCAGCAGCTCGTCGAGAACCCACTCGCGAGCGCGCTCCTGCGGGGCGAGTTCCCCGAAGGCAGTTCGATCCGAGCGGAGCGTGACGGCGAAGGGCTGACGTTCGCCCGGGAGGTCAGCGCGCGCTGAGCTCGAACTCGGCCCGCGTGTCGACGAAGACCGTCGACGGCGTGCTCATGTCGTCTCGCAACGAAGCGTCGGAGGACGTTAGGCCCAAGGGCTGGGCCAGCAGTGCACGCAGCCACGTGCGAACGTCCCAGCTGACGTAAAGATGGCGCGCCTCGGCGCCCACCTCGACCTCGCCCGCGTAGAACTCGAAGGCGCGGGATGACGTCACGAAGAGCGCCTCGGTGGCCTCGGCGGGGGCAGCCTTGTATTCGTCGTTGCCCGAGGGCTCAGCGGGGCTGGGGGTCGGCTCAGCAGGGCTCGGCGTGGGCTCAGCGGGGCTGGGGGTCGGCTCAGCAGGGCTCGGCGTGGGCTCGGCGGGGCTCGGTGTGGGCTCGTCCGACTTCGAGACGTTCGTGACTCGACGGTAGGCGCCCTCCAGCGAAACAGACTCGCCGGTCGGCGCGTTCGCGTGCACGCGAACGAGGACGCGGTATCGCCCCGGACCCTGCAGCGTGAGGTCCCCATCGGGCCGTGCGGTCGAGGCGTACCCGTCTTTGAACAGGTAGTGCACGTTGACGACGTCGCCGTCGAGTCCAGCGTTCTCGTCCGCCCGAAGGAGGTAGACCTCTGCATCGAACTCCAGCGCAGTCACGACGAGGCGGTCGTACACCCCCGCGAGGCCAACCAACTCGAGGGTCGGCTCGATCACGAGCGCCGTCTGAGTGGCCCCTGCGGCGGGGCTTGCTGCGGACTCGCCGGAGATGAGCCCGGGGTCACGCGGCTCGACGGCGCAGGCGGCCATGCTCGAAGCGAGAGCGGCCAGCAGCCATGTTCGTGCGCGCGTCATCCTTCACCGACCTCCCGCAACAGATCGCTCAACTCAGGCATCGCATGAATGATCTGGGAAAGTCGAGGTCTTTTCATACCAAGACGCTCGGCCGCGCGCGTGATGTTGCCACCTGAGGCCCGAAGTGCACGCTGGACAGCCTCGAACTCGATGCGTTTTTTGAGCTCAGCGAGGCCGCCTTCGGCTTCGATCGCGCGCTCCAGCCAGTCGTCCTCGAAGACGTCTGGGCGCCCGTCGGTCGAGCGTGTCGGCGCTGCGAGCAAGGGGGATGCTCCGTGCTCGAGCTGATTGACCGCGTCGATGAAGGGGGGCGCTGGAGGCTCGCTGACGGGCCTGGGGCTCGCGGCGTCCGCGTCGGCGTGCGCTTGCGCGAGCAGCTCTTGAACCGCAAGCAAGGCCTGCTCATCCGGTGTCTGAAAGAAGGGCCCGAGCTCACGCAGCTCCGAGAGCCCGATGACGTCGCTGTCGGCGAAGAGCGCGGCGCTTCGAACCACGTTCTCCAGCTCGCGCACATTGCCGGGCCAGTCATGCAAGGTGAGGCTCGCGAGCGCCTCGGCCGACATTCTGAGCGCGCGCCGGTCTGCTTGCGGACGCTTGGCCAGGAAGCGCTCGACGAGGAGGGGAATATCCCCGCGCCGGTCTCGAAGCGGTGGAATCTCGATGATGACGCCGCGCAGACGGTAGTACAGGTCAGCGCGGAACTCGCCTCGGCGGACCATTTCCTCAAGATTACGATGCGTCGCGCAGAGGACGCGCACGTCGACGTTCAGCGTCTCGGCTCCGCCAACGCGCTCGATGGTGCCCTCTTGCAAGACGCGCAAGAGCGCGACCTGCGTGTTCGCAGAGACGTCGCCGATCTCGTCTAGGAAAATCGTACCGCCATCCGCAAGCTCGAAGCGGCCCTTCTTCCGAAGCGCTGCACCCGTGAATGCGCCCTTCTCGTGCCCGAAGAGCTCGCTCAGGAGGAGCGTCTCGACGAAGGCGGAGCAGTTGACCTTGACGAAGGGGCCGCTCGCTCGAGGGCCATTGGCGTGCAGAGCGGCCGCGACGAGCTCCTTGCCGGTGCCGCTCTCGCCTCGAATCAGCACGATGGCGTCGCTCCCCGCGACTCGATCAAGGGCGTTGAAGACGCCGAAGAGCGAGGGCGCTCGACCCACAAGCTGCGGGTATCGCTCGGCCCACAGAGGCTGCCAACGGACATCACGGGCGGGGCGCTCGACGCTTGGCAGGTCGCCCGCCTGAAGACGGGAGTTCGGCGGCTCCAGCCCAGCGCGCACTCGACGCAGGGCGTGGCGGACTTGCTTGCGCGCATCGAGCTCCAAGTACGTCTCGCGCAGAGGAGCGGGGAGCGATGCGGCGACGCCGTCGATGACCTCAACCGCATCGGCGAGCGCCTGGAGTGTGGCGGGTCGGTCCTGACGGGCCCAAGCAACCTGCCCCAGCACAAAGTAAGCCCGCCAGCGCGATTCGCGGTCGCCGAAGACTTCGGCGGCGTCGAGCGCGGCGCTGGCGTGCGCGCCGGCGGCGTCAAGGTCGCCGCCATGAACAGCCCGCTCGGCCCTCGTCACGTCGAGCCGCGCGCGCGCAGTGTGACCCTGTGGCTCGCGAGCGAGGGTGTCCGCGCGGCTCAGGAGCGTGTCTGCTTGCGGCACTTGCGCCAAGCGCAGGCGAACACGCACGGTGACGAGCAGGACCCCGAGGAGCTCTGCGGGGCCGGCACAAATCGCCTCGAGTGCGCTCAAGCTCTCGTCGAGTAGCGCCTCTGCTCGAGCGTCGTCCCCCCGCTGAGCGGCGAGCTCGCCCTCGAGCGCGAGGCATTGGGCCTCAAGCGCGCGCCAGCGGACGCGGCGCAGGTGTCCTCGAGCAATATCGACCAAGCGCTCGGCGCGGGGGGCGTCACCCACGGTCAAGTAGAGCTCGGCCAGATTCAGCGCCGTATGGGCGGTCTGCCCTTGGTTGCCGAGCTTGCGGAAGACGTCTCCGCTCTGGTCGTAGAGGTCGAGGGCGCGCGCGAAGTCCTGACGCTTGTGGAAGAGGACCGCCAGGTTGTCTAAGGCGAGGCCGAGGTGGCGGAGCTCACCCGCGGCTGAGGCAAGGTCGCGCGCCGCCGAGAACCTCTCGGTCGCCGCGTCCACCTCGCCCACCTGAAGGTGAACGATACCGAGGTTGATCAGCGCGCGCGTCCGCTGAGGCCCGATGCCGGCGCGCGTCGCGTCCTCAAGGTTGCGTGAGAAGACCTGACGAGCTTCTTCGTGGCGCCC